>JBDIAV010000059.1:0-21658 GCA_039812645.1 Actinomycetaceae bacterium
ATTCGGTGACGTCGGACAATTCGGTGACGTCGGAGAAAAATGTGGCTATCCATCGCTACGTGATCATGGCCAATGGAAAGGGAATCCGTTGGAATGACTATCTCGGTATACCCAAACATCTCATATCCGTAGAAGAGGAAACCCTATTAGAGCGGATCGTTCGTCAAGTGACCGAACGAAATCCCACAGCCGAGATCATCATCTCGTCTTCCGACCCACGTTGCGAGACCCCTGGCGCCATCCGTTATATCCCACGTCGCAATGAAATCGAGCTAGATCGATTCGTCCCCGAACTGCTATGCGATGGCATATGTTTCCTTTATGGCGACACGTACTACACCGACCAAGCCATGGACATCATCTTCAGCACGGAACGTAGTACGATGACGTTCTTTGGGACAAAGAAATCACTCGTTGCGGTCAAGTCGTGGGACCGTGCAGAGTTCAGCCATCATTTGAGTGTCGTACGTACTGCATATCTCACTAGGCAGATCAGCACCTGCAAGGGGTGGCAAGTATACCGTTCATACGTGGGGCTGCCACTCGAAGGAGGTTCTGTCAGCGGACTAGCCGTAACGGAAGGTATTCTTATCGGAGACAAGTCTCTAAGAAAGCATGAGGTCGTATCCGATGAGGAGCCGCTCGTTCATCTTTCAGACGAGACACGTGACTTCAACCGCCCACATGATCTAACAAATTTTTATATACGTACAGAAAATAATTAGACTGTACAATACATTACAGAGAATTACTTCGTACATTTAATAGGCTAGATACCAGTAAGCGCAAGGGTTTCCTGGCCGTGACTCATAAAGAGGGAACAGCTACATTGAGACTGTCTCGAATCAGGCGCGAGCAACAAAGCGCCGTTGCACCAGCCAGCCCCTCGCCGGAACCCTTGCCTTTGAACATTATAGAACATTTGCCTCCGAGAAACCTTTTCGAGGACGAAGAAGCCTTGAAAGTAATCGAAGAATATAGGACCCACCGGAGAAGTCCGGGCGTAGTGATGCTTACCCAAATCGGTGAAGCACAGGGGGCTTCCACCGAGTGGTTTGGAACATACGCGGCTGTCTCGCACATGAAACAGAATCGATTCCTCTTCTTTGGGCACAAAGGAACAGAATCTCATGTGGGTGCCCGAATCATTTTTGACAAACTCCTGACCAAGTCTCTGTTGCGGCAAGCAGGCGTACCGACCCCAGAAGGTCTTCTCGTGCAAAGCCCTGAAGAGGCCATCAGCTTCCGAGAGAAGATCCGCGGTCCGATCGTCATCAAGCCTCGTTTCGGCATGAAGGGACGGGGTGTGACTGTCAACCTTCGCGGTCCAAACGAAATCACAACCGCATTCAAAAGAGCCGGACAATTCGGGGATGTTCTGGCGGAAGAATACGTCGCCAATTCTATTGACTACCGCTGTTTCGCTACGAAGGACACATGCGTGAGCGTTGTCCGGCGTATCCTTCCCTGGGTTCTCGGCGATGGTTCCTCGACGATCGCCGAGCTCATCGAAGCAAAGAACATTGAAAGACAGCAGTGCCCCAGCACCGTGGGGACCTACATTCCAGTTGACCCCCGAACGAAGCGCCACCTTCGACGTTCTAAACTCACTTTGGAAAGCGTCTTGCCTGCCGGCCAGGCCCTCGTTGTTCGAGACATCGGAGGGTTGAGCAGCGGAGGAGAACCGTACGAGTGTTCCGCACATATTTCAGACAGCGTCAAGAAAACCGTGGCTCAGGCAGTAGCTGCCATTCCTGGACTTGCGTGGGCAGGCTGCGATGTTCTTATCGGCCCGGACGGTGTTGCACAAGTGATCGAGGTTAACTCAGACGCCGGCATTGGAGGAGCTCGCTACCCCTTTTACGGTACGCCTCAACCGATCGACGAGTTGCTGTTCAAAGCTCGTATGAAAACAGCGTCAACTACTGCCGCAAACTCCATCAAACCATTGTCCGCCTTGGAAACCCCTCTCCCCTTGGCCTTCTCCGCAACGGAAGATGACAATGGCCAGGCTCGGCTCCCTTCCCTGTTCCACACCTACCTTCGATCCACAGGCTGGAGTCTCGAGGAATCTGCAAAGGGTGTTGTCCAAGCAGTATCTCGTTCCGGCCGTGTGGAGTGGCTACGAGGATGCGCCACGACACGAGACCTCGATATCGTTCACCGCTCCGTACAGCGGCATGCAATTGTCCGTGGATTGCTCCACAGCGCGGGAATTATGCGTCCTCGCGGCCGTATGGTCACTAGCCGGGAAGAGCTTCGCGAGTTCTTTGACACAGTCGATGGCGATATCAAACTTGTGCGCATCAGACGTCCCTGGGAATCCGGGGGCACGAGGACAGTCAGCTCGTATGCTGATGTCGACACATGGCCAAAGAAGTTTCGCCATCGCTGGATGGCTCAAGGAGTCCCTTCTGGGGACCGTTGCTGGGTCCTTGCTTCCCCTCGTCGGCCTCTCGCTATCCTCGCTGACGCTGACTTCCCTGTTGAACTCTGTGCTACCGCTAGTGAGGTCGCAGTGGAAGCGGTCCGAGCAGTTCCTGAACTACGGTGGGGTGCGGTCGCTATCGTCTTCCGCAGGTCCATTACCCGAGGCCGTACTCCCTTGGTCGAAGGACTCTCCATCGACCCCTTGATCAATACCAACTACTCAGTGGTCGCGGGTTCTCTCGAACGAGTCTGGGAAACCATACTCGCCAAGTGAGTTTTATGAAGGGAATGAAAAGCGCCCACATAGCCTGTCACGGTGCAGTCAGAATCTTCCTCAGTACATTCATTGTGAAATGATGAGACTCGATTGATCTGTAGGGTATGAAAAGAGGTTTCGATCATGGAGAACATTTCTCCGCAGCCAGCATTTCGAATTATCTTTGAGCTTGCCAAGGTTGATGGCTGGTATGCCCTATATGATCCCTCAAATCCAACGACCCGAAGGATCAGCAACGGTCATGTGGTATCCATCTCCGACTCTCTCGGCAATCTGCCAGATGCTGTTGCAGAGAACATAGATTCCGGTCCGCTATGGGATGAAACTGCTTTCCATGGTCTTGGGGCGGCAACATACGGCATCGACGGGGCGAGCGAATTACGAAGCTCTGAGGTCACACCATCCTTAAACCAGCCTTTATTCATCATGACTTTGGCACAGCTGGCTACCTCCAGCCCCAGTGAGCTCGGACGATATCTCGTCGATGGAGTATCTCCAACGCAACGCCACGTCATCTTTGCATCTCCGGGATCCCCCAACCAATGGGCGACGTATTCCGGTACCAAATTCGCTACACTTTCAGCTCTTGACACCGAGCCTCACGTTCTCGGTTACCAAATCAATGGCGCATACGAGCCCTCAGGTTCTACCATGTTCATCGATGGATCGTTACAGGTGGGCTACATCCGCGGAAGCAACTCACAGAACACTCATTCCTTCTCAGGTCTCACCATCGGAAACCACCAAAAGGGAGGAAGTGGCCGACACTGGGTAGGAAACATCGGGCCCATCTTGATTTATCGGGGGATTCCTTCGGAGTCGATACGGGAACGCATGACTCGGACACTATGGTCATTCACCACAGCAATCGGTCAAAGGTTGGAAGATACTCTATTATCCCGTTCAGCCGCCCTCATGCGAGCTAACGGTGACCTGGTTTCTTGCAAGAACCCCGACCGGCTGGAGACGCCCGCATCTTTGACAAAAATGCTCACAGCTTACCTTGCTCGGCAAACTATCACCGATGAGCGGTTGGACGAAACCATCACTCTGACCGACGACGACAATCTCACTGGATCTGCACCGGCTCTTTACCCAGGTGACGAAATCTCCTACCGCAACTTGTTCTACCTAGCGATGTTGCCTTCTCACAACGTCGCAGCAGAACTCTTAGCCTCGCGTGTGGGAGCCCAGCTCTCTGGCACAGGTTCAGGCCGAGAACGATTCATTGCAAAGATGGGCAACACCGTTGCGGAGTGGGGTTGGGACAATGCTATCTTCACGAATGCTTCCGGACTTGGGACATCAAACCGTGCCACGGCACGCCAGATGGGTGAGTTATTGTGGAGGATCGCTCACGAGGATGCCCTCCTCCTCTCAATCATGGGTGAACTGCGCAAAGATATAGCCGTAGCTGGAAGCAATCCACGCACTATTACCGCAGTCCACAGTATCCGCGTCAGAGGTACTCAACGCTTCTCCGAGTTCATCGCTGGGAAAACGGGAACACTCTTTCTCACCGGCGGCAACGTCGCAATGCTCGTGGGGAATAAAGAACGCGAAGTGATTGTCACTATGGGTGCACTCCCTGCCAATAAACGCTACTCGGATGCCCGAATGATTCTTGATCGGGCAGCCGAGCATACAGTCGCCCGGAGTCCAGAAATCACAGATACCGAAAACAAGGTCACTCAGATCCTCGAGGATCCTCATTCTCTATTGCGCAAGACGATAGAGAATATCCGTCCGACAAGCAGCCTTTCACAACCAATGTCCATAAATATCCCCGGAGCCGATCTCTCAGCGACGGGTGCACGTGTTGTCCTATCTCGATCAGGACAACACGTGGAGCTACTCATTGCCGCAGCTAAAGTTCCGGCCAATGCATCCGTGCCTGGAATCATCCCTTCAGGATTCCGCCCGCATTCATTCGCATTTGGGCTTTGCACCGTCCGCGACGGAGATTCTGTACGCACGGTCGAGGTTGGCATCACCTCAACAGGTCGGATCACCTTTCATGGCAATACCTCATCGGATATTCTTCGCGGTACTGTGCACTGGCTCGCTGACGCCGATTAACCGAAGGCAGCAAGGATAGTAAGGCCATCCAGGTGCTCCGGTGGGCCAAAGCTTTTTCCTTCAGAAATACCACTGTCCAGAATTTCGACAGCGGCATGACCCGCTAGGATTCCCGGTGGTATGACTGTGGCCACGGATCTACCGTGGCCACAGTCATACCAAGAAGGATCGGTCTGCCCCGACTACTCCTTTTCGGATGTCCGCTTACTCACCCAAGCGTTCAGTCCCATGGAGTGTGATGCCTTGGCGAGAACTTCGTCTCCATCCTTCAGAAGGGAAGGAAGCGCATTAGCCATTTCATCCACATCGGAAAAATGATGGCACTCAATTCTTCTCCGAGTGAGTTCTTCGTGGAGAACACGCATTTCATCTCCAAAGAGGATGATCTCATCCAAGTCTGCGGACGCCACTGGATCAGCTAGGCCACGATGAGCAGCCTCGGATTGTTCGCCGAGTTCCAGGATGTCTCCGAGAATCGCAATCTTCCGTCCTCCATCATCCGAGTTCCGCGATGACAGAGACTCCAGTGATGCTCGGATCGAGGCTGGATTTGCGTTATATGCTTCATTGATCAGCGATATCCGCAACCCAGGGGCAATATCCATCGTCAGGCGCTCACCGCGTCCAGAGACGGGTACAAAGTCAACGAGTGATTCGACTCCCTCACGCCAGTTCTTCATGCCGTAGGCTCGCAGCACTCCAATGACTGCCAGACTATTGATTGCGATGTGTTTGCCATCGATACCCAGATGATACGTGATTCGCTCACGTCCAATCTCGACAGTTGCGCGCCGCGTATCCGGTACATAATCCACAAGACGAATCGTTGCTAGAGGCGATTCACCATAGGTGACAAGTTGCCTACCAGCTTGGACCGCACGTCGGACGAGGATATCGGAATACGGTGCATCCAGGCAGATCACAGCTGTGCCAGCAGGAGGCGGGCCGTCAAAGACCGCCGACTTCACCTTTGCAACATTCTCAAGGGTCTTGAGGACATCAAGATGCGCCTCGGCAATCGACGTAACCACCGAAACATTGGCGTCAACAGAATATTTGAGCCTTGTGAAGGCCTGGCAAGCCCCGTGAGAGGCCTCAATAACCGCATGGTCATAGCCTTCGGTCTGCGAGACATTCCGGATCACCGCCACAGGGACGTTCTGGCTACCATGCGTCACGAAGACGGACTGATTGAGGTGACGGATAGCGTGCGCAATCATACCCGTCGTAGTTGTTTTACCGACCGATCCGGTAATCAGCGTCAAATTACAATCCATATTGAGCCGGCGAATTTGGTATCCGACGGCAAAATAGAATCTGTACGAGTTGTCCACATAGAAGACGTTGCAGCCTTCTAGTTCACGTTCGACCTCAGGGGTGAGGATGTCTCGTGACACAACTATGCATGAAATACCGTGGGCACGCGCCGCTCGGATCTTCCTTGGAGCTGACTCTTGCGACCAAGTCGTGGCTTTTCGCCAGTACTTTGGCCAGTGGTCATCAACGAGAAAGAAGCAACGTCCTTCTGCAGTGGACTGGCGCGCACGGACCGCAAGGCCGACAAACTCTGCCTCGGTGGAGCCTTGGTAGTCAATGTCCTTCGAACCAGCATTACGCAACTCTTGTAGCAGGGCGCTAACTTGCATGTGGTTTCCCCTGTCAAATGGCCTAACAAATCTGCCTGACGACAGATTCTACGGGATGGCCGTTGAGTGCGGGGCCAAAGTCCATAGTGTGAATCCCGCGACGATAAACGACCCCAGGCAGGTCACAAAGTAACACGTGGGTCTCATTCTGCGACACACCCCGCATGTGGAGAATAGAGCGCTCATTCCATATGAGAATCTAGGCTTAACCGTGCCCTGACCTCCTACATTGTACGAAAAAGTCCTCTTTCAAATCTTTCGGACGTATTAGCTCAGTAAGACATGGCTATCGTATTATAGTGATAATGGGCCACACTCTGGAGGGAACTAAGGTGAAGTCTGTCAGACTCGGGAAAATAAGAGTTGACAGCGACTCGACGACAACAGGCATGAGAGTTACATTTCCCGTTGTCACCGAAACTGGTGAGCACGAACTGTGGTTCGAAACCCCGGAGGGACAACTGGTCATCGATCGTTGCGATGCCGCAGTTGTCGCGGTATTGCCCCTAGCCATGCTCCAGGGTTACGACACCATCGAATCGGAGATTCCCATCTCTGAAGAGCTGTACTATAACCTGACATATCACGTCATTCCCCAGCTCCAATTAGGTGGCATACGTGCCAAGGAACTCAAAATCAATGCTCCCCGGACGGGAAAAACATTTAATACATCGGGTGTTGGCACGGGAATGTCACTCGGTATTGATTCATTCGCAACTTTGAGTGAGTATGCACATCCTATTGATGCGCCTAACTACACGTTGACTCACCTTACCTACTTTAATGTGGGTGCGCATCATGGAACGGATTTGGAGCTGGGCCATAGCGAACTGACACCCAGAGAGCTCTATGAAGGCCAGCTGATCCGTGTTCGTGAATTCTGCCAGGAGTACGGATACAAACTCTTGGTCCTGGATTCGAATCTCTCGCCTTTCCTGCGTCGAGCTTTTCGGAAGAGTTTCTTCAACTGGACCCATACGTACCGTAATGCTGCTGCGGCGCTCATGCTACAGAACAGCTTGGGCACCTACTTCTATTCGTCGGCAATCAACCTTGATCTCTTCCAGTTCTCTTTGCGCTCGGATACTGCAGCGTATGAGAAGTGGCTCCTTCCTTATCTCTCTACCGGGAGCATTCGTTTTTTCAACTCGAATCGAGCATGGAGCCGGTTTGAGAAAACCCGGATCGTCAGTCAGGTACCCGAAAGCTACCGATATCTCACGGTATGCCTTCTCGATGTCAGGAATTGTGGCAGGTGCATGAAGTGCCGAAAGACACTACTTGCTCTTGATGCCCTAGGCGACGACGTCCTTGATCTTTACCACGAGTCGTTCGACCTTGACGAATATAGAAGAGTGTCCCGTCCCGAATGGTTTGGCTCGATTTACTCCCGAATGGCTAAACCAGGCTTGCCCGGCGAAGATATGAAAGAAATCTATCGAGCGGCACAAAGAAGAGGAGCCACCTTCTTACCCTCGATGGGTGTCGAGCGGGAAGCTGCCGCCTGGGAGGTAGGGAGAATCAGCGTTCCTACAGCATCAGTGCGGGTGGAACCTCATGAATCTTCAGTGGAGATCTTGAGGGTTCCTCATATGTATGCGGTCCAGTTACTGGGTGAGCGCTCTGGATGGTTCAAGATTCGTCGAGACGGCCTGGTCGGATATATTGACGCGAAGGATGTCGCTTTACTTCAGCCGCGCGAACTCGAAAAGAACACGATTGGCATCGTTGAGGCACCCACACCCTTGTACGCATTGCCCTCACGGCAGTCACTTGTGGTGGAAGAACTGCGTGGAGGGAGCATCCTGTCAGTCTTGAGGTCCCTCAAAAACTTCTATTTCGTGGAGAACGAGAACGGGACGAAAGGATGGACACCCATTAGCTCGGTGACCTTCCCTTCCAACTGAGTTCACTTTCCTAGCAAAGAAAACTCTCCCGGTATTGATATCTTTGCCGGCTCGATCTTTATCTAGTCACTAGGAATGTGGGGTGCTCAGCGGCATATGCCGCTGAGCACCCCACATTCCTATCCTCGTTTTACAACGTTATTACAGACCCTACAAAATTATTACGGACCGTACGAACGCTGGAGAGTCACCTCTAGTTATTATGACCGCGACGCCGGTTCAAGGCTTGTTCTGGCCCAAACTGGACGCACAGAGCCAAGTACGGCCACGTCGAGTGCATCATCGGACAGGCTGGCACTGCGCTTGGCCGACGTAAAGTAGAAGATCAGTCCAACGAGAGCCCATGCACCCATCGCGATAAAGGACGGCGTCGAGAGCTGGCCCGGGGAACCTGGTACCAATAGAACAAGCATGAAAGCTAGGGAGACGACAACCCCAAGTCCAGCCAGCAGTTTCTGCTTGGTTGATGCTGCACCCGGAACAATCTCGGTCTGACTGGACCAGCGAGAGAACAGGTAAGCGGTCAAGCACGTGTAAGCAAAGGCAAAGGTGAAACCAATCGATGCCATATCAACGATCCAGTTTAATGCCGTGCGGCCAAACCACGGGGCAATGAAGCTGACTCCACAGGCAAACAAGACACCCACGCTCGGAGTCTTGTACTTAGGATGAATGCGACCAAAGGCTTGCGGAACCATACCCGCACGGCTCATAGCAAGCAGCACGCGAGAGCTCGCCATGTAGAAGCCATTGAGACCGGTCGAGATACCCATAAAAGCGGCAATGCACAGAAGGGTGACACCCGGTGTACCCATTGTTTCCCGCACGATATCTGCTGTCAGCCAGACAGGATTTCCAGCCAAGCGCTCCTGCCACGGAGCGCCCACAGCGGTGGTCACAATCATGAGCATGTACAAGGCTGCGGCAACAAGAAGAGAAAGCCAGATGAGCCGGAATGCCTTCGAGGGAGAGAAGCTAAACTCCTCAGCCGTCTGAGGAATATTGTCAAATCCGATAAAGGCCCATGGAGCAATAGCAACGATGGCAAGAACCCCAGCGATGGGTGCCTTGTCCGTAGCAAACAGCGGCTCCATGTTGCTGATCTGACCTTGATCAGAGAAGAGCACACCAAAGAAGACAATGAGCATCGATGCAATCATCAGAAGGCACATGTAGAACTGGAGACGCGCTGAATTTCCACCGCCACGCACGTTCAGGAAAGCGAAGAATACAAGCCCAACAGTTGCAATTGCCACCTCTCCAAAGTGCACGTCCCAACCAGCAATGGTGTAGAGATAGCCAAATTCCGCCACTTCCGGCACAATATGGCGCGCGAGAACTCCGAGAGCTGAGGCATTCAACGCCACAATGGAAACATAGCCCAATGTCATGAATCGGGCGCAAACAAAAGCGTGACGCCGTCCGAGAGCGATGAGGGTGTAGGCAAATGCACCTCCGGATACCGGAAACACACGAGCCAGGAAGCCATAACTGACACCAACGACGATCATTAGAAGGCCGCCGATAAACAATCCGAGCAAGGCCCCTAACGGTCCGGCTTTTCCAATCCAGTCGGACGGAAGAATGAAAGCTCCCCACCCAATTGCGGATCCCAAGGCAATTGCCCAGACCCAATGCGCTTTCAGGTTCTGAGGTAGCCGATGCGACTCTTCAGTCATAAATTTCCGCCATTCCTGTTTGTTAAGAAATCGGGGAGAAGGTTCCCACCGACCGATGACATATAGAGACATCGTTCTGCCAAATCTATTTGGCATCCTACTTGACGGCGTTTACACCAGACCAGCATGTTCTGTCAGTGAAACTCCAGAGGAGAAAGTCCTAGGAATGGGCAAGCCTCGGGTATGTATTAGGAGAGAATCTCGTTAAAGACATCCTCCATCGATCCTGCCACGATAAGTTCCCTGCGCCTAAAGTTCGGACGAATCGACATTTCCTCAATGTAGCAGGTACCGGCAGAAGAACCTTCGGTTGATGAACCTGTTACTGCAATATCAACAGCTGCCCAGCGACGCTGCGGCATCGCTCGCACCGCTTGTACAGCCAATACAGAAGCACACTCGATATCTTCAGCAGATACTTCACCCTGCGTGGGGAAACGATGAATCACCACCATAGCGCGTTCGTTCGAGGCAATGACCCTGAGACGAATCGCAGGCTTCCGCTCGATAACATACCACTCAGAACGCGAGGCAAAGCGCACGGGATCCATTTCTTTTCCTGCGCGAAGAACGGTGCTCTCACCATTACTCACATGCTTTCCCGCCGGAAAGACTGCAACTGTGCCGCCCATCTTCTCTTGGAAAGCTCGTAGTGCTTCAGGTGTTCGGGCAAATCGCCCGGTGGGAAGCGGCAAACCAGCGGACATCAGAAGTGATCTCCAGATCCTCCGCTTACGGAGGGGGAAGGTCGCAACGATTTGGTCTCGAGTAGTCCCAGTTCCGACGAGCCAGTGTTCAGGTCCGCCATCCTTCTGAGCTGTCCACACCCATCGGTTACGGTTCTCAATGGAGTACCCTTGCTTCTCCAGATCACGCCGCATAAGCGCGCCAATCGACACCTTGCCGGTACCGGGGTAATCCTCCTCAACAAGCAAACGCGGACCGTCGGCCAAAGGCTGCGGAACTATTGGATCCTCTGTGACGTTCGGGCTTGATTGCGCGTAAATTTCCTTCCAGAGCTCGCCTCCCACATCCATCCGCTCGCCATAGACCGGGAAACTTGCACCTTGGTAGCTCGCTTGAGTGTTCACCTCAATGACATAGGGCAGTCCGGTGAAATCATCCTCGATGATATCCACCCCGCCCCAGGCCATTCCAGGGATAGCTGCAACAGCATCGGCTGCTGCTTGCTTGGTCGCCTCGCTCATCGTCGCAAAACAAGCTTCGGAATCGCCGCCGCTCGTCAAACCATTCACATCACGAACGACGACGTATTGGCCCTGTTCTGGGACGGCATCCCAGCTCAATCCCGATCGTTGCAAGAACCCTTCAGCCACATCGTCAATGGGAATGGGATAGTGGGCGGTTGTGGGATGTAGCTTACGCTTCTCATTCTTGAGTTCGACGAGTGCCTTCACCGTGGAAACGCCATCTCCAGTAACGTTAGGAAGAAGCCGTCGGAAGGCAGCAATCGGTCGGGCCGGGGTGGCGTGGATACGGTACTCGTATCCAGCGATGTACTGTTCGACAAGAACCGTGGAGTCTTCCCGCGTTGCATACTCATATGCTTGCCGAATGTCTTCGGGATCGATGACATTGACAGTAACACCTCGACCCATACCTCCACCGACGGGCTTGAGGACAACGGGAGCTCCAATCTCACGCTGTACTGCAACCGCCTCATCTGCAGAAGCCACGGTTTTACCCGCCGGGACCGGAACACCTGCGGCCGTCAACAGCTCCCTAGTTAACGTCTTGTTCGTGGCCACCGAGGCGCCGACGACGGATTCGGGGCCAAAGGCTGAGAACATCGGGATAGTTCGATCATCTAGATGAACCAGAATATTGGTTCCTCCGAGCCATTCCGGACGAGCATTCTCAGTACGTTCCGCCGCGTTAACAACAGTGAGCATGCTCAGAGGCCGCCCAAGTTTCTCGTACTGATCGATGACGGGCCGAAGTGACTCGTCGGCGCTGGCCATGGACTCCAGAGTATTCTCGATTCGTGGACTCGAATCCTGTTGGGGCATGCTGGCAATCTCTCTCACACTCAAACGTAATCCGGTGATGGTCTTTCGTGGCCATCACTCGTGGCCGGCCGGAGGTTCCGACGATCAAATAGGCTTCCCGGTGATCAATCCAAGGGGGACACAGCTACTGCTCTGTTCGCTTGATCAGCTCTTCTGGTACCTCGAATCCCATGGACAGAATCCCTTTCCATCGGCGTTCTTCACCGACGGTGGCCCCCATCCTCTTGGCGACTCCTTCAATGAGTCGCTCAGCTGAAGCCCTATTGTTCGCTCCCACAATGAGCTGCACCTCATCACCACGGACTCTCAGGTGTCCGATAACATCGTTGCTGTTAGCGGCTCGCTTAAGCAGAACGACCTGGCGCGGATTCAGCTTCCTTACACTGGCGCTCGAGCCGAGGTATACCACTCTGCGGAACCGGAAACGATGCTCGGGTACAGGCTTGAGTGATACGGAATCCGAGATGCCTGTCTCAAGGAACTCTTGAATCGCCATCGGATCGAATCGCAACATATTGTCCCTAGCAACAATGTCGCGCGGCTGGTCCGGGAAGAAGAAGTCAATGAAAGCCTTGGGAACGTCAGGACCCACGCCAATGGTGGGGTACATGTTCACCGTGATCTCAGGCCGGGAGTTCATCTCGATGATTGTAAAGTCCGAAGGACCATCTCCTTCGCGATACAGAATGTCCACACCGGCCACATAAATATTCGGTATGGCTCGAACAGCCCGGACAACCGTTTCTTTGAGACCATTCGGTAGCGTATCCGTGACATCCTGAACATCGCCGCCAGCGAGAGCATTCGCGACTCTACCAAGGAACACGAGCTTATCCGCGGAGAGAACTGTGTCAAGCGAAGAGACTCCCTGTTCCGCCAAATATGCCATAGCACGGTCATCCACGGTAATCAAACCGTTGGACAAATGAGGGTTGGTACGGCGCACCCGATTCTTGGCATCAATCAGCTGCTGGATCGTATGCACCCCATCACCCACAACGTTGGCGGGGACACGGCGGCACGCGGCCGCAACACGATCACCGACAACCAGTACGCGGTAGTCATCACCTTCATGGTAGGTCTCCATTTGCACAACACGGACGTTCTCCACTGTTGCCAAATGGTTGTACGCGCTCTTGAGTTCCTCCCACGTCCGCAGGTTCAGCATGACGTTTTTACCGCCAGAACCGTCATTCGGCTTAAGAACAAGTGGATACCCAAGCTCTTCAGCATGGGTCCTGAGTTCAGTTTCCGTGACAATTGCGGTACGTAGCTGGGCGGCCCGAGGAACCGGGAATCCTTGAGTCGAGAGCACCTGATTGGTGTCCCACTTGCGAACAAGCTTCAACCAGTCGGCGCGAGAAGTGAGGGAGTCTGGACGGCAACAATTAAAATCAATCGTCGTTTCACCGTCGGTAACAGTGAAGTTATGTAGACTACTCGCGGTAAAGGAAACGCGAAGGCCTCGCCGCCACGCTTCCAACGCGATACACATGCTCGTCAGAGCATTCAGGTTAGGAACTCCCCTGACAACTTCCGGAGAGAAACCCCGCGACCAATAAGGAGTAGATGCACTCATTTGTATTTAAACCTCTCCGACGTTGACGTGACTTCTTGCTGTCTCTGTAGGTAGGACAGCCTCTGAACTGGCAGGCAAAGCACTACTCCGCACAGCGTTTGCCCACATCCGACATATCAGTTCAACCCCTCCGAACTGATACCGTCCGTTGGAAGGAGATCCAAAGCCATTGCCGGGACTCCCGCAATTTCCTCGTTCGTGATGGCATTGACGAGAGAAGCAACCACGAATGAGGAACCAGTAAGGGTTCCTGAGATCCGACCCTCATAATCGGAGACCTCGGTGATATCACAGCTGATGTTCAGCCCTTCAACCGCCTCCATGAGGGCATCACGGGAACTCGAGGCCGAAGGCAACGCATGAATCTGGAACCCTACCGTTACCTCAGAGGAGCATGGTTTCATAGAGTATCCACGTCGGGCGAAGTAACTTGCGACGATATGTTCCGCCAAAGCTTCCTCGTTATCAGCATCTGTTCGAGCCTGCACCCATAGAAGTGGTCTCTCCCAGAAATCAACCACCCAGTATTCCTGCTCGGACAGCGGAAGCTCCGGAGCAGTCGACACCACGTTAATCGCCGCAACAGCCAGTCCAGGAATCGCGTCGTTAGCTTCTTCGACCTTAGCAATTAACTCCGGATGAATCCTGTCCAGGACCTCTTCAGCATGCTGAAGCTTCCCATCTGCAAGAGCTCCCTCGCAGAGCACTACAGATACGACCTTGCCCTCGCATACCAAGAAACGAAGCAAGGTTCCCTCGACACGCTTCTCTACCAAGAATCGATAGCTTTTCGATACCGTGGGGCGCCCATTCTCTTCACCCGGCATGCCCAGCTCCATGGGAGTGTAGGCCGCCCGGAAAACGCGATCACGTTCGTGAACAGGGACCTTCATCTTCGCGATTGCCGCGTTCATCTCCCGCAGGTTGCGAACATTCGTGAAGTTATAAAAACCCACGTCTCCCTTGCCGGGCTTAATCACAACAGGGAACTTAATCTCCTTGGCAAACTTCCTCGACAAGGTAATTCCTCGCCCAATAGAGAAGTTGGCACCTTTGGGAACGGGAATACCCTTACGCTCTAGAAGAGCGCGCCGCATGCGCTTGTTCTGAACCGTGACGGCCGACGTAAGAATCGTCGTATCTGGGACGCCATGAACCAACGACAATCGCGGTAAATCCCGATTCTCTGCCGACTGAGCAATAATCACTTGCCTGGTGTAGACCGAGATTTCCAAACCTTGCGACAACAGCACCTGCAGAACAAGGATGCCGTCGAGATCATTAGGATCAATTTTCGACATATCAATCAGCGTCGGCGCAGCCATCGTGCTACCTTCCTGGTAATTACTTTCACCGTGGGCGTTGTGCCGCTCTTCTCATCCTGAGCGGGAGCAACACGCTTCGCAAGCTTCACGAAATCGACATCGTCGAGTTCAGGAATGTGATGAGAGATCACAGACGTGGGTTTTGCCTTAGGAGGTCCCGTTACTGCAGCTGCCGACAATGCCGCGACAGCAAGAGCTGGGCCCGACATCTTCACTTCAACAGCTCTCCGGGACACGTTCGTAATATGACCGACAACGCCGAACTCGCGGGCCCACTTCACAAACCAGTTGCGGTACCCGACTCCGGTTACCCTGCCACGAATTTTCAATTGAAGTGAAAGCTTCTCTGGATTTGGCGGCGGGGCAACGTCAAGATCGTACATCTTGACACACTGGTCAATGACCGTCTCAAGGACTGGCCGAGGTGTGCCAATAAGCGGGTAAACAGCGGTTCCCGTCGCGGCCTGGGCGTTCAACTCTAGAATGCCGGCGGACTGCTGATCAACAGGCTGAGAAGGATCTTCAAGAAGGAAATCAACACCGCAGTAGTTAAGCCCTGGAACAGCCTTAACCGCCGCGATCGATACCTCAATAACGCTGGGATGGAGAAGATCAGTCAGCTCTCGCGAGTCACCGCCCTGAGAGATGTTCGAGGAACTCGACAGGAGAACCTTGCGATTCGCCTCGGGCACGGAGGCCATGGTGAGATCTTGCTCTTCAAGCATGTGAACTGTATCGGGCGTGTAGGTGATCGGACTACTTCCCAGCTGCGGATTCGTACGACGGAATCGATTTTTACGGATGATCAGCTCGGCAACAGTGTGCAGCCCATCGCCTACCACTGACGCAGCCTCTCGCCGCACAGCCGCGACGACCTTATCTCCGATAACTAGGATCCGGTATTCCTCACCGTACAGGTGCTTCTCAACAATAAATCCCTGATCAGAAAGTCGGCTCGATGCGTAGTTGTAGAACGCCAGATCTAGTTCTTCTTCGTTGCGAATTCCAGCAACCACGCCAATTCCTTGGGTTCCCATCGCGGGTTTGACAACCACGGGGTACCCGAGCTGTGCCGCATAACGACGCGCAGAATCGTACGCACCGTTTGGGAAACTCCGGCCCTGGGGAACCGGGACACCGTTTCGGGCAAGAATAAACCTTGTCGTCTCTTTGTGATTACAGATTGCCTTGGCCACCGCGGAATTAAGTGGTGTGGCACTAGAGAGAAAGGCCAGACTATTTCCCGCTTGGTCCTCGATCGAGAAGGCTGCCTTGGAGTACTGATACGTGTCAAAACCCGCAAGTAGCGCCGCCTTCTGAAGAAGCCGCATCTTGGCGCCCTTAGGCCCCACAGGGCCGAGGTAGCGTTCTTCTTCGAAGTAATTCGGCACCTCATCGAGCCTATGCCGGAAGATTTCGCCCGTGTTCTCGATCTTCGCCGTCGGGTTCTGGATGATCGCATCCCAAAACTCGCTCGTCAGTTCAAGCGCCTCATCACTATCACGGTCCATTCCGTTGAATGAGGGGGACACGACACCCTTGATTGACGGATGCGCCTTCGCCAATTGGACGAGCAACGAGCGTGCCACTGCTGTACCGCTGCTGTTGTCGATAAGGAACACATCTAGCCCACCGTGATCAAGCACCGGACGAATGACGTCAAGCGTGGGGAACATGCCACCAATAGCGGTAGGCCTCACAGCGACAGCAAAGCTCTTACGTTGGTAGAGCGATGACGGCACATCGAAGTTCTCCGAGAAGACATCACCGACCACAACCACTCGATCATGGAATAGTTGGGTGAGAGCTCCCTCAACCTCATCCATCAACGCAGGGTATTGGTCCTCCAAGCCCTTCTTCAGAGGACGGAACAGATATACCTTCTGGTTGGACTCCCGAAAATCGGTATTCCGAAGCAGACCTCTGATCCATCGAACAGTTCCAGCCCGGGTCAGCCTCTTGCCGAAGTCAATCCACACCATCGCCTCAGGATCAGCGAAAGCTGGCTCTTCCAAGATCTGGCCGCGTGCTTCCTCGCTCGTGAGGGAGACGGGGAGAACCATCGGGTATAGCTCGACGGCATGCTCGTCCGTCGGCGCCCCGGCAAGGATTTCAGACTCCGGAACACCCAATACCTGGGCGGCCAGATTCACCAGGGCAGATTCAATTCCAAATAATGCACCGGCAGAACGGCGAGGCAGAGTACGACTCACTTCCCGGGTCTCATTGCTAGACTCGGATTCCCCCTCGGCCCCCGTCTCATCGCTCCGAGTGCCTAACTCCACCACCTGAATCTCAGACATGACGGAGGCAATAGACTCTCGCGCCGTCGTCGTCGATGAAAAATCGAGAGACCGGCCATGTAGTTCTTGAAGAGAGCTACTCACCAGATTCAACGAACGCTGACGCGAATCTCCGGTGGCTGGACCACGCATCTGCGCTTCGCCCCGCCCTCGGATAATCTTTCCATTCTCATCGGTCACTGCGAACGAGATGATCGCATTGAGAGTCAGAACACTATTGCCCGTCAGTGTCCGACTATCAACTCGATAGTGAAGCATCTGCGCTTCATTAATGCCCAAAACACGGTTCACGGCCCGAAATCTCACTTCTTTTTATTGATTTCTCGAGGTTGTCTCGAACTTTTACGACGCTCGTCCGTCTCACCCGGTTGTAGCGGACACCCCAATTCGCCGTCGGCTTCGTCGGGGCAATTTCCAAGGCTAGCATCAACCCTCGAAAAGGTCCTCTCATCTCAGGAAGCGATTTGCGTAATACTCATACCTCACTCCCTCAGTAAGGGCTTACATGCCGGTACTCACCAACGAATCCTGAGTTCTCAGCAGCACTGACGCAACGTTCGCACACTTCGCTTCAACACCAACGACCTACATGCCGCTATTTAGCACGGACGACGCTCGACGTAACGCCCACCACGGTCCCGATTCCGAGACACACCGGTAAGGTTGATGTGTGCACAAAGTTCAGCGCAATACTGCCATTGGACTCGCCGCAACCATCGTATTCATCGCGGTTATTACGTTGAGTCCGTTCATCGATGTCAATCTAGGGCGACGACTCAAGGATCTCTTCCAACTCCTCCATGAGAATGGATTTCCCACCTGGATCACCTATCGCCGCGTTGAGTTCACCGCGAATATCGCGCTGCTCATTCCCCTTGGTTATCTTCTGGGATCTCTTCTACCGAGACCACAGCTATGGATCGCCTACGTGGCGCTACCTGTAGCTTCAACGATCATCGAACTCATCCAATGGTTCGCTATGCCGGGACGCGTCGGGTCTGTCAACGACATTGTGGCTAACTCGCTTGGAGCGTGGATCGGACTCACCATAACGGTGGTCATACACGGCAAGAACGCCGAGAGGGAAACCTCAGTAGGACAAAAACCTCTTGGCGGGATTTCTTGACAGCTCCAGGCCGGTACGATGGCACATTATGGCCGTTCAGAGGGCTGGAGGCACACCATAATTGGAATGATTTGGGCACAAGGACACGGCCGCGCAATTGGCCGGGATGGCACCATGCCCTGGCACATACCGGAGGATCTGCGATTCTTCCAGCGTGTGACAATGGGACATCCTGTCATTATGGGCCGACGTACCTGGGGAAGTTTAGGCGAAAGATATCGCCCCCTGCCTGGACGGGCGAACATTGTCGTGTCACGCAATCTTCAGTTTGAGGCGCCGGGTGCGACGGTAGTGCGCAGCCTCGACGAGGCAATCAATCTGGGAATACTCGAAGGAATCCTATCCTTAGAGGCTAAGGGCTCAGAGCAAGCCGGAGATACCGAGAGGATCACGGTCCCATCGTCTGGTCCGGTAGTTCCGGGAACGAGTCGCGAAACCACGCATGTAGATCCGCTGCTATGGATCATGGGTGGAGCACAGATTTACGCGCAGGCTCTCCCTCTCGCCGATTTTGCCGTCGTCACCCACGTGGACCTCGACGTACCCGGGGCGGACGCCTTCGCCCCCGAAATCCCGGAAGAATGGAGCGCCGCGAGTATTGACACCCGGGTGGCCTCCAACGATGCGTCAAATCCCGGCTCGCCACACGGCTGGAACACCTCGGTCAAGGGGCCGCGCTACCGCTTCACCGTGTACGCGCGGCCGGGCTTCACACCGCCGACGAGCCTATTCGGCTGAGCACCCGAATCATCCGGGCAAACCCTCGTTTACTTCAGCAGATCCTCAAACGAGACGAAATCCGGGAACTGCTCAATCGCTGCGGCTTCATCGGCGCTCCTTGCACCGTACTTAAATCCCCGACCTGAAGAAAACTCCGAACCAGTTGTACCCTCGGATGTCTGAGCTGGCGCGGGCGCCCCGCCTGGGTCAGCAGCCCAACTCTGCTCAACTGAAGTTTGTTCAGCTGAAGGGTGAGTAACAGTCCATGACGCTTCGTCGTCGTCCTTACTCGCATCGTGTTCTGCCGCGATAAGGGCCGGATTTCCAGTAGCCATCGCGACCAAAGCGCGCAGTTCCCGGCCCTCGCGCCCAACCCGGTTCGCAATGCTTTTGCCGGCAGTACCGTCAAAGCCCTCGCCCGGCGCGCCCCAATCTTCCGTCGCTGCGTAGACCGCGGTGGTGGGAATCAATGCGTGCAAATAGATGAACATCGGGCGCATTGCCTGTTCGATAACGAGGCTGTGACGTGGGGTTCCGCCGGTGGCTCCCAGTGCAACCGGCTTGCCCGCCAGCGTCTGCTCCGGCAGCACATTGAAGAACGAGATGAAGAGCCCGGAGGGCATGGCGTTGTAAACCGGGGCAACGGCGACGACGGCGTCCGCGCCCGCCACCTTCTGAAAGAGGGCTTCGAGCTTCTCACTTGGGAAGCCAAGTGTCATGGCATCGGCGATGTCGCGCGCGTAGGCGCGCAATGAGATGACGTCGGGCGGAGTTGTGTTTTGCTCCCCGCCTGACGTATTTCGACGTCCCACCTCAGGGGTTGCCCCCGCCAGCGTGCTCTCGGCAATCGCCCGGGCAAGCTGGGTAGCCGCTGAGGCATCGGAGAGCCCGGCGGAAATCGCTACGATCTTCATTTGATTCCTCGTGCCTCCTTGAGGAGAGTGTCAGCATGTTCGACGGCGGCCTCGTCTGTGGGAGCCTGCTCGTAGAAGCTGGCACCGGTGACGTCGTCGACGGGGCGGCGGTCCTGATGAACCCAACCGGGCGACGTATCGCGGGCTGGTGCGGCGTCGTCGGCCCAAATCCCCGATGCGGACTTGCTGCCACGAACCCGCGGATGAAGCGGTGCCTCCGGGACTCCGGGCGCGCGGCGCGCCTCGAACTCGTGGCGCAACACCGGCAAAACCTCGGAACCGAACATGTCCAGCTGCTTGAGGACGGTGGCGAGGGGCAGGCCGGCGTGGTCGACGAGGAAGAGTTGACGCTGGTAATCGCCCACCATCTCGCGGAAACCGAGCGTGCGGTCGATAACCTCCTGCGGCGAACCGACAGTCAACGGGGTCTCGGCCATGAACTCCTCCAACGACGGGCCGTGACCGTACACGGGCGCAACATCGAAGTAGGGGCGGAACTCACGCACCGCCTGCTGCGAATCCTTCGCGAGGTAGAACTGGCCGCCGAGGCCGACGATGGCGTCCTCGGGGCGGCCGTGACCGTAGTGGGCGAAGCGCTGCCGGTACAGGTTGACCATGCGCTTCGTGTGCGAGGCGGGCCAGAAGATGTTGTTGTGGAAGAAGCCGTCGCCGTAGTAGGCGGCCTGCTCCGCGATCTCGGGCGAGCGGATCGAACCATGCCAGACGAAGGGCGCGACGCCGTCGAGCGGACGCGGAGTGGAGGTGAAGCCGCGCAACGGGGTGCGGAACTTGCCCTCCCAGGTAACAACGTCCTCATCCCAGAGATGGCGCAGCAGCTGGTAGTTCTCCACCGCGAGCTGGATGCCCTGGCGAATGTCCTTGCCGAACCACGGGTAGACAGGGCCGGTGTTGCCGCGGCCCATCATGAGATCCACGCGGCCATTCGTCAGGTGCTGGAGCATCGCATAGTCCTCGGCGATCTTCACCGGGTCGTTCGTGGTGATGAGCGTCGTGGAGGTGGAGAGCAGGATGCGTTCGGTCTGCGCGCCGATGTAGGCGAGCGTGGTGGTGGGCGAGGAGGAGAAAAACGGCGGGTTGTGGTGCTCGCCGAGAGCGAAGACGTCCAGACCGATCTCCTCGGCATGCTTCGCGATGGTGACGACGGCGTCGATCCGCTCCTTCTCCGACGGGGTACGGCCGGTGGTCGGATCCTCGGTGATGTCCGAGACCGTGAAGATTCCAAACTGCATGATGCTCCATCTAAGCAAATCACTAGGGGTCCCGACGACGCGCTGCCGTCCCGGCCACACCAGGTTGTTCTTATCGGAAGGACCTCTCAAGCCCAACCAGTCTAGTGTGAGCGGGCGCGGCTGGCCATGACGGCGGCCACCCGCCACACTCTTTCTTTGCGCCAGCGCTTTCTATGCATCTTCTATTTCTATACGCCCAAACAACGCGTGTGGAGGGAGCCGTGGCGGATGAGCATGGAGGGAGCCCTGGCGGATGAGCATGGAGGGAGCCGTGGCGGATGAGCATTGTCGAGAATGGACACTTTGGTCGAGAATTGAGTCTCGCGTGGGTGTCCTAGGGGTCCATTCTCGACAAGACCGTCCATTCTTCGGTCTCACTCGGCGGTGAGCCGG
>JBDIAV010000060.1:0-21545 GCA_039812645.1 Actinomycetaceae bacterium
CCGGTCGGCCGCCTTCCGGTCAGACCGAGGTGAGGAAGGCTCGCACTCTCTTCATGAGTAGCGCGGATGCGTCCGGGTCGAAGGCATTAAGGGAGGAGTCGGCGAAGAGGTGTTGGTCGCCGGGATAGAGGAACAACTCGGCGTCAGGCGTTGAGTCGGCGAGCGCGCGAGCAGCTGGTAGGTCTTCGCCGAAGAACTCGTCGCGTCCATTCCCGTGGATCTGCACTGGGACTCCCATCGGCCAGGTATCGCTGAACTCAGTCACGGGAAAGCAGGAGAACATCAAAAGTGCGCCTCGGGCGCCTGGGCGAGTCTGTGCCAGCCGTTGTGCGATCCCGACGCCGAACGAGAATCCGGCATAGACGATGTGTGATCCCATCCCCTCTGCCGCGGCGACCCCTCGCTCGTCGAGAGCTTCAAACCCGACCTCCTCCGCGAACGCGAATCCTTCCTCGATCGAGGTGAAGGTGCGCCCTTCGAACAGATCGGGCGTGTGAACCGTGTGGCCGGCTCGCCTCAGCTCGTCGGCGAAGGCTTGTACGCCGTCGGTGAGTCCCTGGATGTGGTGATAGAGCAGCACTTCGGCCATGTCATCGGTCCCTCTCGCACAATGATCGAATTATTTCGATCATTGTGGAATAGTAGTCTGTCGAGCCGTGGCCGCCAATCCTCCGGACTACGAGCTCGCCGATCGCATGGCACTGACCAGCGCCGGGTAACTGCGACCCAGGCAGTTCTCAATCATCGCATGGATGAAATCCTTCGTCCCCTCGGCCTGACTGTCGTTCCATATGCTTGCCTCAGGAATTTCGACATCGAACCGGGTGTCACCAGTTCGGAGTTGGCACGGCGGAGCTTCGCTTCGCGGCAGTCCATGAACGCCCTGTTCCAAATGCTGGAGAAAGCTGGTCTCCTTGCGAGATCCGAGGAATCGGGACAACGGCGAGAAAAGTCAAGCCACCTGACGAACGCCGCTGAAGAATTGCTGGCCGAGGCCGAGGCGGGTATTCAGAAGGTGGTCATGCGAATGACCTCGGAACTTGATACGAGGCAATGTTCCGAGCTCTTCGCGCTACTGGATGCCTGTGGCACAGCGCTCGTGGAGGAATGAACCGCGCAGTCTTGCTCAGGAAGCGTCGCGGTCCAGCAGTTCCATAAATGTCGAGATGAATTGCTCGGCGCTGGTGCCACCGGCGATCAGCTCGTTGACCAGTGTTCCTTCCGCCAACAGGTGCGTGATTTCGTCCAGCACGTCGCGGAAGGTACTGCGCCCATCGGGACTGAGTGCGAAGAGTAGGACGAGATGCACCCTGTCCGCACCCCACTGCACGCCGTCGTCGCAAACGAGCGCCGCAATGGCAGTGCCGTTGGCGTCCATACGCATCGAGTGGGGGATAGCGAAGTCGCCTCCGAACGCGGTCGAGGAAGCGCGCTCGCGATCCAAGACATCGTCGTAGAAGTGTTCCTCCGTGTAGCCGGCCTGCAGGAGTCTGTCGGTGAGTGTGCGCAGCGCCTCCTCCTGCGTCAATGGCGCCTCGTGACGAATGAAGAGGTCGGGGTCGAGCAGCGTGGACAGCGCGGTGCGAATTCGGCGTCGAACCGCCTTGTCGCGTTCGGCCCGGACGCTTCGCGCAACGTGGTCCAGATCGCCGCGTGATGGGAGCGGATGGACCAGGACAACGCGGGCTGAGGCCGGGCCCGCGGGCGGAACCGTGGAAATGATGATGTCGGAGGAAACGGACCCGAAGTCGAAGTCGATGCCCTGCGCAACTTGCTCGATGGCGCCCACGCCCTTGATGGCGCTGCGGATCTGTTCCACCAGCTGGCTACCGACGTCGTAGTAGCGCGGAACGACCACCGTGATGGTGACGAGGTCGCGTTCCTCGAGCGAGGGCATCAGCTGCATTCCGAGGTGCAGGGCCAGGTAATCCAACTCGACCGGATCGATCCGGATCCCGCAGCGTTCCTCGAGCGAGGCCGCGAAGCGCAGGGCGAAATCGTGCAGCAGTGGATGGGACCTCTTGAAGCCGTCGCCGAGGGGCGGCGGAAGCGGTGCGCCGGCCGCCGAACGCACCAGCAAGCCCTGGACGTGCAGCGCCATGTTGAGCGGACCCTTGGGGGAGGTGGCGCCGATCGAGAAGTCCTGCGCGAGTTGGTTCAGCAGCTCCTCCGTCATCCGTGCGACCTCCGGGGCAACGGGGGAGGTGGAATCGGCGACCAGAACCCCGGAAATTCCCCGCACCACCAACAAATCGCGCAGGCTTCGCATCTCGGCCGGTGCGAACTCGACCCAGCACACCTCCTGGACGGCGCGCGCGCAGCCGACGACGATCGAATCCAGCAGGTCGTCGTCGGGAGTGATGTGCGAGGATCCCACGGTCACGGCGTCTCGCTGAATTTCTGCATGACTCGACTTGACCGTGATGTCCAGTCCCGGCAGCTCCGAGGGTGTCTGATCCTCGCCGAGGGGATGGCCACGCTGGGTGCGGTCGATGGCGACGGCGGTGTGAAGCACGATGCTGGCCAGCGCATACTCGGTCAGCTCGACGCCGTGGTCGCGGAAGACCTTCTCGAGTGCGCTGCGCAAGGCTGCGATGTCGATGTGGCGGAACTCCGATACCATTGCGGACCAGGTACTCGGGCCGAGTTCCTTCGCCGAGCCGTAAAGGAACTGGCGCACGAGGCGACGCCGCGATCCTTCACTCCCCACCAGGCGGATCGTGTCCTTGTCCCGTTCAATCCTGAGATCGTACTGCTTCAGCATCTGGCGTGCGCGGCTCAGGTCCGTCTCGATGGTCGAATCGCTGACGAACAACTCCTCAGCCAGATCGTGAACGTTGATGGGCGAGTCCGAGGCAACGAGGGTGGTGCAGATGCTGGCTAACCGCTTTTCGGGAGTATGTGGTTCCTGGGGGACCTGGCCGAGGCCGCGGTTGAGGTCGAGTGAGTATCCCTGGGGAGACGAGACGATGGGCAGGCCGTCCCGGCGCAGGTCGTGAATGAGGGTGCGAACAGTTCGGCTCGAAACCATCAGACGTGAAGCCAGCGTCTTGCCGGCCAATGGCTTCGTCGCTCTGATCAGAATGTCCAGGAGCGCTTCTTGACGGGAGGGACTCATAGATCCCCTTCGGATGGCACCGTGTGCCTGAATTCGCTCATTTTCACTGCATCCCCCGTGTCGATCGAACACTCCTTTGCGCTCCGCCAGGTCATTGGCCCGCTGCCGACGCCGTAACTCTAACGGCGCCGACAAGTGTTCAACAGTAGTACTGCTTCCGCCATCTAGGAAGTTCTCGGCTTCCTCCCGGTGTGCGTCACCGGCGGGCAATGACTTCCTACCGGGAGGAAGGTAATCCGATGGTGTGGGGCGCCAGCCGGGTCGTACCTTTGTGGGGAGCTGGCACAGGTGCCGGATTTCCGCGCGTCATGGAAGCAAGAACGCGTGTCACAAGTGCGATCGAAGGGGACAGCATGCCCGACCCAAGCGACTACGAAGTTGCATTCCAAATCATCAGCACCGCAGGAAACGCGAAGTCGGATTCGATGATCGCGATTCGCGAGGCTCGCGCCGGTGACTTCACTGCTGCCCAGGAGGCGCTCGAGCGGGCCGATACGTCACTGCACGAGGCCCACCGCGCCCAGACCAAGCTGCTTACCGCGGAAGCCCGCGGCAACGAGGTTAAGCTCAACATCATCCTCGTCCATGCCCAGGACCACCTCATGGGGTCGATCCTGCTGCGCGATCTCGCCGAGGAATTCATCGAGATCCACAAGGCGCTGCACGACAAGAAAGAGGACTGAACATGAAGCGACAGTTTCCCGAGGGCTTCCTGTGGGGAGCCTCATCCTCCGCGCACCAGACTGAGGGCGCGTGGAACGAGGACGGTAAGGGTCTGACGGTCCAGGACACCAGGCCTCGTGACAATCACGACATCGCTGATTTCACGGAGGCGGTAGACCACTACCACCGCTATCGCGAGGACATCAAGCTGCTGGCCGAGATGGGCGCGAACGTGTTCCGCTTCTCGATCTCCTGGGCGCGCATCCTCCCCACCGGTTCGGGGCAGGTCAACCAGGCGGGCCTGGATCACTACAACGATGTGATTGACACCTGCCTGGAGTTCGGCGTCGAACCAATGATCACCCTCTACCACTTCGATCTGCCGCAAGTGCTGCAGGACAACGGTGGCTGGGACTCACGCGACACTGTGGAGGCCTTCGCCGAGTACTCGCGCATTGTCTTCGAGGCCTACGGCGACCGCGTGAAGCGTTGGCTCACCATCAACGAGCCCAATATCATGCTTCTCGTCGACAAGAAGATCCTCGGTGTGGAGATCCCACTCGAGCGGAAGTACCAACAGTTCCATCACCTCATGATTGCCGAGAAGAAGGCTTTCAAGTTGTGCCACGAGCTGGTCGACGGCGGCCAGATCGGCCCCGTCCCGAACATCTCGATCGTCTACCCTGCCTCCTCCAAGCCCAAGGACTACCGCGCCTCGCTCTACTTCAACGCGATCCGCAACTGGGCCTACCTGGACTTCTCGTGCCGAGGTCGATACAACCCGCTCCTGCTCAACTACCTGAAGCAGAAGGGCCTGACCGTGGAGATCACGGACGAGGACCGGGAGCTCATGGCGAGCGAGAAGCCGGACTTCGTGGCGATGAACTACTACACCTCGGTGACGGTGGAGTACCCCGAGAACGCCGAGAACATGACGGACGGGATCAGCGATCAGCAGTCCGAGGACATCATGGACGCCGGTTTCTACAAGGGCTTCACCAACCCGAATCTGAGCAAGACCGAATTCTCGTGGACGATCGATCCCGACGGCATGCTGAACACGCTGCTGGCGATCGAGGATCGCTACGCAATGCCGATCATCATCACCGAGAACGGTCTGGGTGCCTACGACGAACTGACGTCCGAGGGAACGATCGACGACGATTACCGCATTGACTACTACCGCAAGCACCTTGCGAAGTGTCAGGAAGCAATCGAGGCGGGCGTCCAGCTGATTGGCTACAGCCCGTGGTCGGCAATGGACCTCATCAGCGTGCATGAGGGCATTCGCAAGCGTTACGGGTTCATCTTCGTGGACCGGAACGAGAAGGACGTGAAGGAAATGGCTCGCTTCCCCAAGAAGAGCTACTACTGGTACCAGAACGTCATCGCTGAGAATGCGGTTGACGACGGAGAGGAATAGTCGCAAACAATGGACAAGGCATTTGCTTTCCTTGAGAAGCGTCTCATGGGGCCGCTCAGCAAGGTGGCCAACACGCGAATCATTCGCGCCCTGATGAACGCCGGTCTTGCGACCGTTCCGTTCACGATCGTCAGCTCGATCTTCCTGCTGATCAACAACCTCCCGATGATCATCCCCCCGCTGGGGGAGTTCTTCCAGAACACGATCCTCAACTACTCGGACCTGTACTCCGTGGGCAACACCATGGCCCTCGGATCGATCGCCATCTATTACGTACTGGCGTTCGCTTACTACCTGACCACCGAGTACAAAGAAGAAGTACCCAAGATGGACCAGTTCACCGGTACCATCCTGGCGCTCTACGCCTTCCTGATGACTGTGGTCCAGGTACGCTTCGAGGATGGCAAAGCCGTGCTCGTCGCCGACGAAACGGACACCAGCATTATCTATAAGGGCATCGGGCTGGGCAACTGGGTCACCCGCTTCGGTGGCACCGGTATCTTCATCGGCATTGTGGTCACCTTCCTGGCAATCCGCCTGTACCGTTGGTGTGTCGAGAAGAACGTCACCATCAAGATGCCCGCCGGCGTTCCGGCCGGTGTCTCCCGTGCCTTCGCCTCGCTGCTTCCCGCCATCTTCATCGCATTTATGATGATCGCGATCAACGGTGTCCTGGCGATCTTCGGTACGGACATCCACGGACTGCTCTCCAAGCCGTTCGCGTTCGTGCAGCAGCTGACGGGAAGCCTTGGCGGCATGATCGTCATCATGTTGCTGGTCCATCTCCTATGGATCATCGGTGTGCACGGCACCTCGATCGTGGTCAACTCCTTCGTCAACCCGATCCTGCTGGTCGCGCTCACCGAGAACATGGAGGGTGGCACGAACATCTTCGCCGGCGATTTCAAGAACATGTTCGTCTTCATCGGTGGTGCAGGTGCAACGCTCGGCCTGGTGATCTGCATGCTGATCTGGGCCAAGTCCGCTCAGCTCAAGACGCTGTCGAGGGCCGGCGCACTGCCATCGCTGTTCAACATCAACGAACCGATCATCTTCGGTGCGCCAATCGTCTACAACCCGTACCTGGCCATCCCGTTCGTCGTCGTTCCGCTGATCACAACCTGCACCACGTACTTTGCGATCAGCTGGGGCCTGGTCGACCGCATCGTTGCTGCCATCCCGTGGATCTCGCCCGTGGGTGTGGGTGGCTTCCTTGGAACCGGCGGCGGGTTCACCGCCGTGCTGCTGGCCCTGCTCAACCTCGCGATCTCCATCGTCTGCTACTTCCCCTTCATGAGGATGTACGACTCGAAGCTGTACGCCCAGGAGCAGGAGATGGCACAGCAGGAAGAAGCAGAAGCAAAGGCTGTGAAGGCCGACTAGAAGTTGGCTGGGGGTTGCATTCGTGCGGCCCCACGGTCAAAGTTTGTTGCGAACCAGAAACTGAAGGAGAAGAAAATGAAAGTACTACTCATCTGCTCGGCTGGCATGTCCACCAGCATGCTCGTGAACAACATGCTCAAGGTCGCGGATCCGGACGACGTCGTCGACGCTCTTCCGTTCGGCGAGCTGGAGTCCAAGATCGACGATTACGACGTCGTCCTGCTCGGTCCCCAGATTCGTTTCAAGCTGGACGAGGTCAAGAAGACCGCCGCGGAGCACGGCAAGGCGGCTGAGGTGATCGACATGCGCGTTTACGGCATGATGAACGGTGAGGCAGCGATGAAGCAGGCCCGCGAGCTGCTGGCTCGGTAGTTTGCCGGGAGTTCTCCGGACGCTCCGTTCGTCGGATGCCCCGAAGCTCCATGTGCCCTCGGGCGCTGTGCCCCGGTTTGGGTTCCAAGGACCCGAACCGGGGCGTTCGCATGTCCGGCCGTCCTCAATCGGGGGTCGACTCGCCCGCAAGCAGCATCGCTTCCTCGATGGTGGCCCGGCCCGCGGGGATGGTTGTGTGATCCCGCAGTGATCAGGGGCCAGCGTACTTTTCGGGGCCGGTAGGTCGCGAAAGCCTACCGGCCCCGAAAGGGAAATGTGGGTTAGAGGTTCCGCAGTAGGCCATGACCTATTGGCGAGATCTCTTAGATGGCCTGGCCAACCTTCTCCGAGAATTCAACGAGTCGGTTCGAGAAGCCCCACTCGTTGTCGTACCAACCGAGCACCTTGACCTGACGTCCACTTACTTCGGTGAGCGGTGCGTCGAAGATGGTCGAATGAGGATTACCAACGATGTCGTGAGAAACCAGAGGCGCTTCGGAATACTGGAGGTATCCAGCCAGCGGCCCGCTCTCGGCGGCCTGACGGAAGGCCTCGTTGACCTCTTCCTTGGTGACTTCCTTCTTCAACGAGACGGTGAGGTCGGTGATTGATCCGACAGGTACGGGCACACGAAGAGCGGCTCCGGTGAGCTTGCCATCGAGTTCCGGGATGACCTTTCCGATTGCCTTGGCCGCGCCAGACGACGTTGGGATAATTGAGAGGGCTGCGGCGCGAGCGCGACGTAGATCCTTGTGGGGAGCGTCAAGAATTCGCTGGTCACCCGTGTAGGCGTGGATCGTGGTCATAAGGCCCGACTCGATACCGAAGGCATCGTTGAGGACCTTAGCGAGAGGACCAACTGAGTTGGTTGTGCAGGAGCCGTTCGAGAATACGTCCGCTGAACTGACATCCAGCGTGTCCCCATTGACGCCCAGAACGAAGGTGGGGACGTCGCCGGACGCCGGTGCGGAGACGATGACCTTCTTGGCACCACCCTTGAGGTGAGCGCTCGCCTTTTCTGCCGTGGTAAAGAATCCGGTAGATTCAATGACGACGTCGGCGCCCACAGATGCCCAGTCGATCTTCTCCGGATCACGTTCCGAGAAAACGACAATTTCGTGACCGTCGACGACGATGTTTCCATCCTTGACGCTCACTCCACCCATATGCCCTGAAATGGAGTCCCACTCCAAGAGCGTTGCCAAAGTGTCGGCGTCAGTAAGATCGTTGACTGCAACGACCTCAACATCCGCGTGGTTCGCCATGGCAGCCTTCAGGTAGGTGCGGCCGATGCGACCGAAGCCGTTGATTCCGATGCGAACAGTCATGATGTTTCTCCTTCTGTTTCTACTGCTTCCAAAGCAGTAGTGGCTTTCTTATTTACTGTGCTCTTCGCTGGTGGTTGAGAGTTGGACGAGGCGACGCAGTGCGGCAAATGCTTCGTCGTACGGAGCGCGATCCTGTGCCGCAATCGCTAGTACGTAGCCGCCCTGTAGCGTTGTGACAATTAGCCGGGCCCAGCTGGCTGCATCAAGATCCGGTTTGAGTTGATGGCGATCAATTGCTTCCTGAACAGTGTTGGTTGCAGCTTCCGTGATGCGGTCGAAAACGCGTGCTACCGGAGCGAGCATCTCGGGGTCTCTCGCCACGACGGGATCCTGCGTCAGGCGGCCCGCTTTACAGCCTTTTAATGGTTCGCGAGGAGCGCTGAGATAGTTATTCAGCCGATCCAGTGGATCTCCCGCGGCCTCAAGTAAGGCGACCGAGCGATCCATGAGGTCGGAGGTAATGCTCTCAATGGCAGCCATGCCAAGATCGCGCTTGGTAGGGAAGTGGTGATACATACTGCCCTGCCCCACTCCGGAACGCTCCCTCACTTCACGGGGAGTAGTTGCCGCGAAACCCTGCTCCCACATCAGGTCGCTCATGGCCTCGATCATTCGTTCCTTGGAGTTCATGCTTCGAGTGTACCTACCTACAGGTACAGAATCAAGAATGGGTGTGATTGTCGAATGAAGATGGCCAAGAAGGTAGATGAAAAGGGTGAATGTTGCCGCAAGCGTTCGAGACACTAGCCGAAAGATTCGAGTGGCTCATCAAGATGTTCTTTGGCGTCGGGGTTCTGGGTCGCGCGGCATGAGAAGGTGGGCCGAAAAATTCGGCCCACCTTCTCAGTAGTTTGTTTTCAGTAGTTTTTGTTTGAGGCAAGATTCCACTGTTGCTGAAAGTCCTGCTGGCACTGACGAGTCCACTGCCGTTGAGGGTGCTACCGCCGTTTGAGGAACTGCTGCATGACGGTCCCGCCGATGGCCAGGTAGAGCACGATCTGCACGATTTCGAGAGCTGGACCTTCGCCTCCGCCCAGAAGTCCTGCCACGTAGTTCGCCAAGTGAAGGCCACCGTGGATACCAACTGCAGCCCAGATTGACCCGGTCGCGAAGTAGAGTGCGGCCGCGGTGAATCCGAAGGCCCCCGCGCTTGTCATGTAAAGCACTGCCTCCCAGATGGAGGCGTGCCCTCCATTAGAGATGATGTGAATGAGGCCGAATGCGACGGAGGTGATGAGGGCCTGACGCTGCCAACTTCCTCCCACGGACTGGCTTAGCCAACCGCGCCAGATGAACTCTTCTGTGGCACCCTGCATCACAAAACCGAGGAGCAGTGTATTCAGAAGTCCCACCCAGAAGGGCTCGGGGGAGGTGAAGGCGACTACATTGATCAGTCCCAGCTTGCCCAAGAGAATAGATGCCGGAACGATAACGACGAGGCTAATGGCTGTGCCGATGAGTAGCGTCGGTAGAGTTCGCCGGTCGAAGTGAATCCCGGTTACCCTGAATGGGCGATGGTCGATGTACTTGCAGTACAGCCAGATGACTGCGAGGGCGACCAAAGGAATAGTTAAGAGAGCGGCGCTCTGTTTGAGCATCACTAATCCCCAGTTTCCAGCAAGGGCATCAGCATTGACGTCCATCGCCGGGATCTTTTGGATGAGAAGCGCGGGGCCGTAGACGGCGAGTCCACCTATAAAAGCAATAACGAGGCGTAGAAGTACTCCCAGGTTGCTCACGGCTGGGGTCTGAATGGGGCCAGCGGGATATTCGTTGGCGAGAGAGTCGGCGGTTGTCTTGTCGGGCTGGGAAACGATTGAAGTGTTCATGCTTCAACGGTAGATTTTCGACGTCGTGGCCAGAACCCGCCGTCGTCATCACCTTCAGGACCGAAGGCACGGCTTGTCATGACCGTGGTCATGGGTACTAAATGCTCGTGCGGCTTACATTAGGAATATGCCTCAATCCAGACCAGTCTCTTCCCGAATTCAGTGGTTCCTCCATGTTCTCTTTGGGATTAGTATCGCCGCGGCGTTGGGCGGCGTCGCCATAGGATTTGGCCAGGACCTGGTGCCCCAGGCTGTGACCGGAGCGATGATGATCGTCATCGCCCTCGGCACCTGGTATTACTGGAGTACTGGACGCCAGGCCCGAACCGCCGCGCTGGTACTTGCGCTGTCCAGCATCGGTTTGCTGATGACTATCGATACCTTCGGATTTCCGCTAGTCTTCACCGCGCTCATCGTATTGGTGCTCTCGTGGGGACTCTGGGTTGGCGTGGGTGTGGCCGTTCTGGTTACCGGCATTATGGCGGCGCTGCTTCTTCAGTACTATGGCGACGACGTCAATGGACTCGTGCAGATCGCCGGGCAGACCATTGCTAACGCTCTTCTTTTCTCGCTCGTCCTCATCGTTGCCGCGCTGCTGCGCGCTATCGAAGCCCAGCGTGCCGAGTTGGTTTCCGCCAATGCTCAGCTGACTGATGCGATGAAAATTTCGCGGGATCTCGTATTAGCTGAGGAGCGGGCGCGAGCTGCGGCAGAGCTTCACGACGGGTTGGGGCATCAGCTCACCTTGATCTCGATGTCGCTGGAATACGCCGACCGAATGCGTGAGAAGAAGCCGGAGCTCGCTTGGCAGGAGGTTGCTCATGCGTCGGAGACGGCTCGCCAAGCGCTCGCGGACATGCGCCTGTGGGTGCGGGCGTTGCACCCGGCCCGTCTTGACCAACTCGGGGAACCGGGCGGTTTTGAAGCGATCGCCGAGGTGTTCCGGGGAACCGGGCTGGACGTCGCCGTCGACATATCGCCGACAGAACGTCTAGGCAGCTCACATGCCCTGTTTGCGTATCGGCTGATTCAAGAGGGCCTCACCAACGTGCTTCGTCACGCGGGGGCCACCGGGGTAGTATTTGCGGTTTCCCGCGACATATCCGGTGTATTGCGGCTGACGGTGGGGGACAATGGCACCGGAGCCGACGATATTCAGCCGGGTTACGGGTTGCGCGGGCTCATGGAACGCGCGGAGGAGCTGGGCGGCAGTCTACGGTTGGTGCGGCCCGGTAGGTTGGGCGGCTTGGACCTGGTTGCGGAACTGCCGGAGGTCCGGAGTTGAAAGGGAGTGAAGATGGGCTCTTCGGAGGTGCGTTCGTGAGTCGAGATTTGTTGGTGGGTCACGATTTGTTGGTGAGCCGAAATGGGGCGACGACGGCGCGGGGAACGGAGTCACAATGACCGGTCCGATTCGGGTCCTGGTAGTTGATGATCAGCAACTATTGCGTCGCGGACTGACGATGCTGTTGGATACGGTGGACGACGTCGACGTCGTTGGACAAGCAGGTGACGGGCGCGAAGCCTTGGCCCTGGTTGCTTCCATTGAGTCCGATGTGTTGTTGACCGACGTGCGGATGCCCACCATGGATGGGCTGGAACTTCTGGCCGCGTGCCGGGAACAGTATCCGGACCTGCCGGTGGTTCTCCTGACCACTTTTGATGATCAGGATGTGGTGCGCGCGGCGATCCACGGAGGGGCGGCGGGCTTCTTGCTCAAGGATAGCTCGGTGGATAGTGTTGCCGAAGCGATCCGGCAGGCTGTTGCGGGCGGCATGATGATCGATCCGCGGGTGGCGCGAAGTGCGTTTACGGTTCCTGCCGACAAGCCGGGGCCGCTTGCTAGTTTGACGCCGACCGAGCTGCAGGTGGCCGAGCTGGTCGCAACGGGTGCGAGTAATGCTGAAATCGCCGAGGAACTCTTTTTGGCCGAGGGGACGGTCAAGAACCATGTGTCGACGTTGCTGCGGAAGCTTGACCAGCGAGATCGCACGAGGTTGGCGTTGTTCCTGTCCCGGGAGCTGATGCCGGAGAAAGGGTAGGGGCTTGCGGTGAAGGGGATTGCGGTGACGTCTCCGCGAGACCTATCACGTTGCAGCGAGGTAGAGTCCTGGCGCTCCCATGAACCGGACCTATTCTCCCGGAACCGGGAACTCGCGGTAACCTGACGTCGTCGTCGACCCACATGGCGGCAGATCACCTCAGCTACACGGCGAGGTTCCTCACCCACACACTCGAAAATGGAGAACAGCGTGCTGGACATCACATTCGACATCGTCGGCTCGTTCCTGCGTCCGCAGGAGATTAAGGACGCCCGTGCGAAGTACAACGCCGGCGAGATCTCACTGGACGAACTCCGGGCCGTGGAAGATCTGGCGATCGCAGACTTGGTTGCCAAAGAAGTCGAGCATGGCCTGCCTTTCGTGACCGACGGCGAATTCCGCCGCCGCTGGTGGCACCTCGACTGGCTCAAGGAATTCGACGGCTTTACCACCCAGCACCTGGATATTGAGCGGGGTGGCGTGGTTAACCACATCGAACTCGGCTACATCGACGGCAAGATTGGCTACGATCCGAACCGCGCCCACCCGGAGATCGAGGCTTACGACTTCCTCCGTGCTGAGGCTGCAAAGTACTCGGGCGTCACGGCTAAGAAGTGTATTTCCGGCCCCAACATGATCCTTGTGGACAACTACTTGCAGCTTGGCAAGAAGGACGTGCCGTTTTATGGCGACGACGTCGATCGGCTCATCGAGGATATTGCTGCCGCCTACCAGGCCGCTATCCAGGACCTCTACGATCACGGCTGCCGCTTCCTGCAGATCGACGACACCTCGTGGACCTACATGATCGACGAGAAGTTCCTCGGCAAGATCGCGGCCATGGGCTATGACAAGGACACGGTTCTCGAATGGTTCCGCCTCGTCTCCACGAAGGCGCTGGAGGGCAAGCCCGCGGACATGACCATCGCGACCCATTTCTGCAAGGGCAACTTCAAGGGGAACCACCTCTTCGAGGGCTTCTACGATTCCGTCGCGCCGATTATTGCGCAGGTTCCCTACGATGGTTTCTACGTCGAGTACGACGACGAGCGCTCCGGTTCTTTTGATCCCTGGTCGGTTCTCAAGGGATCGGATGCGACGTTTGTTGCGGGACTCATTTCTTCAAAGAACCCGGAGATGGAGACGCGCGAGGATTTGGAGCGCCGCATGGGCGAGGTGCGCGCGATTGTCGGAGACAACATCGCGCTTTCGCCACAGTGTGGGTTTGCTTCGGTCGAAGAAGGTAACTCTATTGACGAAGATACCCAATGGGCGAAGATCGACCTGCTCGTGGCCAATGCCGATCTAGTTGGCTGAGGCTGGAGTTGAGAGCGAAGGCCGATCTGGTCGGCTGACGTGACGCCGACATGATGAGGTGCCGGGGCAAGAGGTGAAACCTTGACCGCGGTAGACCAGTGGGGAGCCGGATAGTTTGACCTATCTGGCTCCCCTTCTTCATGCCATCAATGACTTTCCAATATGACTTGCCGGAGTGGCAAGTCAAGATCTAGACTTGACGTAATGGAAAGTCGGGGAGGTGCCGGCGCCGACGACTCGAAGTGTACGAGAGGGGTATGAGATGGACTCGCAAGACGCAAAGGATGCGTTGGATCAGATTTCGTTGACCAAGAAGGCGATCTCGGAGCGTTCCAAGGCTCCGAAAGGCTACTATGCGTTTCTTGGATTCCTGATTGGCCTGGATATTTTTGCCATTCCGTTGCCTTTGCCATGGAAGTTACTGCTGATTGCTGTGGCTACCGCGGGGATTGGTGCGGCGGTTGGTTGGTACCGCCAGACGGTCGGAACATGGGCAAGGGGAAACCTATCGGGCAGGGACGCTTGGGCATACTGGGTTCTTGCAATCGTTGATCTTGTGGCTCTTGTTGTCGTAATGATTGTTGGATTGACTAACGGGCCCTGGTTCCCGATATCCATCATTGCGGGTGTGGCCGCGTTTGTTGTAACGAGTGCGTTAGGGCCGGTGTGGGATCGCGCGTACCAGCAGCAGGTGCGTGATCGCTGATGGTAGCCGAGGAAGAGTTCAACACGGTCATCCATGCTCCGCATCGGCTCCGCATCTGCGCGGCTCTGGATTCCGTTGATGAGGTCGAGTTCGCAGTTCTTCGCGACGTCACCGGTGTCAGTGAGTCAGTCTTGAGCAAACAGGTGAAGGTGCTTGAGGATGCGGGCTACGTGACTACCACGAAGGGTACAAGGGATAGTCGGGTGAGGACATGGGCGAAGTTCACCCGCGAAGGCAGGCGCGCCTACCGAGCACACGTCGCGGCGCTACAGAGCATTGTCGCGGGCGACCCGGTGGTGTAGCTGGATAAAGGTTCTGGGCTCCTTGGCTGCTATCTTCTAGGACCGAGCGCTACGGGCGGCGAGCCTCAATGAGGTGCCGCGTTGAATGGGCGATGAATGGACCTTCTTTTTGGATGAGGTCATGGAGATCATGAAGCCTGTCGTAATATTTCTCCACGGTGAACCCTGGTACCCACCAAATGACCTTCCGGAGTAGGTACACCACCGCGGCAACGTCATAGATCTCGATACGAAGAGTGGCTGTTTTCAGATCAATGATTGTTAATCCGGCGGCTTCTGCGGCCGCGACGTCGTCGTCGTGATGGCGTCCTCGGCGGGCCTGCGGCTGCGGTCCGAGAATAAACTCGATAAGTTCGAATACGCTCGCCGGGCCGACGTGCTGGGCAAAATAGGTACCGCCGTGCTGAAGCACGCGGATGATCTCATCCCACCAGATGGTGGCGGGATGCCTGGAGGTGACGAGGTCAAAGGCTTCGTTGGCGAATGGAAGCGGTGGTTCGTCCGGGTCGGCCACGACCGCTACTCCACGAGGGTGCAACAGCCGTGTTGCTTTGGCAACGTTTGGTGGCCAAGACTCCGTGGCAACAGCGGTGGGCGGGAAGAGGGGTGCTTCGGCGAGAACCTCGCCGCCACCGGTCTGGATGTCGAGCGACGCTTTGGCTCGACTCAGCCGATCGGCGAGCTGGCTCGCATAGCCCCACGATGGACGTTCCTCCGTGGCACGTCCGTTCAACCAGGAGAAATCCCAGCCGGAAATATCCGCGGAGGATCCAATATCAAGCAGCTTCTCAAAGGAGTCAGTCATTTCTTGATTCTGCCACGTTGAAGGGCTTTGAAGTTGGGGAGGGCGTACTGTCTGTGGCGTGCAGGGTTGCCTTGTGTGACCTGTGGCGTCGCCCAGAGTAACGCCGGGTACATGAGAAAGCTTTGATGAGTAAAACAAGGGCCCGGGATCATTGATTTCAATGATCCCGGGCCCTTGTGTACCGCATACTGCCTGCCGCTACTCGCAGACGAGTTCCTCTTCGCTGCATCCGGGGATACGCGAGAAGATCGTTTTGTATGTGTCAAGCAGTTCGTCGTGCTGCTCGCTAGTTAGCGGTACGTACGGATCTTCTTGGGAGTCGACAGTGCCGAGATGGGTGGTCACCACGTTTCCTCCAACGACGACGGCAACCAACGGTACCGTGATCCGGCGCTCGTTTGGATCTTTAAGTGCTGTGTACTCGGGAGCTTGGTCACCGAGTTCGTCGAGGAGGTAGTAATAGAAATCGGATCCCTCCTTGTCGGTGACGATTTCGCCGTCCTCGTTGAGAGCCTTTTGGTCGCGCATCTCATCGACGTTGACATAGTAGATTTCGTCGAGATTCACTGCTTCTGCAGCTTCATTCATCACTGGAACCGCGTTGCGGCACCATGGGCACTCTGGGAAGCCAAAGAAGATAGCGCCATTGCCGTTGGTGAGAAGCTCCCGGACCTGCTCTTCCGATGCGGTGACAAAGCGATGATCGTCCGGGATATTCACGTCCATGTAGGTGTTCTCGCCGGATGACTTTTGCCCGTTGAGCTCCTCATATTCCTTGACGAAGCCGTCGTTTGATGCGCCGCTGCACGACGCAAGCATAAGTCCAGCGGCAAGCGCGAGTGCGGTCCGACGAAATGCGGAGCGAGAAAAGAAGCTCATGAAGATCCCAATCGACAAATGGTTGTTGTCACAATTGTTTCCCATTTGCCCTCTGGGTATGTGGGCCGTTCTGCCTAGGGGCTGGAACATGACACATATGGCGGCGCAATATCGTATACCGGGAACGGTATTGTTTTAACTGGAATGGATCTAATATGTGGACATGAGTTCGCTTTCGTCTCGTGCACGGATCGGTTATGCACTTGGAAGTATCACGACGGCGACCTACAGCACTGTTCCCGGCCTTGTTCTTATGCCATACCTCACCGACGAACTCGGTGTTGCGGCCGGGCTTGCTGGGTTGGTCGTTTTCGCTCCGAAGGCATGGGATTTTATCTTGAACCCCATTGCGGGTCGGATCAGTGATCGGTCGCAGAATCCCCGCGGCCGGAGGAGGCCTTTTGTGCTTCGTGCGGGACTGCTGCTCGCGCTGGTGTTTGTTGTGCTATTTCTCGGGCCGACCGGCCCGCCGTTGGCCGCTGGACTATGGTTGCTTATCGCTTCTCTGATCTGTGCGACGGTGTATCCCTTTTTTCAAGTGCCGTTTATCGCGATGTCCGCGGAGATTACCGACGACTATTCCGAGCGCACCCGACTCCTCACGTGGCGTGTGGTGGTGTTCAGCTTTGCGATTCTTGTAGCGGGTGGCACTGCACCAATGATCGTTGAGATGGGCAACGGGGTGAGTGGGTATCGTGTCATGGCGGTTGTCATGGGAGCACTTATTGTTGCTGGCACGGCTGGGATCTGGTTCGGTACCAGAAACGTCACACTTACTCGCGACGAACAGGCCGGTGGGCGACTGAGCGAACACATGAAGATCGTGCTGCGGAATCGGGACGCGGCAATGCTTGTGGCGGCTAATGTGATCCAGGGAGTTGCCGTGAGTATGGTGCTCAGCGGCATCGTCTACGTGGCCAAGCATGTTGTGCAGGTTCCCGGGGCGTCATCGCTCGCTTTTGTTTGTTTCGTAGGACCAGCGGTTGTGTTCTCTCCGCTCTGGCAGAGGATTGGTTTGAGGCTGGGGAAGAAAACCGGTTTCGCCATGGCGTCCGTGGTCATGGGCGTAGGTTTCATGACAATGATGATGAGCCGGACAGGCGACCTTGGCGCGCTTCTGGTGCCCGCAGCGATCCTTGGCCTCGGCTATGCCGGGACGCTCATCTTTCCACTTGCCATGCTGGCGGATATCGCGGCAGAGGATGCACGGGCGTCAGGAGTCAATCGCATCGGAATGATTTCGGGTTTGTGGTCAGGTTTCGAACTTCTTGGCTTTGCTTTGGGCCCCGCATTGTTGGGCCTGATTCTTGGCTTTGGTGGCTACAGCGAGACAATCGGCGGTGGCGTAACGCAAACGGACGCTGCCAAGTGGGCAATTGTTATCGGGGTCTCTGCGGTGCCAGCATTGCTTGTTTTCGGTAGTCTTCTCCCGCTTTCGAAGTATCGTCTGGACGCTCGGTTGCAACTGGAGGCGAAGCGACAATCTCAGGCGCAGCACACGACGAATGCGGCGGTGCGAGAAGATGCGGTGGTCGTGGATACTGAACTACTGACGACGACTAACGTCATGAATGCCGACGTGACAAAAGATGGTGAGTTGATCGGCGAGGCATCGGCCGCCGCGCAGCTAGCCAGCGCGCAGGCCCCAACTCACGAGGGGACGACGACCGATCCGACGACGACCGGTTCCCTCAGCCTTCCGGTTTGAAGCTGAGCGCCACTGAATTCATGCAGTAGCGATTGCCGGTGGGGGTGCCGAAACCGTCCGGAAAAACATGGCCGAGGTGGCCACCGCAGCGTGCGCAGCGAACTTCGGTACGAACCATGCCGAGCGACGTGTCCTCGAGGAGTTCGACGGCGTCGGGGCGAACCGACTCGTAGAAGCTGGGCCAGCCGCAGTTTGAGTCAAATTTGGTTCCGCTAACGAAGAGTTCGTTCCCGCATCCGGCGCAGGTGTAGAGGCCGGAGCGGTCCTCGTCCAGCAGCTCGCCCGTCCATGCGCGCTCGGTTGCCGCTCCACGTAGTACAGCAAACTGTTCTTCGTTGAGTTCCACGCGCCATTCGTCATCGGACTTCTTGATCTCGTAATCCATGTGTTCCACTTTACCTTTCGTCTGGAGGTTTACCGTTGTGCCGCTAGCTGACTGAGGTGGTTGGTTTCCTCACCGGGTATCACAGCGTTCTCCGCGTCGTATTCGACACCTGGAACGCCCTCATACCCGGTGGGGATTCGCAATGAGCCGGCGGCTGAGACCTCGCCGCCCCAGGCGGGGTACTGTTCTAAGCTGGGCTGCATGACTCAGACGCGTTCGCAATGGACATATCAGGTGCGCCTTGGATGGGGCGCGGACGCCCTGACGGAGCTGGCCACCGCGGATGTGATAGTGATCGTTGATGCCATCGATACAGGGTCACCTTGCGTGGATGGATCGGACGACGGCGGCGCGGCAGAGACACGTACGGCCGGGTCGAGTAATGCCAACGGCGCGGGGAGCACTGGTAACACGGCCCAAGAACTCGCCGCTCAAGCAGCCGCCCTGCCACATTCACCAGCCGTGTTCATGGGCGCCCTCCGCAATGCCACGGCAACTGCCAAGGCCATCTACAACGAGCAGCTTGCACGTGGGGGACGTGTAGCAATCAACCTCGTTCTGGCTGGCGATGACGGTCGTTTCGCAGTTGAGGACTACCTGGCAGCAGGTGCTATCGCCGATGGGCTGTCAGCGTTGGGCATCGACCATTCGGCTCCGGATGTTGCTGTGGCCATCGAAGGATTCCGCCCGCTGAAGCGTGCCGTGAAGCACCTGTTTTCCGCTAGCGCCGCAGGTCTAGCTCTCAAGGCTATGGGCCGCGGTGAGGAGGCAAAGGATGCGGCCACACTCGATGCCGAAGCCGAGTGCAGCCGCATCGCCTGACGAAACTTGTCGTGTCGCTTGAACACCGGATCTGTCGCTGGTCCAATCTCCTGCTGACTACCGGGCCTGATTCAACCCAGGCCACTGGCTTTCACCGAGGTTACCGGTGTCGCCACAACAACCTCTTTGTCGCTCAACGAAACCTACGCAACCTAGCGCGAGACAACCTGCCGCTTCGAGGAAATTACTCCGGTATTGAAGCCTGCGAGGTGTAGTCCGCCGTGGAAGCGCGCGTGCTCGATCTTGATGCAGCGATCCATCACTACGTCGAGTCCGGCGTCCTCCGCGATGGCTGCGGCTTCCTCGTTCCACGAGCCGAGCTGGAGCCACAGGGTTGTTGCACCCACCTCGATGGCTTCGCGGGCAACGCCCGGGAGGTCGTCATGCCTGCGGAATACGTCGACGATGTCGGGCTTGACGGGCAGATCTGCGAGCGAGGCATACACCTTGTGCCCGAGAATCTCATCCGCGCGCGGGTTGACGAAGTAGACGTCGTATGGCGAGCTTGACAACAGGTAGGTGGCCACGAAGAAGCTCGCGCGTGCGGGGTTGTTGGAGGCCCCAACGATGGCGATGGACTTCGCCCGCCTGAGAATAGCGAGGCGTTCGGCGGCGTTCGGCCCCTTCCACGTGCGCGGAGCTTGACCGGCCGCGGCCCCGCTAGGAACCGCACACGCCGTCCCACCGACTCCGGGAAGTGAAATGTGATCGCTCATCGGTTTTCTCCTGTCGCCTGGGTGAGGGCCTGATCCAGATCCCACAAGATGTCCTCCGGATCCTCGATACCCACCGAGATGCGGATGAGGTCCGCGGATACGCCGCCCGCCTCAAGCTGTTCGGCGGTGAGCTGCTGGTGCGTCGTCGACGCCGGATGGAGCACAAGCGTGCGCGCGTCACCGATGTTGGCGAGGTGGCTGGCCAGCTGCAACGAATCGATGAACTTCTCGCCGGTGGCACGCGCGGCCTCAATGCGAGCATGGTCAGAATCGAACGTTCCCGAGGGGCGCACACCGAAGGCGAACACCGAACCAGGGCCGAGCGGCAGGTACTTCTGTGCGCGCTCCTGGTGCGGATGTCCGTCCAATCCGGCCCAGGTAACGAACGAGATACGCGGGTCGCTGGCGAGCCATTCGGCTACGATCCGAGCGTTGGCCACGTGCGCGTCGATGCGTTGGGGGAGCGTCTCGACGCCCTGCAGCAGGTTGAATGCCGACTGCGGGCTGAGCGACGGGCCAATATCGCGCAACTGCTCGCTGCGCAGCTTGGTGAGGAATCCGTACTCGCCGAAGTTGTCCCACCAGCGGATGCCGCCGTAGGACTCGACGGGTTCCGTCATCGAGGGGAAGTTTCCGTTGCCCCAGTTGAAGGTTCCGCTTTCGACGACGACGCCGCCCAGCGTGGTTCCGTGCCCGCCAATGAACTTGGTGGCCGAGTGGATGACGATGTCCGCGCCATGTTCGATGGGCCGCACCAGGTAAGGCGTGGCGAGCGTGGAGTCCACAACGAGGGGAATGCCCGCCTCGTGGGCGACGGCGGAGAGGCCGTCGAGGTCGGCAATCTCGCCACCGGGGTTGCCAATTACCTCAACGTAGAGAGCCTTGGTGTTAGCACGGATGGCCTTGCGGAATTCGGCGGGATCCGCACTCGGCACGAACGTGGTGTCCACGCCGAAGCGGCGCAGGGTGACGTCAAGCTGGGTGACGGTTCCGCCGTAGAGTTGGGCCGAGGCGACGATGTGGTCACCGTGCCCGGCGAGAGCCGCGAAGGTAATGAACTCCGCCGACATACCGCTGGCGGTGGCAACGGCGCCAATGCCGCCCTCCAGAGAGGCGATACGCTCTTCGAAGGCCGCAACCGTCGGATTACCGATGCGCGAGTAGATGTTGCCGTACTTCTGCAGCGCGAAGAGGTTGGCGGCATCCTTGGCGTTGTCAAAAACGAATGACGATGTTTGGTAGATGGGTACTGCCCGGGCGCCGGTGGCGGCGTCGGGGGTGCCTCCCGCGTGGAGAGCGCGGGTGCGGAACCCGAACTTGTGCTCGCTCATGTGGTCTCCTTTTCTTGGACCTGACGCACGGCTTCGCGCACGCCCTCAACGGCCCAGGGGTTCTGCAGGCTGGTGGTATCGCCCAGTTCATCGCCCTCCCACAGCTGCGCAAGCAGCCGTCGGAGAATCTTGCCCGAGCGGGTCTTGGGAATCTCAGGAACTCGGACGATGATCTTAGGTTTGGCGATCGGCCCGATGTCGCGCGTAACTTGTGCACGCAGTTCGTTGTGGTCTGCGGCACCGGCGGCACCGTCCACAACGAAAGCCGCGACGGCTTGGCCACTGACCGGGTCAGATACGCCCACCACCCCGGCTTCGCCAACGGCCGGGTGAGCCACGAGTGACGACTCGATCTCGATGGTGGAGAGGCGGTGACCAGCCACGTTGACGACGTCGTCGAGCCGTCCAAGAATCCA
>JBDIAV010000061.1:0-21328 GCA_039812645.1 Actinomycetaceae bacterium
AGAAACTCCGTGACCACCAGATTGACAAGAGCCGGGCGATCCGCCACGAGGTCGTGTGTCGCTCCCGGCACGATGCAGAGTTGCGCGCCGGGAATCGACGCCGCCATCACGAGGCTATGATCTGGCCGAATGGTGTCGCGATCCGCGGACATGATGAGCGTCGGCGTCGTAATGGCCTTCAGCTCTGAGGGGTCAATCTGTGGCTCGCTGGTCCAGAGCATGAAGAGTTTATCGAGGACGACGTCGGCGTGGTCCGGCCCGTCGGGTGACAACCGTTCGTAGTGCTCACGTTCAGTATCAACGTCACTGTCGAGCGAACGGGTATCGTCGCGAGGTGTTCCACCCTCGCTTCCCAGCACACCCTCGCTTCCCAGCACACCCTCACCTCCCAGCACACCCTCACCTCCGGACACACCACTGTCATCGCCAACCACCGGCTCGGACCCTTCCGAAATCTTCGGCAGCAGAGACAGGACGCGGGCCGCGCCGTCGTCGGTCGAATCGTTGAAGGCATCCGGGTTGAGGTTGCCGCTGATGGACACGAGGGAACGGACCCGCTCGGGGTGACGCAAGGCGAGAAGCATACCGATGATTGCGCCGTCGCTATAACCAACGATGTGGGCGGCCCCAACACCGCAGGCGTCGAGAAAGGCGAGCGCCTGGGCTACTCCATCGTCGTAGGAATAGGCACCGCGAACGTCGGGAGAACGCCCGTGCCCAGGACGCTCGAAACTCAGAACCCGGTGGGTGCGGGCCAGAACCGAACCGAGCGGACGTAGATGTTCAAGAGAGTTGAAGCCACCGTGAAGCAGGAGCACGGGTTCACCGGAGCCGGCCTCCTCGGCGTAGACCGACACTCCCTCAATGCTGACGTACGACATGACGTCCATCGTAAGGTATGCCGGGCTCACCGCCGTCCGCCCGCGCGCTTCTCCTTCTCTCGCCGCACCAACGCTTCCAGCAACTCGGCGGCGGAGGCAGCGCCGTCGACAGTCACCATAAACTGCTGCCCATTTGTACGCGTGACCACCAGCGCCTCGCCAGCACGCAAGATGACTCCAAGCTTCCCCGGCACCTTGCGGATCCCCACTCCCCCAAACTCGCCAAGCGGGTTGACGTCGGTGACAGCGACGTCGGAGATCTGCGCGAGCGGAACCCGAAACTTCGGGAGACCGGCAACCGAGTGAACAAACAGGCCGGTCTTATCCACATGAACATGGAATGTCGTCATCGTGCCAATGAGAACGGCCACAAGCACCGCCGTGCCGGTCAACAGCCAGGCCGTTGATTCTGTGCCAATCATCCACGCCGCCACAGCACTAATTCCCAGTCCCGCCAGCACCACAAGCAGCATCGTCATCGACACCCGAGACATCGTCGTGGATGCTATCCATGCCACCCTTTCGTCGCGTCTGAGGGTGATGGGCTCGACTTTCCGATAGCGCGCGGCATGTTCTGTCACGGCAGGTTGGATAATCCACCCTCCTATTCCAACGACGACGGCGAACACCAACGCCGCCGCCAACGCCGGCAACACTGACGGGCTGTCCCTCCAGGAGTTAATGTCCGCCTGCATGCCCGTGGTCCAGGCAAAGAGCATGGCAAAGAAAGCGGAGAGTCCACTCGATGCTGCGGCGGCGAAACGGTAGGTCGGGCCGATGTCGCCGCGTCTCACGCCCTTGAGCGCCTGGAGGGCCATGAGGCACGGCAGTACTAGCGCACATACCAAGGTTGCAATAAAGGGCGTCCACATTGTTCCGTAGCCGTCCGGCTTTCCCGAGATTCCCCAATGAACAGCAATTGGATCTGGAAGTCGAGGAATCCACATCATCTGAAGTGCGGTCGATATTCCCCAAAGAATGACGGGCGATATGAGCCCCACAATAACGAATTTGATCAGCACGCTGCGATTGGGACGTTGCCTATGAGGACTCTCATCTGGTTCGACATTCACAGCGGCCTCCCTCACTTAATAATGTGGCATCGTTGCATATGGTGGCCGAATTGTCCTGCTGACATTAGTTTAGATCCGGTCGCTGTGAAACACCCGAAAGCGTTAGTGAATCGATCGGATCCAGATTCTGTCCCGGCTACGTTCCTATGGGATTTCTGCCACCAGAGCTCCAGCGCCTGACACCTTTCCGCATCGGATTTCCGCATCGGGCACGCAAATGCGCGGTCCATTCACATGCCCCCACCAGCGGGAACAATCCTCGGTAGCATGGACTCTGTCACCCTCGCCACCTACAAAGCTGCTCGTCACAGTATTCATCAGGCAACCGCTAGCGCCTCCCGCACCCCACGTCGCACGGTGCCACACATGAAGTAGCACGGTGCCACACATGAATACTGCGCCTCCCCACACCCAATCCTCTCCACCCCCACACATCTACTGACCAAAGATCTGGAGCACCCCATGTTGGTATACGAGCATCAAAGCGATGGGGTGCAGCGCCTCGTCGAACGCCCCGAACCCACTCCCGAACCGGGCGGACTCACGGTCCGAATCGTCACGTCAGGGATCTGCGGTACCGACCTCAAGATCGCTCGCGGCGAGCATCGTATGTTCCCGCCCGGCACCACGCGGGTTCCCGGTCACGAGGCGGTAGGCATCGTCCAGGAGAACGCCTCCGGACGCCCCGAATTCGCCGTCGGAACCCCGGTGGCTATTGCGCCGAACATCTCCTGCGGCGCATGCCGCGCGTGCGCCGCAGGCCGCGCCAACCTCTGCGCCCACTACGAAGCTGTTGGCCTCACGTTCGACGGCGGATTTGCCGAAGTTCTCGCCATACCGGCCGCTGGCGTGAGCAACGGCAACGTCATCCACATCCCCGACAACCTCGACTTTCTGACGGCCTCCCTTATGGAGCCCGTGGCGGCGGTCGTGCGCGGCCTACGTCCACTTAATCTCACGGCCACGGACACCGTTCTCATCTGCGGCGCCGGGCCCATCGGCCTCATCGCTCTCCTCGTTGCTCAGCACGCCGGTGTCCACGAGGTGCTTGTCAGTCAGACCTCTTCCGCACGCCGCGAACTAGCCCGCGAGTTCGGCGCCGACGCCACGTTCAATCCCCGCGAACGAGACCTCGCCGAGCAGGTACGGGAGCACACTGGTGGGTGGGGCGCGGACGCCGTCGTCGCAGCAGCTCCGGTCGCCCAGGTCTTCTCCGACGCGTTACGTTGCGCAGCCAAAGGCGGGCGCATCAACTTTTTCGCGGGTCTGCCGAGCGGCGCTGGCACGGTCCCGTTGGACGCCAACCTCATTCACTACAACGAATTGCTCGTGACAGGAACGACGGCGAACACGAACGAGGACTGCCAGGAGGCTCTCGAACTCGTCGCTTCAGTACCCGAACTCTTCGCCCCGCTCATCACACATCGGGTGCCATTGCGCCAGGCAGATAAGGCGTTCGCGCTGGCTGCCTCGGGTGGAGCGCTCAAGGTGGTCCTCGAGCCCTAGACGGCGAAGCGGGGCTGCCTGAAGAATTCTCAGGCAGCCCCTTCGTCACGACACCAGTTCGCTTCCAGGTCCAAAGGTGTCATCCGGACCTTTGGGCGGCATCAATCTGTCCTCGCATCGGGAACTAAGCATCAGGCGGCATCAACCCCATCCGCGATGGACTTCAACATAATGGCCACGGAGATTGAACCCGGGTCACGGTATCCCAGGCTTCGCTCGCCCAAGGATTTCGCTTTGCCGATAGTCGCAATCATGCTCTTGGTCGCTACAGAACCTTCCTCGGCCGCATCGGCGGCAGCTCGAGCAACCACGGAGAGATCCTCTCCTGCCACAGCTCGCGCAGCCTCAGCCGCGGGGATGAGCGCATCGAGCATGGTCTTGTCTCCGCGTGCGGCCTTACCGCGCGCCTCCACCTGCTGAGCCGCAACTTCGAGGGCTGTCGCGTAGCCTTCGCCATCAAGAACATCGCCGGTCAACGCCTTCAACGGTGCCCGGAACATGGTTCCGAAAACGGCCCCCGACGCTCCACCACTGGTGGAGAGCACAGCCATACCCACCGCGCGAAAAGCATCACCCGCCGTCTTGAGGTCGGCCGCAAGGACAGCATCGCGGGCAGCACTGAAACCGCGCGCCATACCGGACCCGTGGTCGCCGTCGCCCGTCTCGCGATCTGCCTCGGACAGTTCTTCCTTGGCGTCAACGATCGCCTGACTCATATCGGCGAGGATCTTCCGAAGTTGTTCGATGTCTAGCGTTGCTGCCATCGCCGGTCACCCTTGGGTGAAGGGGACGGACTTGCAGGGAGCGTCCAGCAACTCGGTGATCTCGTCATCAAGGCGCATGAGAGTGATCGAGAATCCCGCCATTTCCTGCGAGGTGAAGTAGGCACCAATATCGGTGCGCGCCACGGTGATTCCCTTAGCCTCCAGCAGCTCCGCCACCTTGCGGTAGACAATAAGAAGCTCCATTTGAGTAGTAGCGCCCAGATTGTTCATGAGAACCGCTACCCGGTCACCCGACTCGAACGGCAGATCGCTCGTGATCCGCTCAATCATCTTCTCGGTCAGCTCGTCAGCACTCATCATGCCCGAGCGTTCCACTCCCTTTTCGCCATGAACGCCGAGGCCAATCTCGATTTCGTCGTCGCCCAATTCGAAAGTGAGGGCACCCGTCTCAGGGAGAGTACCCGCTTTCACTGCTACACCAATGGTCCGAGTATTGAACTGGGCGCGTTCGGTGACGGCGGCAGCCTCCTCAAGGGAAAGTCCTTGAGCGCAGGCGGCGCCGGCAACCTTGACCACGTAGAAAGCGCCACCGATACCGCGGCGGCCCTCGATGTCTGGAGTGGCGACGTCATCACGTACAAGAACCGTCTTGGACACGATGTCCTCGTCCTCAGCGAGCTCGGCACCCATGTCAAAATTCATGACGTCGCCAGCGTAGTTACCGTAAACGAGTAGGACGCCCGCACCGGTGTCTGCCGCCTTGATGGCCTCGTACACGTGCTGGGGTGCGGGAGCCGCGAAGATGTTGCCGGAGACACTGGCTGTGGCAAGGCCCGGGCCAATGTAGGCGCCGTACATGGGCTCGTGGCCCGACCCGCCACCGATAACGAGGCCGACCTTGCCCTCGTCTACCTCTGCTCGGCGAACAACACGCGAACCCGGATCACACGCAAGAAGACCCTGCGAAATCGCGACAAGACCATCAAGGACCTCATCGACAATGTTTTCTGGATCATTGATAATTTTCTTTACTTTTGCCATGACTACCTCATTGTTGTCACGCTGGCACTTTCGGTACGACCAGCTACTTTGCAGCAAAACGTGCTTGATCCCACATTACAGCGCGGGCGAGAACCAAGCGAGAAACTGCACGTTTGTTGCAGGTTTTCCGCAGGATAACAGCGCGGACGCCCCTCGTGTGAAAATACCCTGCGGCGTAGGATAATGCGGCACACCACAGCCTCACTTACCCACGTCTATAACTTCCCCGACCTCACCGGTTTTCCCGGTTTTCTCAACCACACCCCGCACAATCTTCCCCGCCCATCTGAGGAGTTCCCACGAAGTTCCGGTTGCAAAGCGCGCTCGCCGATACCCGCCCGCTCTCGAATCCCCATTTCAAGCGCCTCTGGTACGCCAACATCATTACGGTGATTGGCGCCCAACTGACGGTAGTCACGGTGCCCGCCCAACTCTGGGCGATCTCTCGCGATTCAACCTATGTGGGCCTCACCGGCCTTTTTGGTCTGGTGCCGCTCATCATTTTTGGGCTGTGGGGCGGAGCCATCGCTGATGCCTTCGATCGCCGCACCGTGTTGTACATCAGCACGATCGGGCTCATTGTCACGAGCATCGCCTTCGCGGTCCAGGCCGGATTTGGATTCCATAACGTGTGGCTCATCCTTGGAATCTTCGCGGTTCAGCAAGCATTCTTCGCGCTCAACCAACCGGCGCGCAACGCCATTATTCCCGCCATGGTTCCGATGGAACAGCTGCCCGCGGCGAACTCACTCAACATGACGGTGGCACAATTTGGCGCTATCGCCGGGCCGCTCATTGGAGGAGCGCTTCTCCCCATCCTCGGCGCCGACTGGCTCTATACGATCGACGCCATCACCATGGTGTTTACCCTATGGGCCGTCATCAAGCTTCCTTCACTACGCCCCACGAAGGCGAGCGGATCACTCGGGCTACGCAGCGTCATCGACGGATTCCGATACACCTGGATCCACAAGATCCTCCTTATGAGCTTCGTCGTGGACCTTATTGCCATGATCTTTGGCATGCCGCGAGCGCTCTACCCAGAGATCGCGAACATTGACTTCGGTGGCCCACAGTCGGGAGGAATGGCCTTTGCCCTTCTCAGTGCAGGCATCGCAATCGGTGCCGTGCTGGGCGGAATCTTCTCCGGTTGGGTGTCTCGTATTAAGCGGCAGGGGCGCGCCGTCATGATCGCCATCATTGTCTGGGGATTCTCCATCGTTGGATTCGGCTTCTCCATCCTCCTCGCTGACGGCAAGGCCATGCCACTCCTTGTTGTCGCGGTGGCAATGCTAGCTATTGGAGGTGCGGCGGACATGGCGTCCTCCGCGTTCCGCCAGTCAATTCTCCAGAGCGCCGCGACAGACGAGGTGCGAGGTCGCCTACAGGGCGTCTTCCTTGTCATTGTTGTGGGAGGTCCGCGGCTTGCGGATATGCTCCACGGTTTCGCCTCAACCCATCTCGGCACCTTCTGGACTGTCACCGGCGGCGGAGTCCTCGTGGTGGTGGGCGTGTTACTCTGCGCGGCACTCGTTCCACAGTTCCGGAATTACCGAATTTAATCAGCCTACTGCTTGTGCCGCGCTACCCTCGCTTCTCCCGCAGCGCCACCTCGAACGCACTCTCTAGATCAGGGTGAGCAAAGGTAAACCCGTTTGCCTCCAGCACCGACGGAACCACGTGCGCATCAGCGAGGAGTAACGAATCCGCCGCGTCTTTCCCCAAGGCAGCACGCACGGCGAAAGCTGGTGCGGGCACTATAAAGGGTCTCCTCAGCTGGCGCGCCAACTCACCACCAATATCCCGATTGTTTGCAGGCTCCGGAGCCACAAGATTGACGGGTCCGGAGATCTCGGAGGTGAGAACGTGCATAATTGCGCGGACTTCGTCGTCGAGCGATATCCAGGGCCATATCTGCTGTCCGCCGCCAATGGGCCCGGAGATACCAAGTTTGGTGAGCAGCATGAGCGGCCGGAGGACTCCTTCTGGATGTAGCACCATCGCGGTACGCAGCAATGCCACCCGGCTCACGTGCTCAGCCCGCAGCGCCTCCCGCTCCCATTCCACGCACACCCGCGCCAAAAAAGTATCACCCGCGGGTGAGGACTCGTCCAGCACTCGCCCAGGCGCCGAACCGTAATAACCCACCGCCGACGCCGAAAGAAACGCCGGTGCACCCTCACCCAAGGCCTCAAGCGCATCGGCGATTGTCCGCGTGGCTATCACACGAGAGTCGAGAATTTGCTTCCGGTATGCCTCCGACCAGGGCAATTTACCAATACTTGCGCCACCTAGGGCGACGACGGCGTCCGCTCCCTCCAGTGCCCGTGGGTCCAGGCTCACCCGCCCAGGTTCCCACTGCACCTCATCTGCTGTGCGCGGTGCACGCCGCACAAGGCGGGTCACCCGGTTGGCCTGGGTTCCTAAAGCCTCGGCGAGCGCGGAGCCGATGAGCCCCGACGCTCCGGCAAGAATGACATGCATAACTTCGCTCCTTGAATCGTCTACCACTCAGAGAATCGATGACCGCCCTGAAATGACAGGTGCCGGGTGCGCACACAGCACACCCGGCACCTAAAGAGTCGCCGTTTAGCGACCTCCGAACCCTCAGGTCAACCTCTTCACCCGCGAATCAGGCCTTGTTCGGAGTGCGGAGTTCCGCGCTCAGGAACCATGCCTGCTGCTCCAGCTTGAGGATGAGATCATCGAGAATGCCAGTCGAGGAGGTATCTTCCTCGTCCACGGTTGGGTACACGTTGCGCATCGTCCGAACGGTTGCCTCAACAGCCTGAACCATGACGCGGATCGCCTCGTGGGTGCCAACCTCGCCAGGAGCGAAGTCCGGCAGAGACGAGTACGCGGAGACCACCTTGGAGCGGCCGTCTGGCGTTGAGTGCAGGGCACGCATGCGCTCTGCGACCTCGTCGGATCCGGCGCGAGCAATGCTGACAACCTCGTCAAGGTTGAGGTGAAGATCGCGGAAGTTCGGACCCACAACATTCCAATGAGCTTGCTTGCCTACTAGCTGTAGATCAATAAGGTCAACGAGCACTTTCTGCAGGGATTCACGCAGACGGGACGACGCCACGAATCCGCTCTCTGCCTGCTGCAGGTTGGTTCCGAAATCGCCTTCTGAAATCTGATTGGCCATGCCGTACTACCTTTCTCTCATGGGTGAGTACTACTCGTAAGATTCGTCAGCAAGAAGCCTTTGAGGCCTCACGAAACGTTATCTCTTACAAGAATCTTTCCCAATAACCCTACGTCGAATCGCCGCAGGTTGGCTCGCCTTTCAACCAAGAGCGAGACCTTTGCCCTCTTAGCGAGATCGCTTGCCCGTCAAGAAACCGTAGACGAGCAGGACCACAACGGATCCCACGATTGCTAGGGTCCATGTCTGGATAGAGAAGAAGTTCTGGAGCGGTGCGTTGAAAAGCACCGAACCAAGCCATCCACCCACAACAGATCCAACAACACCGAGGATTAACGTGGCGAACCAGCCGCCACCTTGTTCACCGGGCAGAATCGCCTTGGCTAGCGCCCCGGCAATAAGACCGAGAAGAAGAAAACCAAAGAAACCCATGTTGATCACATACCTCTCATTGACGTTGTCTAGTGTCTGGTTAGGATCCCGCTAGCCGGGGCGGCTAAAAACATCCCCTGACCAGCGGGATTGGTTGATGTGATTGTACGTTAGGGTATGCAGCGAGATGCTGCTCGTTGGACGCTGCCGTACTACTTGGCTAGGACAGCCTCCGCCGCGTCATAGTCGGGCTCCTGCTTAATCTCAGGGACGACTTCGGAGTAGAGAACGCTGCCATCCGTATCAAGAACGACGACGGAGCGCGCCAGCAGACCCACCAACGGACCGTCCGCCATCTCGACGCCGTAGTCCTTTCCAAAGTCTGACTTGAAGACGGATCCGGTGTAGACGTTCTTCACACCTTCCGCAACACAGAAGCGTTCGGCTGCGAACGGGAGGTCCGCGGAGATACAAACAACCTCCGCATTATCGAGCTTGGTCACACGCTTATTGAACTCGCGAACGGACGCCGCACAAACGCCGGTATCCAAGCTGGGGAAAATGTTGAGAACAACTCGCTTACCAGCGAACTGTTCTTTCGTAACGTCAGACAGGTCCCTGCCTGCAACGGTGAAGTCCGGGGCCGCGGAACCCACCGCGGGTAGATCGCCAACGGTCTGGACAGGAGTACCTTCGAATGCTGTTGTAGCCATGGCCCTATTGTGTAACGCAGCTCTCAGACAAACAAGGGGAACACTGCTTTAAGTGAACAGTTTTCGGCACACCGAATGCCCCTTTACCCAGGAACTTCAGGGCGACGACGGCGTCCACCAACTTTCAGTCACTTTGACATCTTTTGAGTTCAGGTCGCCATGTGACCTCGGTTTCAGCCACAATAGGGGATAGAGATCACGCCAATGGGTCCTGGCCTACTGCGCAATCTCTAGTCAGTAATGAGCTGCGTCACCAGGCGTTGCCCTGACGCGTGTGGTGGCGAAAAGGAGTTGCGGAACGTGGAAAACCAAACACCAGCCGGAACGACAAACGGAGCGAAGTCTGATCGCTCCATTGGCGACCTGGTCGCCAAACTATCAGAGCAAGCATCATCCCTCGTGAGAGACGAGATCGAGTTTACGTTGCTCAATCTCAAGGCAAAGGTTACTAAGCTCGGTATCGGTGGCGTTCTCATCGCCGCCGCCCTTTTCCTCGCCATCTTCGTTCTCAACCTTTTCCTCTTCGGGATTGTTGCACTGCTGGCCACCGTCGTCTCGTGGTGGGCTGCTTTCTTCATCGTGACGGGAGTCCTTCTCCTCATTGTCATTGCCTTGATTGCGGTAGGTGCACTGATGTTGAAGTCTTCCCAGAAGCATGTGGTTGATCCCAAGGGCGCAATCACAGAGGATATCGATGCCATCAAGAAGGGACTGAACCGGTGAGCTCAGCAAACATTCCCGAAGACAAGATTCGTTCGGCCGAGCAGATTGAGATTGACCTGCATCGCAAACGCGAAGAACTTGCCAGCACCGTCAACGAGCTCGCGGATCGCCTCGACCCCAAGAATCTTGCCAAGGAAGCAAGCGATCAGGCAAAGGTGAAAGTCGCCGCCTTCACTGATACTGCCAAAACGAAGGCTAACGAGTTTGCTGATACGGCTAAAACACAAGCCTCGTCTTTCGCGGAGACGGCTAAAACACAGGCTTCTTCTTTCATGGATACCGCGAAGAAGACCGTGGGTGACGCACAAAACGGTGATTCTCGTGCCCTGGGGATTCTGGCGGGGAGCGCACTAGCGTTGCTCGGGGGAATTGCTCTGATCCTGCGGCGCAAGAAGTAATATCAACAACGAGGAATTTTCCTCATGGCTGATCGCCTGATTGGCCACACGCTATCCCTGTCCGTGGTCAGAACGAAAACTTGTCAAGGTGCTTCCTAGCGCGTTTCGCTGGAGAAATCCGCAGGTAACGCCATACGCGAATTTTCAATCTCACCCAATGAGAACTGCCAGATGTTGCCCGTGCCATGATGAGCCACATGGCAACATGCACGGTATTCACGGTAAGGTATAGCCGAGAACGGATATGACCATGGGGCAACCTTCACGATTGCTCCACTACGAGGTGAAGGGGGTCGAGCCATGGGGCGCGGCCGTCAAAAGGCTAAGCAGCGTAAGGTAGCCCGAAATCTCAAGTACTTCACTCCGGAAACGGATTACAAGGCTCTTGAGAGGGAGCTGAAGTCTTCGAAAGTTTCCGACGATGAGGACGAATACGAGGACTACTACGAGATTCCCCCAGCAACCGATGACTGGGATGAAGATGAGGACTGGACTCCTCGGTCATCTCGATAGGTTATTGATACATGCTGAAGGGGCGGAAGTTACGACTTCCGCCCCTTCAGCATGTCCGGATTCTTTCAACTCACCCGAGCCGGTAGTTACCTGAAATCCTCACGGCACCGGCGCGCACTCCCTTGGTCCCCGTGATGACGCGGGTTGCCACAGAAGACTGCTTCACCACAGTCCCTCCGGCGCCTTCAGCATTCAATACCTCGGCACCCTCACCGGCGACGACGTCGCCCAGCACCCACGCGGGGATTCCCGCGCGCGTCGAGACCGCGATGACCTCATCGACAGCATCCGGTGCGACCACCGCAACCATGCCTACACCCAGGTTTAACGTATCCTCAAGATCTTCCCAGGAGATCTTACCGAGAGCCGCAAACACTTGGAAAACAGCTGGCACTGCAACGCTCCCCCGATCCACGCGGGCCGTCAGAGCGGCAGGAATGACGCGTGCGAGATTAGCCGCGAGCCCTCCGCCGGTCACATGGGAGAGAGCGTGGAGGGACGTCGTCGTCGCCATATCTAGACACGGGCGAGTATACAAACGCGTGGGTTCCAGCAACTCTTCACCCAACGTCCGACCAAACTCAGGAACAACACGCTCCAGAGCCCAGCCGGAGTCAGCGACGATCTTACGAACGAGTGAGTACCCGTTGGAGTGGAGTCCAGAAGAGGCCATGGCGATGAGCACGTCACCCGCCTGCACGCGGTCGGCGCCCAATACACGATCCGCTTCCACCACGCCGGTGGCGGCTCCGGCGACGTCGTATTCGTCAGGCGCCATGAGGCCGGGATGTTCGGCTGTCTCGCCTCCTAGTAGCGGCACGCCAACTTCTTCGCATCCTTCGGCAATACCACGCACGATGTCGGCGATACGTTCGGGAACCACACGACCGCATGCAATGTAGTCAGTCATAAGAAGCGGGCGGGCACCCACCACAACGATGTCATCCACCACCATGCCTACGAGATCACGACCAATGGTGTGGTGAATGTCGAGAGCCTGAGCGATGGCAATCTTGGTTCCTACGCCGTCAGTGGAAGTGGCGAGCAGCGGGCGCCGGTAGTCTTTCAGCGCCGAGACGTCCACGAGACCGGCGAATCCTCCCACGCCACCAAGGACGTCGGGGGTCATTGTGCGGGACACCGCGGCCCGCATGAGGTCCACCGCGCGGTCACCCGCGGCCGTGTCCACACCGGCAGCAGCGTAGGCGTTCGCGCCCGTGCCTGCGTTATCGAGTTGGTTCGTCACTACTGTCGCTCCTTGGAGGTGTCACTGTTCCAGGTCGGGTTGGATAGCACAGGTATTACGAGCAGCCGTTCGCACTCGCCGCGCTAATATCCACGGGATACTTCCCGGTAAAGCATGCGGTGCACAGCTGTGATTGATGCTGAGCCGTTGCCTCGACCATGCCGCCCAGGCTGATGTATCCGAGGCTGTCCGCATCGATCGACTGCCGAATTTCTTCCAGCGTCAGCTCATTGGCGATGAGCTCGTCACGGGTGGGGAAGTCAATTCCAAAAAAGCACGGCCACTGCACGGGTGGCGACGAGATCCTCACGTGCACCTCCGCTGCCCCGGCCTGGCGCAACATCCGGACGAGGGCACGCTGGGTATTGCCACGCACGATGGAATCGTCGACGACGACGAGGCGCTGCCCGGCAATCACTTCCTTCAGTGGGTTGAGCTTGAGGTGGATACCTCTCTGCCGGGCGAGCTGTGTGGGCTGAATGAAGGTGCGGCCAATGTAAGCGTTCTTCACAAGACCCTGACCGTAGGGAATGCCGGATTCTTGCGCGTAACCGATCGCCGCCGGAGTTCCCGAATCCGGCGTGGGCATGACAAGGTCAGCCTCAACGGGATGCTCGCGGGCAAGGATTCGGCCCATTTCCAGGCGCGAGGAATTAATGGAACGCCCACCAATTGCGGTATCCGGGCGCGCCAGATAGACGTACTCGAAGATGCAGCCGGACCTCTTGGGTTCGGCCCAGCGCCGGGAATGTAACGTGCCATCCTCGTGAATAACGAGGAGCTCTCCGGGTTCGATCTCGCGGACGAACTCGGCTCCCACGATGTCCAAAGCTGCGCTTTCTGAGGCAATAACCCACCCGGCGCCGAGCTGCCCCAGAACTAACGGGCGGAAACCGTGCCGGTCACGTGCCGCGTAAAGTCGATGCTCGTCCACAAAGACAAGCGAGAAGGCACCCTCGAGGCGAGGGAATACCTCTAGAGCGAGTTCTTCAAGGGAATCTGCCGAGTTCGGCGCCCCCAGCAGGGCGGTGATAACGGCGGTATCTGTGGAGCTTCCTCGCCCTAGTTCACCGCGGAGATCTGCTCCGGAACTCTCCTTCACCTCGGCCATCAGCCGGACGGTGTTAGTGAGATTGCCGTTATGCGCCATGGCGATGGTGCCAAAGCGGGTGGGACCAAGCGTCGGCTGGGCATTCTCCCAGGTGGAACCACCAGTTGTCGCGTAACGGACGTGCCCTATGGCGATATCACCTGTCAGTGTGCGCAGATGCTCATCGTTGAAGACCTGGGAAACAAGGCCCAGATCTTTGTAGACGAGGATTGTCTCGCGGCCAGAGACTGCAATACCGGCAGCTTCCTGGCCGCGGTGTTGCAGCGCATAGAGGCCGTAGTAAGCCATCTGGGCCACCGGCTCGCCGGGAAGAAAGACTCCGAAAACGCCGCATTCGTCCTGAGGTTTTTCGTCGGGGAAGAGTTCAGCGGTTAAACGCCCATCACCATTCACACACCTATGGTCTCACAGTTCGAGTAGCAAGGAGGGGTTGGACGACCAGTGGATGAGACGGGTCTTACCGCCGACCCCACCGGTCCAGCGAATGCCGAGAAAACAGCGGAAAAAATCCAGAAAGATCTGCCCGAATGCCGGATGCGCTGACTTTACCCAGCGCTGCCGCCTCTTCCCACCTAAGGTTGCCCACACAGAGCGCGAGCCAGGTGGGAGCATCCATCTCCACCACGTTGGGAGGGGTGCCGCGACGATGTTTCGGCCCTTCAATCACCTGGACAGCGCCCGCGTAGGGGATACGCAGCTCCACACTACGGCCAGGATGTCGCTCGGCCATTTCTTCTAGGCAAAAGCGGGCCGCAGTACGAGTCTCGCCAGAGCTCAGTGCCGCAGAACCCTCGTCCTGCGCAGCTAGCTTCCCGAGAATTCTCATGCCGTCATCAACTGCAATACGTCGTGCCACGCGCCTAAGGGTAGCCGAAGGCGGGGCTCGAAGTCGCCTTCAACCGAAGGTGTCTTCGAGCCCCGCCCCGCGTGGTCATTCACTTGTGCAACGGCACCGATGAGGCACCCGGAGCGACGCCCCGGCAACCATATCGGCGATTGTTCACCACATCAGCAAACGCTCACCATTATCAGCGAACAATCGCCAAGGTGTCGATGCCAGTTCCGAAGAAGTCACCCACAACGCGGGTGTCGGAAGCACGACCAAAGGTGAACACCGAATCAGCAATGCCACCGCTCAGCTCATTCTTTAGGAAGACGCTGTTGCCACGCTCGATGGCGATGGTATCAACACCATCCCCATCGAAATCACCTGTCAACGCCTTGTCATCAGTACGACCGAACGTGAAGTTCTGGTCGGCGTTGCCGCCGCTCAGTTCGTTGCGCAGGTAGAACGTATTGCCACGCTTCACGCCGAGAGTTTCCACACCGTCGCCGTCCCAGTCTCCCGCAAGGAGCACATCATCCGGACGTCCGAAATGGAAGGTCAGATCAGGTTCGCCGGGTTCGATGCCATCATGGAAGTGGACACTGATCTCATTTGTTCCCGCCTTGCGCAGAGCCAGATCAGGAGACCCGTCACCATTCATGTCTCCGATCACGAGGTAGTCATCCGCTTCACCAAAGTTGATTGATTCTTCCGTGGTACCAACGCGATTGGTGTCCAGGAAGGTGTACAAGTTGCTGTTTTTCAGAACGAACGTGTCCACGCCGTCGTCGTCCGTGTCGGCAACAAGGATTCTCTCAGCAGGGTTGATGGTGTTCGCGTGTGTGGCGATCGGGGTGGCCCAATCAGGAGCGAACAAGACGTTGCCCACCGTCCCTGGCTCGGGAGCCTGATCCGGCAGAGCAGCGGCAGCGATCTCCACGAACACCGTCGCCATGGTGGGACCTGCCACAATGGTCAACTCATGCACTCCAGGCTCGAGTCCTGCGGGAACGGTGAACGAAACGGTCGCCCGTCCGGTCTGATCAAGATTGGGAGTTACCGTGTTATCGATGGGAGCCTCGCCCAGCGCCGTGTGGTCACCCAGGTACAGATCGACAACTTCGGGCAATGGCTGCTGCTCGGTCCCAAACGTCATGGAGAGCGATGCGAGATCAATGGTTGCCTGCTGGCCCACAACAAGATTCTCCTCGCCGGAGATGGCAATACCGTGCTGCGAGTAATCGACAACAAGGCCGGGGTTGGCAGCAAGGAACTCGTTGAACACATCGTTATCAATAATGCCGGTGGCGAGGTAATTCTTCCCGTCCTTGAACACGTTGAAGCCGTCGCCTCCGCCTACCAAGAAGGAGTTGGATGCAACCGTGAACATCGTCTCGTTGTCGTCGCGAGAAATCGGAGTCCCGTCAATCGTGACCTGCTTGATGTGGCTACCAAATTCGGCATCAACGTCGTAGGTGTAACGGAGGGTGTCCGAGGTGCCCAGGGTCAGCATGGGGCGCGAGGTTTGTGTACTCGCATCCGCCCATTGCTGTTCCAGCATGGTGTAGACCTGCGCGGCGGAGATATCCACAATGCCGTAGTCATTTCCGAACGGCTGAGCAGAGAAGGATTCTCCGAGGGTAACGGTACCGTCGCGGTCCGCATCAATTTCCGCTCGCACGCCACCCGGGTTCATCAGACCAAAATCAGCTGGACGTGACATGTTCTGCGAATACTCGTAGAAGGCCTGTGCGATAAGGTTTGCGCCAGTCATCTCGGAACCACGATTGGCTCCTAGATCCGACGCCTCACCATTGTTGGTCGCTCGATCAGCGCCTCCAACGATGGTTCCTACGGCCTCCGACCCCAGAGCCGATGCCTTCTCATCCGCGTCAGTGAACAGACCACAAATGTCCGGGTTCGCCTCCGGGGTTGCCTTGCAGTCCAACGCGGGAACCTCAACGAGTGCGGCATCAGCACCCACAACCTGCTTGCTTGTCGCATCGACAGTCAAGGTGAAGTGGGCAAAAGCCTGCCCAAATGAACCCGGCTCAATGACGGGCGCACCGGACGCCGTTGTCACTTCCTCATCATGATGGGTGTGACCAGCAACGACAGCGTCTACGTCCGCACTAACATCCTTGGAAATACCGGCTGTCTCGTGGATAAGGGCGACGACGACGTCCGCCTCACCGTTCGACTCGTCACCATCCTTGAGGAGAGCTGCCTGAGCATCAACGGCCGCCACAGGATCGGTGATCTCCAGGCCCTCAATACCTTCAGGGCTAACTAGCGTCGAGAGCTGGTCAGTCACTGCGCCAATAAAACCAACCCTGACTCCCGAGCCAGTTGTAATCACTTCGTAGGGAGGGGTCATCCGGTTATCGATCGGATTCACGTTGCTGAGCAGGTAGGGCCATCCAACCGTGGGGGCAATACGACCAATGAAGTCGTCATAGCCCTTATCAAACTCGTGGTTACCCACAGAGGAAACTTCCAATCCCATGGCCGTCAAGATTTCCATGGTTGGATTGTCATTATCGATAGCGGAAATATATGCAGATCCGCCTACATTGTCGCCGTTCGCGGCAAAGATTGTGTCATTCTCGTTATTAGCCCTAATCTCCTTGATCATATTGTCGAGCTGCGCTGCATTCTCAATATGGCCGTGGAAATCAGAAATCGCGACGATGTCGAGGGTAATCGTTCCCTCGTCTTCATTAGTGGTGGCGCCTGCGGGAAGAGCGACGAGGCCGGTTGATGCCAGCGTAAACGCGGCCACGGCTCCGATCGAACGCCCAGTTCGGCGGTTGACGTCGGACATGTGTGTTCCTTCTCGTAAAAGATACGGACGAACTCAGACTATCGGGCAAATATTGTCCACGCCACAGAAAAGTGGAGCAACTATGGCATAGCGCCACAGTTGCTCCACTTAGCTGAGAAAGTTAGCAGGTCAGCAGATTCCCTGCTCCAACATAGCGTCGGCAACCAGGCGGAATCCGGCGGCATTCGCACCGAGGACGTAGTCTCCAGGAGCACCGAACTCTTCGGCGGTTGCGAGGCAGGTGTCGTGGATGTCAATCATGATGTCATCCAGCTTGCCAGCGACGGTATCGAAGTCCCACTGCTGACGAACATCGTTCTGCTGCATCTCGAGGGCCGAGGTGGCCACGCCACCCGCGTTCGCTGCCTTGCCGGGAGCAAACATGATGCCCGCGGTCTTGTAGACGTCAATCGCCTCGGGCGTTGACGGCATGTTCGCACCCTCGGCCACAAGCTGGACGCCGTTGGCCGCAAGCTTACGGGCGTCGTCGTTCGTGATCTCGTTCTGGGTTGCACAAGGAAGCGCAACGTCGGCGTCGATGCCCCACACCTTCTTGCCGGAGCGGAACTGAGCGCCGGGGCGGCGAGCAACATAATCGGAGACGCGGCCACGGCGGACTTCCTTGACGTCCTTGAGCAGCTCAAGATCGATGCCAGCCGGATCGTAGACTGCGCCGGAGGAATCAGAGATGGAAACGACCTTGGCGCCGAAGGACTGCGCACGCTCAATGGCGTAGATGGACACGTTGCCGGAACCGGACACGATGACCGTCTTGTCCTCAAGGGACTCACCCTTGGTCTCGAGCATGGACTGCGCGAAACGGACGGTGCCGTAGCCGGTGGCTTCGGTACGGGCGAGCGAGCCGCCCCAGTGCAGGGACTTTCCGGTGAGCACGCCGGCGTCGAAACGGTTGGTGAGTCGCTTGTACTGACCAAAGAGGTAGCCAATCTCGCGGCCGCCCACGCCGATGTCGCCAGCGGGGACGTCGGTGTTCGGGCCGATATGGCGGTGCAGCTCAGTCATGAAGGACTGGCAGAAGCGCATAACTTCGAGATCCGACTTGCCGTGAGGATCGAAGTCCGAGCCACCCTTGCCGCCGCCGATCTGCTGGCGGGTCAGCGCGTTCTTGAAGATCTGCTCGAAGCCGAGGAACTTGATGATGCCGAGGTTCACCGACGGATGGAAGCGAAGGCCACCCTTGTACGGGCCAAGAGCCGAGTTGAACTCGACGCGGTAGCCGCGGTTAACGCGGACCTGACCCTTATCGTCCACCCACGGAACCCGGAACATGATCTGACGCTCAGGCTCAACGATGCGCTCAAGTACAGCGAGATCAAGGTACTCGGGGCGGGAGACGATGACCTTTTCCAAGGACTCAATGACTTCGTGAACGGCTTGGTGGAACTCCGGCTCGACGGGATTGCGCGAGACAACAGCCTCGTAAATTCGTTCTAGTCGCTGATCCATGGAATACTCCTCAACCAATACATTCAAAGAGCCGATCGACCCTCTGTGTTACGGATCTTTTTCAACCCGATGTCGCGTCTTTTTCTACCGGACGGCAAAACCAACCTAACAGCTTGTCCACGATAGGAACACGAAAATGGCGTGGTTAAGCCGAAAAATGGCGCGGCTAGACCGCGGTCTACCACTGAGTATTTCATAATGTGAGACCTGCGGCCGTCGTTTCCGCTGCTTTTCAAGCGTGTAACATTGCACCACTATCGATCTGTTCAATAAATCACAGAAGGCTGGCAGACCAGGCCTCATGCGCGAAACGGGGCAGGTCCCACGACCTGCCCCGTCATCAATATCGTCGAGATTTACTTGGTCCCCCGTGCCCGCGCAACGAACACCTTGGGCTCCCCCACGCGTCAGTCGAAGATCTCGCGCAGCTTCTGATCGCTGGAGGCAGCGAGCTCCTCAACATCAAGAATGATCGTCTCACTCTCAGCCCAGCCAATGCTCTCTGCCGGGCTGATGGTGAGCAACTCACCGCCGGTGGTTCCCAGGCGAACCATAGGAACACCCTCGGCATCGGCGGCTGCTTGCACGAGGCCCAGGAAACCCTCGGGGACCGCTAGGAGGACACGAGCCTGAGACTCAGAAAGCAGAGCCGTGAAGGAATCCACACCATCACGGTTGCAGAGATTCGTAAGATCAAGCGAGGCTCCCATGCCACCATTGACCGACATATCCACAAGGGCCTGGATGAGACCGCCGTGAGAGAGATCGTGCGCGGCCTCAATAACCTTGCCCAGTTCCGTGGACTCGGCGGCATGCAGCGCGAGCAGCACCCGACCGAGTGCCATCTCGGCCTCCAGATTCACCACCGGAGGCTTGCCTCCGAGATGATCGTGAACAATGCGGGCCCAGGCAGAGCCATCCAACTCGTCGCGCGTCTCGCCGAGCAGTACCAGCGCTGAACCTTCCTCACCCAGTCCAGAAGAAACAGCCTTCGTTACATCCTCCATGACGCCCAGCACGCCTACCACGGGCGTGGGATTGATGGAGGAGGTCGGCGTTCCCTTGACGGTACCGGACGAGTTATACAGCGAGACGTTACCGCCGGTGACGGGAATACCCATCTCTTTGCAGCCATCGGCAAGCCCGGTCATGGCCTGCACCAACTGCCACATGGCGTCCGGGTCCTCGGGATTACCGAAGTTCAGGCAGTCGGTCACGGCGAGCGGCTTGGCACCCACCGTGCAGACGTTGCGGTAGGACTCGGCGAGCGCCTGCTGCGCACCCACGTAAGGATCAAGCTTGGTGTACCAGCCATTGGCATCGGTGGACAGGGCCACTCCGCGACCGGTGGTCTCGTCAACGCGAATCACACCGGCGTCGTCGGGCTGAGACAGCGCAGTGTTGCCGCGCACGAAACGGTCGTACTGATCCGTCACCCAGCCCTTACCAGCCTGGTTAACATCCGTGAGCACACGGCGGATCTGCTCCGTCAGCTCTCCGATTGTTGCCGGACGCTCCAGGTTCTCGGAGCCTTCCATCGCCAGCTCCCAGTGCCACTCGGGCCGCTCGTAGGGGCGGTCATAGACGGGACCATCCACAGCCACGGTGGAGGGATCGACGTCCACAATGCGATGTCCGTAATGATCGATAACAAGGCGACCATCGCCTGTCACCTCACCAATAACGGCGGTCTCCACCTCCCACTTGCCCGTGAGAGCAAGGAATTCATCGAGCTTATCCGGGGCCACGATCGCCATCATGCGTTCCTGGGACTCGGACATGAGGATCTCGCCGGCGGTCAGGCTCGGGTCGCGCAGCAGCACATTCTCCAGGTCCACACGCATGCCGGTGCCGCCATTGGCGGCTAGCTCGCTGGTGGCGCAAGAAATACCGGCGGCCCCCAAATCCTGGATAGCCTCAACGACACCCGCGTGGAAGAGTTCCAGGCAGCACTCAATGAGGACCTTCTCCATGAAAGGGTCGCCCACCTGCACCGAGGGGCGCTTCGTGGGCATGCCGTCCTCGAAGGTTTCGGAGGCAAGGATTGAGGCGCCACCGATGCCATCGCCACCGGTACGCGCACCGAAAAGCACCACCTTGTTACCCACACCCTCGGCGTTGGCTAGGTGAATGTCCTCGTGGCGAAGCACACCCACACACAGGGCGTTGACCAGTGGGTTTCCCTGGTAGGAGGGATCAAATTCAGTTTCGCCGCCAATGTTGGGCAGGCCGAGGCAGTTGCCGTAGCCACCCACGCCGGCCACCACTCCGTGCACCACACGCGCGGTGTCCGGGTTCTCGGGTGCACCAAAACGCAGCTGATCCATCACCGCCACCGGGCGGGCACCCATGGCAATGATGTCGCGGACGATGCCACCCACGCCCGTAGCCGCGCCCTGATAAGGCTCCACGAAACTCGGGTGGTTATGGGACTCCACTTTGAAGGTGACAGCCCAGCCGTCACCAATATCCACGACACCAGCGTTCTGACCCATACCCACGAGCAGATGTTCACGCATCTCGTCGGTAGTCTTGGCGCCAAACTGCTCCTTGAGGTGCTTCTTGGACGACTTATAGGAGCAGTGCTCAGACCACATCACCGAGTACATAGCGAGCTCCGCGTTAGTGGGACGGCGGCCGAGCAGCTCGCGAATGCGCTGGTACTCCTCCTCCTTCAGGCCAAGTTCGGCCCAGGGCATCGACTGGTCGGGGGTTGCCGCGGCGTCGGCAATCGTGTCGTAGGACTGGTCAAGAGGCT
>JBDIAV010000062.1:0-21057 GCA_039812645.1 Actinomycetaceae bacterium
CCGTCCGCGCCGCTACCGTAAGGTGCCTCGGCGGGCGACGAAAGCTGGAAGAAGCAAAGCTGGCCGATCTTCATGCCCGGGTAAAGCTTGATCGGCATGGTCGCCGTGTTCGAGAGTTCCAAGGTGACGTGGCCGGAGAAGCCCGGGTCAATGAAACCCGCGGTGGAGTGAGTGAGCAGGCCGAGGCGGCCGAGGCTGGACTTACCTTCGAGACGAGCGGCAACGTCGTCACCCAGAGACACAACCTCATACGTGGACCCAAGAACAAACTCGCCCGGATGAAGGACGAACTCGCCGTCAGCATTGACGTCCACGAGGCGCGTGAGATCCGGCTGCTCAGCGGCAGGATCGATGACCGGGTACTTGTGGTTGTCAAAGAGGCGGAAGAAGCGGTCCAGGTGGATATCCACCGAGGACGGCTGAATCATCTGCGAGTCCCACGGCTCCACGCGAATGCGGCCGGACTCTACACACTTGCGAATATCACCATCAGAAAGAAGCACGTTCTGATCTTTCCACGGATCGGGCCGCCGGTGGGTATCCTTCCACGGCGGGGAAAGTTGGGGCGCGGGGCGAGGCGCGTGTCCCAGGACTGAACCTCGCCCCCAAGCAGATTCAAACGGCACCGCAGATTCTGGCCTACTGCCCGCAGATTCAAACAGAACCAAGGAGCCGCCGTCCGTTGGTCACAAGGCTGCAACTGACGAAATCAGCCAGCGAGGACACAACGAACGGCGGCTCTCAACTATTCTCAACCGCCAGGAGCCGCAAGATAAGTTGGGGCGCGCCCGGGTTCACGGGCGGGGTGCGGGCGTGGTATGGGCGGGGTGCGGGCGTGGTATGGGCGGGTGCGGGCGTGGTATGGGCGGGTGCGGGCGTGGTATGGGCGGGGTGCGGGCGTGGTATGGGCGGGGTGCGGGCACGGCGCGGGCCGTTCTCACAATCACGGCACGCTTTTGCCGTTCGGGCGCCCGGGTTGTAAGCTAATGGGGCGCCATGCGGGCGTAGTTCATCGGTAGAATGGAAGCTTCCCAAGCTTCAGAGGCGGGTTCGATTCCCGTCGCCCGCTCAGTTGACAGCAGCCGGGTCGAAATTTCGACCCGGCTGCTGTTTTGTAGGTGTGGGTCATCCCCGGGCGTCTCCTTCTTTCCGAAGGAGTGATAGCGCGGCAAAGAAATGATGCCGCGGACGCCGTCGTCGCTATCACTCCTTAACCGGACTATCACTTCTCTGGGGGATGAGGGCAGTAGGCCCTCCCCCCAAACGCACCTTCATTACACGCTTACTCGGGCAGTGGGCCTGAACCAACAGAATCGGGTCATCGGCCAAAACGTGGTGGTTATGGTCGCGTGTTGTGGTTAATAGGTGCGCCCGCGTCCGCTGGGCCGGAACCAACAGAATCGGGTCATCGGCCAAAACGTGGTGGTTATGGTCGCGTGTTGTGGTTAATAGGTGCGCCCGCGTCCGCTGGGCCGGAACAAAAGAATCTACGGTTCGCGCAATAAACCACACGTACACTCATGCGTTAACCGTGGATTGTCGCCGGGAAGTGTGGTTTATCGGACGATGCGGCCGGGGTTCTTGGGAGCCAGCAAGTCAGGGACAGAACAGTGGGCCCTCATTCACTCCTGGAGATCCGAAGAGGTAACGGATCTTTAGACAGGTAACTCATCCAGCACCCTTCGTTCGGGTCGACTATCCAAGTTACCGTTACCTCTCCAGAGGAGATGTGAGCCGCCATCAGTGCTATCCAGGTAGACAACCCGGCTATCCAGGAATGCAACCCGCCGTAGACTTACTTCGTTTGACCCAGACCCCCACTCCCACCACTCGGAACCCCCACTCCACACCACCCAGAACCCCTCCACATCACCCAGACCCCCACTCCCGCCACTCGGAACAATCGGAGAACGCATGCCTAAGCTCGTGGTCGGCGCCGCGATCGTCGACTCACTCGTCCACCCCACCCGGCTCCTCGCCGCCCAGCGCTCGTATCCCGAGAGCCTGGCGGGCCTCTGGGAATTCCCCGGCGGCAAGGTTGAGCCCGGCGAAACTCCCGAAGCAGGGCTCCAGCGTGAGATTTCCGAGGAACTTTCGACGGCGCTCGTCCTAGGGGATCGCGTTTCTTCCAGAGACGACGACGGCGACTGGCCGCTTCCGAACGGCAGCACCATGCGGCTCTGGCTGGCAGAACTCGCAGACGGTGCGCCCTCGCCGCAGCTTGGCACGAGCCACCGGGAGCTGCGTTGGGTGCGCGCTGCCGAGATCTCGGGGCTCCCCTGGCTTCCGGGCGACCTCCAGATTCTTCCCGTCCTGCTCGATCACTTCACAAGCTGACAAATCACTGCAGACTGCCGGGCACTTCACAATTCGGATGCAAAATCATGTGCGATCCCAGCTTCAATCTAAACTTTGCGACTGCCATGTCTGGCCAGTTAGTTCGAGATGCCTTCTCACTCACAACTAGTCCATACACTAAGACTGCATCAGCGACTCGGGACAATGCCACCTGAGATTCTCAGAACTTCCATATAATTGACTGAATAGCAGGAGAATGAAGGAGTTCCGATGCCACTCACCACCCGCAAAATCTCTATCATCGCATTTGCCTTCGCCACAGCTATGACAGCAACCGGATGCTCAAACAATGATCCTGGAGCTGAGCCGCCACCCAAGTCCACGACCACCATCGTTACTCCTACACCTACGCTTTCCACAAAGACCCCCTCCGAGGAACCAACAAACAACGAGTCACCCACGCCTTCAACCACTGTTTCTACAGACACGTCAAGCAGCGAGCCGACGAGCGTCATTGTGAAACCGGATCCAGACGGCGGACCAAAGGATCTCACGCTCGCTGATGCCTTCAATCCTTCCTCCGGCTCCGATGTTTTCAGTTCCTCTTCCGGCTGGGTCGAAGACAAGTTCGATATTGCCTCCGAAAAAGGTATACGAGGCATCGCTCTGAAAGATTTTCCCTGCAACAAAGAAGACGAGCTGGAATTTCGGCTGGCTAACGACTTCTCCAAACTCTCCTTCTCCTTTGGGCAGTCAAATGACTCTGCTGACTCGGAAATGGAACTCAAGGTGGCCGTATATGGCAACGGGGAACAACTCGAGTCCGACTCGGTACCGTTCAATAAGATCAAACCAATGAACGTAAAAGTCGAGAGTGTTAACGCCCTAAAGATCAAGATCTCGGCAACGCGGAAAGAGGAGTGCTACAGCAACAAAAAGATAACTCCCGTGCTCTACGACATTGAGGTGAAGTGACGTTCAAGGGAATCTTAAGATGGAAACCTTCACTCCTGCAGCAATGGTTGATCACCACTGTCATTGCGCTAGTCGCGGTAGTTATTGCCATCATGCAGCTAAACCAGGGCAAGGGGGAACCTGATCTCGCCTCCACTCCGGCATGGACAGCGTCCTCCGCAAGTACAACAGGCCAGGACGCATCTTCTTCAAAGACAAGCACCGCTAGCCAGCTCGGAGACGATCCATCCGAACATCCCGGCGGGAATCCGTCGTCGACCTGCTTCAATGGCGCCGAAGCAGTTTCCTGCCAGGCAGAACACACCACTGAACTCCTAACCGGACTGGCAACCTGCTCGAAGAGCGAACTTATTCAGTTCATGGGCGGCCGTGATGATGTGGACGTCCTCGGCGAATGGCTAACAATTAGACCAGAGGGCGCAGGCTGCCTAGTCGAGGGCATATCTTCCTCAACTGGCCAGTCTCTAGCCGGGATACTCTCCACTTCCGATGGAGATGCCTACCGAACATGCTGGGACAACGCAACCAATACCAGCGTGAGCTGCAGCGAGCCACACAATAGCGAGCTCATCTATGTCGGCAAAACTGAAGAACTCGACTGCAACGCAAGGTACAAGACCTACGTAGGGCGATCCTATGTCAGTGACGATCGCGAACTCACACTCACTAATGACCCTAAAACGAACACCTGTTGGGTTGAACCACGATCCACAAGATTGCTCAGGAGCTCCCTGAGAAATCTGAACAGCAACACGCTGCCATGGGCGAATTAGTCTCGGGATGCGAATGGGAGCTTGGGATACATCTGACCTGTAACCCAAGCTCCCATATCAATCCTGATATTTCGGCATAGCACCCGAAAACACTTCGGGACAGCAACCACAACTACTTCACCGTGGCGTCCAACGCTGTCCACCACCCAAGCTCAGGAGCGCGGGCCTTGGGGCGAGTTCGGATCAGTCGGCTCGGACGACGGCGTCGTACCGGCTTCCGGAAGAGAACTTGAACCAGTCTCTGTTGGGTATCCACTCCCCGGAGCGTAGCTCCGCGCAGCGCCACCATAAGCCTCGGGAGCAGCATTGTAATTTGAACCGGGTGCGCCAGGCACCGGGCCATATCCCGTTGCAGCAGGAGGCATTGGAGACATCGGCGCCGGATAAGGCCCCTGGGGCTGTACAGGTGCTTGAGACTGGTACATCTGCTGAGCTCCGCCGCGAGCGATCGCTACCAGAGTGGAAGTGTTCTCGGCTGTTCGGATGCCTGCCACATAGAACTCCAGCGTGACTCGCATAAGCAGATGGAAAAGAGGAATGCCGATAACGATCAAGAGAACGGAGAAAAGCTTTGCGATGCCAGGCATCTCGTAACTAGAACGAGTGAGAGTGACTATCAAGGAGATCAATCCACAGACCGTGGAAAGTGCAACGATCACGATGTATAGCGCACCGACAACACGCGTCGTGACAAAGCTCGTGAAGCCAAAATCGTAGAGAGAGCCGAAGAATCCCTTTCCATTGGAGAAGTTCTGTTGATAGCCCGCCGGGGCAGCCTGAGGGGCCGGATAGGGCTGTTGTGAGTATGGCTGCTGAGACATATATATCCTTTACAGGTCCGAGAATGGAGAAGCCAGGGCCCGGTGGTGCAAAAACTCAACGGCAAGTCCACATCGAACTGTCTTAAATTTCGCGACACCAGTAGGAACATGGCACGACACATGAGATACGGGGCCGTTCCCTTCGAAAGGGAAGTGGCTCTTATTTAGTACCCTAACACCGAGCTCGTCGTTGATCTGTAAATTGATAAATCGTTGGTGATCTGCCATTCATCGTTGGCGAGAGAAAAATAGCACCCCCGCTCACCAGTTCACGAGCCAGTTTGCGGAGGTTTTACACCCCAGTTTGCGGATTCCTCTCGGGCATCGCCTCACCAGTTCACGCCACCGCTGTAGTTTTGGTTCTGCTGGTCATCGTAATCACCCTGACCGCGGCGGTTACGCTCCCGCAATTGCTCTTCCTTGCCTTGCATATTGGGGTCGAGATCTGCACCGGAACCTTCGTTTTGGCCGCCAGGCCCATTGTTCGGGGCATTGCCACCGGAGCCACCATCATTCTGACCAGAGCCATCACCAGAGCCATCAGAACCGCTGCCCTGCTGGTTCTCCTGTTCCTTCTGCTGCTGGCGCTCGGACTGGTCTTGGTTCTGCTCGGACTCTTGGCAGGGCGCCAACGTCTCCTGCCCCAGCACATACTTCTCCACCGCCGCCACGGAATCACCGGCGGCAACCAACGCGTCACCCTGCAGCTCTTGGCCAATCGACAAATTGCGTCGTACTGTGCATTCGGGCTGACGATCCGGGTCCACAACCTGCCCGTTCTCCCGCCGAGCTTGCGGCACACGCGTCAACGCCAACTCCAGATCGGCGACGCCGGCCTCCACCATCGCCACGTCAGAAACCACCTGGTAGGTTTCCGCGTTCGCCGCACCAGCGCCACCGGTTCCAGCACCGTCCGAATCATCACTACCAGCGCTACCGGTTCCAGCACCGTCCGAATCATCACTACCGGCACCACCAGTCCCAGCACCACCATGGCCTCCGTCACCACCGAGGTCGGCGGGGTCAGAAACGTCTGGTCCAGCGCCCACCGCTTCAGGATCAACGCCCAACCGTAGCCTCGTGGTTCCGCGATTGAAGGGCGGCTCCCAACCTTCCCAGGCATCGGGAGTGACCCTCATGTTGGTCTGGAAGTGCCGTTCAGCAGTCTCAAAACGCCCATCTTGGTAGGCTTTTCGACCAAAGTGAGCACTTGTGACCATCAGCCCACTCCATACGCACAGAACCACAAGAACGATCGTCACAAGCACCGAGAGCAGGACCTTCATATTCCAGCTCATTATGAACTTACGCCCACTTAACTTTGTGGACACACGCCCACTCTGGCCCCGAATCACCCTCACCACGCGCCTCCGCTTCCCCCACGCGTTACAGCACTATGCCCCGCTGGACTACCCACAGCTGAGGCTTTCGTGGCCCTACGCAGTTCGAAGGCCGCGCGCAAGCGCGGCGCCGTCACGTAGATCTCCCACAGCATCAATCCGATGAGCACCAACCCCAGCGGCCAAATCTGCACGTTGTACACACTGCGCGTATTGGAGCCCTCCGCCAAGAGATCCTCGATACCGCCCACCAACAGCCCCTCGTCGATAACGGCCCCAGAACCACCATCAGCACCGGCTCCCGCCCCAGAACCACCAGCGCCATCACCAGTTCGGTGCGCGTAGGGAACTCCGAGCTGCTCGGCAACCTGCCTCAGTACCGCCTCATTTATCCGCGAAATCGCAGGCTGACCCGTCGCGGGATCGGTGATGTAGCCGTCCCCGTCATAGCCACCCTGCATGGGCATCCGACCGCCTTCCTCGGTGCCATAACCAAGGACGGCGCCACCAGAGACGTACTTTCCAGCCTCCGCGAATTGCGGCCTCGGTTCCGCATACGGGTCGGTCGATTCGCCGTCGGACAATACGTACAGAATCCGGACATTCCCGGGCTTTTCCTCGGCCGAACGCCGCAACGCCGTCGTCAATTCGTCAGCCGCGCGATTGATCGTCGACCCCTGTGAGGTGTACGAACTCTCCAACTTGAACGTCTCGGCCCACGACTCTACCGCGCGCAAATCCGAGGTGAGCGGCAGCTGCGTCGTAGCATGCGAATCGAAGCGGATGATCGAGAAACGTGCCCCGGGGTACGAGCGGGCGAGCGCACTCATGTCCGCGCGGACGCCGTCGACCCGCTGGCGCCCAGCCGCCGGATCCGTCACCGCACCCCCGCCTCCAGCGGCACTTTCGCCACCGGCGCTCCCCTCAGTGGAACCGGCAGAACCACCACCCGAACCATCACCCGTCCCGTCGGAATCAGTGCCACCAGACGCGGCCGGCCCGTAGTCCTCGGCGCCCATCGATCCCGTCGCGTCAACGACGAAGTACACCTCCGCATTCGTCCCAACTTCGGCCACATCCGTACGAACCCCGGGGGCCGCTCCCATCAGGGCGACGGCGGCGACCATCAGCCCCCGCCGCAGCCACCTCCCGTCACGCCCACTCAACATCGGGCGGGCACCATGCCCGGTGCTAGATGCCCGCCACCCCAGCCGGCACAACACCAGCCCCGCGACCAGCACAATGACCACTACCCACCAGGGCCAGATCCACAGGAGTTTCATACCTTGAACCTCCATCCGACCAAAATAATCACGCCCACCCCACACAAAGCCACCGCGGGCCAAACGCCCGGGTGGTCAAAGATGACCAGCCGCGGTGTGGCGCCGAGCTCGATGGCGTCCTGTTGCTGAACGTCGTCGATGATGGTTGCGGCGGCGTTGGCATCGCTCGCATAGAAGAAGGTGCCGCCCGCACCCTCCACAACCTGCCGCATGCCGGCCTCATCCGGCGCCATCGCGAGAAGGGAATCGATGAAGAGGCCGTAGAGCTTGATGTTGCGAGTCTTCACCACATCACCGGCCTCGGGGAGCGTAAAAAGTTCATTGCCGAGCACTTCGTTATCCGTGGCAAGGATGAGCGTGCGGGAACGCTCGGTGTCCGCGAGATCGAAAGCCTGAGTACAGGAGACGACGCCGTCACCCACCAGCGACGAGCCGTAGTCGACGTCCGTTTCGGTTCCGGTAATGAATTGGAAGAACTCGTCGGTATTCTTCGGCCACAAGTTTGCACCGTATCCCGAGGTCTCAAGCGCGAATGAGGCTGATCGCAGTTGCTCGGAGATCATCGTGTAATCATCCGAGAGCGGGAACACCGTGCGGGTAGACGAGTTGAAGATAAGAAGAGCGACCCGTTCACCCTGGAATCCTTGAACAAGATCCGCGAAGGTGTTGAGAACTTGGGAGTCGAATTCGATGACCGATCCCGACACATCAAGACACAAAACGATGTCGCGAGTCGCCATCTTATCATTAACATCTACTCGATCGCTGGGGCGAGCGGCAATGACGGCAGCCGCGAGCAGCGTGGAGCCGAGCGCCACCGACAGTGCCGCCATGGCGCCGCTGTAGCGGGCCAGCCGGGAGCGGAAGCGAGCGGCTTGGCGCACCCGCGCGGTATGAGCAACACGAATAACGGGGCGCGAATCGCGCCACCGCTGCCACGAGCGCCACCCGAGCACAATCGCCCCCGTTAGCGCCAGCGGAATTATCCACCACATCACCATCGGGAAACCACCGCCACAGCCCGACTGACCGACTCTTCGGCGTGCGCCTGCGGGTCTGGAGCAAAGCTCGGGCGCTCCCACGACGCCAACAACTCCGCCACTTCAGCGAGCGGCTGCTGCGCCCGCATATCCCCCACCGACCACGAGGACATATCCCATCCCGAGCGCTCCGAGACGATAACCCGCATCTGTTTGCCCAGCTCCAGGTGGAGAATTCTCAGGCTTTCCTGGTCACCCAGAGGCAAATATGTATCCGCAATACGCCGAATATCCGCAATCCATCGCTCCCGGTCCGACACCGAAAACGCTCCCAGCGTCATCTCGCGCCACGCCTTCCTCCTGCGCCGATACGCAACAAGCAGGAACACCAGCCACGCCACAAGCGCCACCAGGCACAGGACACATGCCACAAGAAAGGGCATTCGCCCACCAAACGGCTCAACAAGAGAATCAACGGGCATGATGCTGCCTCCTCAGCAACCCCATAATCGCGGGCAACACGTCCGCGCTCGAACTCACCGGCGCATGCAGCACCTCATGCGCCCGCAGCACCGCAGCGCTGCGCTCCTCCCACATCTGACGGTCGGCCATGAGCTCGTGACGAAACACGGCGTCGTCGCGCACGTACGCGGGGAGCGGGATGTCGCCATCAATCTCCACCATGTCATCCACGTTTTCCTGAGTCAGCGGCATGTCCGCCACGCGCACCACGAGCAGTTCGTGCCGCGTGCGCACGCGCCGCAGCGCCATGTCATCTCCCGGCTGCGGCCAAAATTGATCGGTCACCAAAATGACGAGCGACCGCTCGCGCGTTGTTCGCAGCACATATTCCAGCAGGTCAGAGACCCGCGACGAGCCTCGCCCCTCACTCAGCCGCACCTGTGCGCGCCGCAGCACGTGCTCCAGATGGGCCAGCCCGTGCCGCCCGGGAAAGTGCTCAATCCCGCTGGAATCGCCCATCGTCAGCCCGAGCCGGTCGCCACGCTGCGACGAAAGAAACGCGAGCGTCTCGGCCGCCACGAGCGCCACTTCCTCCTTATTTTCCGACGACGGCGTCACGGCCAACATTTCCCGCCCGGTATCGACGACGAGCTGGGTGAAGACGTCCGTTTCCCGCTCGAAGCGTTTGATAACGGGAGAGCCGACGCGGGCAGAGACTTTCCACTCGATGTCGCGGACGTCGTCGCCGGGGACGTAGCCGGTGAGGTCCTCAAAATCGTGGCCCTTGCCGGTGAGAATCGAGGTGTGGGCACCCTCGAAGAGCCCCGCGGCCTGCCGCACCACCGGCAGCGCGAGGCGCGCACGAACGAGGGCCATGCGCGACGTGGCACCAACACTAGCGCCACCCGCGGTACCGGCAACGCCAGAGCCAGCGTTGGCGCCAAGCTGACTGGTCACACCAGCTGGAATCGGGGGATTCACCTGCTCATCCACAACGGCCGCCGTGGTTACGGAGCGGGAACCGCCGCGAACACGGCGTCCACCAGAGACTCGGGGGTGACATCGTTTGCGAGGGCATCGTAGGTGCGCACGAGCCGGTGCCGGAGCACGGCATAACGTAACGCCTTGACGTCGTCGGGCACAACGTAATTACGCCCAGCCTGCAACGCCAGCGCCTGACCCACCTGCATAAGCGCAAGGCCGCCACGCGGGGACGCACCCACCCGCACCTGCGAGGTAAAGCCGGGAATCGGCCGCGGGCCACCGCCGCGCGTGGTGTTAATCAACGCCACAATGTAGGACTTGATGGCGCCATCCACGTACACCTTCCGGCTCATGGCCTGGAGAAACATGATGTCCTCGGTGCTGATGGGCTCGACGCCGTCGGGACGCCCAAAAGTCCCTTGAGCAGTACGGGTGAGGATCTCAATCTCCTCGGTGGGCTGCGGATAGGACAGCACCTCTTTCATGAGGAACCGATCCATCTGCGCCTCGGGCAGCACGTAGGTACCCTCCTCCTCGATAGGGTTCTGGGTAGCCAACACCATGAACGGTGCGGGAAGCTTGTAGATCGTGCCACCAATGGACGTCTGCCGTTCCTGCATTGCCTCCAACATCGCCGACTGCGTCTTCGCCGACGACCTATTGATCTCATCCAGCAGCACAACATTCGCGTGCACCGGCCCAAGCTGAGTGGAAAACTGGCCCGACTCGTACGAGTAAATCTGGGTACCCACAATGTCGTTCGGCATGAGGTCCGGCGTGCACTGAATGCGGGAAAACGTACCGGAGATGGCGTCGGCGAGAGTGGTGGCCGCCGTCGTCTTAGCAAGCCCCGGAACCGACTCCAGCAGAACATGCCCCTGAGCCATCAGAGCCGTCACCAAAGCGGTGTAGAGCCCATCCTGCCCCACCACGCGACCCTGGAAAATCTGACGGATGCGCTGCAACAACTCGGCAACGCGAGCCAGCTCGTCCTCGGTGATCTTCCCTGTGGCCAGCTCATTTCCAGCACCGGTTGCATCAACCATCGTCCGCGATTCCCCCTCGGTTCCTCAGCCCTACTTGGGCACATTCGGCGGCGCTCCACCGCTATTCACCATGCCCCAAGCGATACTCTCACTCCAACCTGGCAGTTTCCTGCTTGATGTCACCCGAGAGGCCACCGAGAAATTACTGGGGGCCACGGAAAACACCTGGAAGTCACCGAGAAACGACAGCCCGTTGGCGCGACGCCGTCGTTCTTAGTCACTACATGACGTCAAACAGTAGCAATTTAGCTATTCCAGAATACTCCCAGGGCGCTGACCCAGACGCCACAAGTGGCGTCCTGACATCACGGCACCTAGCATCACAATTGATAACACTTTGATTTCGGTTCTTATGAATGTGTTCTAGCCAACAGTGCTATATTCCAGCGTGCATTAGCGTGGATCCGGTTGCGCGCCAGCCGCGCAACGACGCATCGCCATTTGTGGCATACGAAACTTACTCATGGGAGAGACAAGCCGATGACCATACCCCAAGGACAAAGTCCCGCCGGGTGGCAAGGGCCGTGGACCGAGCAAACGCCGCCTCCACCTCCACGCCCTTCACGCTCCCCCCTGTACTTTCTGATTTTTGCGGCCCTCGTCCTTCTCGTCACTGTCGTAGCGATCTTCTACATCAAGATCATTCGCGGCGATTCAGCCGATCCTGGGCACAACTCGCATTCGACCTCCATCGACGGGCAAAACGAACCCCAGGGGCCAGTCGATCCCGCCACTCTGGAGAGCGCCCGCGACGCAATCGTGCAGCTAGCGGCCACGCCACAATGCACGGACTCCGCATTCCCGACACAAACGGCACAGACGACCCTCAACCTCGCCGACCTCTCCACCGCCTCCGACGATCTCGCCACCATAAAAGAGGCACTCACCAGCCTGAGCGCCACCTGCGGCGGCCCCTTCACCGGCGACCTCCGCGAGGCGTTCTCCACCGCCGACCTCCCCAACAAACTCGACAAACTCGTCAACTCCAACGACTGGGTCACGCTCACCCACCCCGCCCCCGACGGCGCCCTGTCACAAGCCGAGTTCACCACCAGCGCCGAGAACATCCGCTGCCGTTTTGTCGACGACGACGTCGCCTGCTCCATTTACGCCTACGACTATCCGTCGCCTCCGGGTTGCGAAGGAAAAACCGCCACCTACCGCATTGATCCGTACGGCAATGTCACCTCAGGCTGCACCAAGTCGATCGACACCGATCAGGTGGTCGAATACGGCACCTCCATCTCTCACGACGGCTACGCCTGCACCCTCGACCAAAATGAGGGCGTAACTTGTTGGAACCAAGTCACCGGCACCGGATTCCAGCTCAAGAGATCGGCGGGCACAATCTTTTAGCCGACGCGATGGCCTTTTAAGTGGGCGGACGGTTTCTTAGCGGGCGTGATGGTCTTGTGGTCGGCGCGGTCTTGTGGTGAGTTTGGTCTTTTGGTGGGCGTGACGGTCGTGTGGAGAGTGGCGCCAGTGCTGGTGCCGGTGTGCCACGGACTTGTGGACCTGTACGATTGTCAGACGGCCTTAGCGACACCCCTGTCTCCCTACTTCTCGGGTTAGGGTAGGTTTATGCCCATTCAACCGCCAGATGTAGCGCCCCAGCGTAAGCGACGCCCCGCCCGCAGTAAGCGACGTATCAAGCGCGGATGGATCCCCAACTATCATGGCGCCTGGGCCATGATTATCATCCCGCCTCTTGTGGGAATCATTGAGGGCGGATTCCGTCCCGCCCACGTCGCGCTGCTGGCCATGTGGTGGGTCGGGTACTTCCATTTCTTCGCCGCCACCGTTTGGCTGCGCTCGCAGCTCAAAGATCGCTTCCGGGCCCCGGTCATGGCCTACGGGATCGCCACCGTTATTGCCGGGCTCGCAACCTGGTGGGCGGCGCCCTACCTCTGGTGCTGGGTGCCGGTGTTCTTGCCGTTGGTTGCGCTCGCCGGATGGGCCGCTTGGAAGCGGCAAGACCGCAGTCTCGGTGCCGGGCTGGATACCGTCGTCGCGGCGTCCCTGCTGCTCCCGGTCTCGTGGGACGTAGCTAGTGGCGGCTCAGCGGGACTCGTGGCCACGCCGGAGATCTGGACCCAGACGGCACTACTCTTCGGATACTTCGCCGGAACTGTTTTCTACGTCAAGACCAACATTCGTGAGCGAAACTCGAACGGCTACTTGGTGGCGTCGATCGTGTGGCATGCGATGTGGCTGGTCGTGGCAGTGCTGGTCTCGAACCCTTGGCACGTGGCGGTGTGGGTGGCGCTCGTGGCGCGGGCGGTCGCCGTGCCGCTGCTGAGGCGGCACGGCGCCGCTATTTCAGTGACGGCGATCGGCGTGGCCGAGGTGGTGACGTCACTTCTCGTCACCGCCTCGTTGCTGGTGTAGGTGCGATGCTGGAGCGGGCCCGAAAACCCGCCAGGCCGAGCCACAAACCAGCCCAGCCCGCGCCGTCGTCGTCCCCAAAGGGTTGAGTTTTTTGGAAAGAATTGAGCCCGAGGACGCGTCAAAATGCCTCAATTCTTTCCATTTTCCTCAATTCTTCGGGAACAGGAAAGGCGCCCGCACCGTCGTGCGAGCGCCCCATCCACACCTCAACCCATCACTCCTGGACTTCGTCGCGGAACTGCTCCAGCGAGCGCAGCAGGCGCAGTGACCCGGCGGGTTCGGCGACAGTGACGCGCACGCCCTCGTCGCCAAAGCGGCGCACGGTAATCCCGTTCTGCTGGCAGATTTCCTCGAAGCGCACGCTCTGCGGGCCGAAGTCGAGCCAGATGAAGTTGGACTGCGAAGCCGGAACATTCCAGCCCTGCGCGGCGAGCGCGGCCAGCAGCTTGGTCCGCTCGTCCTTCAGCACCTCAACCTGCCGGTTCACCTCAATCTGCGAACGCAACGCGGCGCGAGCTGCCGCCTGGGCCAGGCCATTCACCCCGAACGGGGTGGAAATCGCGCGCAACCCCGAAGCCATCGCCGGGCTCGCGAGCGCATACCCGCAACGCAGACCCGCCATGCCGTACGCCTTAGAGAAGGTGCGCAGCACGATGAGATTCTCGTACTCGGACAGGAGCTTGCGCGAGTCGACGATGTCGTCCATCTCGGTGAAGTGAATGTAAGCCTCATCCAGCACCACGGGAATCGTGCGCGGCACCTCGTCCAGGAACGCCACCACCTCCGAGTGGGTGAGACTCACGCCGGTGGGATTGTTCGGCGAGCAGAGCAGGATCGCGCGCGTGCGCTGCGTGATTGCCTTCGCCATGGCGCGAAGGTCATGCGCGTACTCGCGGGTGAGAGGCACCTTGACGGCCACTCCCCCGGCGGCCTGAATCGCAATCGGGTAAGCCTCGAAAGAACGCCACGGCAGCACCACTTCACCACCGGGGGTCACGACGGCCTGCAAAATCTTCTCAATGAGCGACGTCGAACCGTTACCCACCACAATGCCCGAATCCGGCCACTCGTGCAGCGCCGCAAGATCAGCAACAAGGTCCGTGGCAAACATATCCGGGTAGCGGTTGAGCCCTCCCGCAGCGGCCTGCAGCACTGCCTGCACCTGCGGGAGCGTGGGGAAAGGCGTCTCGTTTGACGCCAACTTAATCGCGTGAGGATCGTTCTTTCCCGGGACGTAGGAAGGCAGCGCCAACACTTCCGGACGGAACCACATCTGTTCTGCATTGTCCATGTCACTATCTTGCCCTGTGTGCCCGACCGCGGCGGCAAAAGGTCACTAACTGGGCATCAATTGATCGTTGGCTGGGCATCAAATTGATCGTTGGTTGGGCATCAATTGATTACCGACCGATCGCCAACCAACTACCAACTACCAGTCGATGGCCACGCAACCAGCCGTCGACCACCAACCACCACGTAACCATCAGTCGATGGCCACGCAACCAGCCGTCGATCGCCACGCAACCAGTCGTCGATCGCCACGCAACCAGTCGTCGACTACCAACTAACCATCAGCCACCACCCACCAACCATCAGTCGATCGATGACCAACTAGGCGACCACCAGCCGGTCACCACCCACCAGTCGATAGCCACCACCCAACTAGGCGAAAATCACGCTATTTCTTGATCTTCTTCATAGAGATTAAGGAACATGAGGTATAGGCTATACTCATCCCGACACTTCGGTCACAATTCAACACCGCAAAGGAACATCATGAACACAAATTCAGATCCACTCGGCGGCCTTCGTCTCGACGCTGAAGCCCTCACCCGCTCCGCCATCAAGGGCATCCGCGGTCTCTTCGGCGTTACCGGCTTCTTCGCCCTCGCCATCGGCATTGCGCTTCTCGTGTGGCCGGGTGCTTCGTTGCGCGTGGCCGCAACACTCATGGCCCTTTACTTTGTCGTGGATGCCCTCATGCGCCTCTACATGGCCATCACCACGCCACTTCTTTCCACCGGCTGGCGAATCCTCAGCATTCTCTTCAGCGTCCTGCTCCTCGTAGGCGGCATTTTCATGTTCCGCAACTCGATGGTGACCGGGGAGGTTCTTCTCCTAACGATCGTCTTCGTTGTGGGCATCTCGTGGATCATCGAGGGAGTCCTTGCACTCACCGAGTCCGGCTTCGCCCGCTCGCAAGGCTGGGCGATTTTCCTCGGCATTATCTCGGTACTCGCCGGTATCAGCGTCCTCGCGGTTCCCGCCTGGTCCGCGGCGCTCCTCATCATGTTCACCGGAATCTCGCTGGTCATCACGGGTGTCTCGTCGCTTGCCCGCGCCTTCACCTTCGGCAAGGACGTGCTCAAGGCGATGGACGCCCGCGGCGTGGACATCATCGACGGCGAAATTATCGACTGATTCTTTCGACAACGACGGCACGAGGCACCAGTTTCCCAGCGGTCATGTTCATCATTGACCGAGGATCATCGCCACGTGAATCGTCTAGTTTTCATCGCTCAGGAAGTAGGGCGACTGCATAACAGGCGATAAGGCTACCCACATGTGGTCCTGCTCAGTCAGTGGCACGGATCGAACCAGTCAAAATTGTGGCGCCCAGTCAGAGTTGTAGTGTCCAGTCAGAATTATGCCGACCAGTCAGGCGGCATATGGCCATGCCAAAACCCTGACTGAACGCCGAAAACCTCACTGAACCAATGCCCACGCCGCCTCACTACGGTCGTAGCCACACGCCGCGACTGTAGCGAGGCGGCGTGTCAACCTTCGTAACCGGGGCGATGCCAGTCCCCGGAGCGGCCACCGGCCTTGTGGATAATCTTGCATTCGGTGATCTCTGCAGAGCGGTCGACTCCTTTGACCATGTCCACCACCGCGAGCGCCGCAACTGTCACCGCCGTGAGCGCCTCCATTTCCACGCCAGTACGGTCTGCTGTGCGCACGGTGGCGGTGATCGCCACGTGATCCTCCTCCAGCTGGATGTCTACCGCGGCGCCATGAACTCCAATGGTGTGGGCGAGCGGAAGCAGATCAGGAACCTTTTTTGCAGCCGCGATTCCGGCGATACGCGCCACGGCTACGACGTCGCCCTTGGGAACAGTCCCCTCCCGTAGCGCACTCATTACCTCGGTGGAGCAACGGACCATGCCGATGGCAGTTGCCTCGCGGACGGTCGGCTGCTTGCCGGTCACGTCCACCATGTAGGCTTCGCCCGAACCATTGAGGTGGGTGAAGGTCATTTTGTCGTTCACTGACGAGTCCTTTTCGTTCATTTTCGTCCCTCGTGTTTCATCGATGGCGGCGAGAGCGTTCTATCTGGATATATAACCGGATAGAACGCTCTCACCGCCATAAAATTCAACTAGCTCGGTGGTCACCGAAACCACATGACATCCACCGCATCACCTTCGTTGACGTTGGCCACCTCGGCCGGGACGCGGGCCAGACCCGTGGCCAGCGGAAGCGCCGCGATGAGATGCGACTTTGATCCACCGGAAGTCGCCGGGCCCACACCGTTGGCAGTCCCGTCACCTGCTGCGTCACTCGCCCAGCCACCCGGCGCACCACCCGCCCCGTCGCCAACGCGGACACACGGCAGGAACTGGGTGCGGCCAGCCGATCGAGACCACGAGACTCCAGCAACGGCGGGCCGGAAGACGTCCTCATACTGCGGCACCGCGCGGCCGAAAAGCGAATCGAGAAGCGGGCGCCCGAACAGCTGCCACGAGACGAACACTGAGACCGGGTTGCCGGGGAGGCAGATGATCGGGATGCGGCGGCCGGTGGAGTCCGCGACCGTGCCATATCCCTGCGGTTTTCCGGGCTGCATGGCGACTTTATCGAATGTGACACCTTCGCTGAGCAGCGCCGCCTTGACCACGTCGAAGGCGCCCGCACTCACGCCACCCGTCGTGACGATAAGGTCCACGCCATCCGCGAGCGCCCGCAGACCAGCGAGGAACGAATCAGTGGTATCCGTGTGGCAGGCAAAGGTTTCGGAGGTAGCACCAGCCTCGGCAGCCAGTTGGGTCACGAGCATCGAGTTGGAGTCAGGAATCTGACCCGGCGCGATCTCCTCGCCGGGCTCGCGCAATTCGTCTCCCGTAGTCACCACACCAACCCGGGGACGGGCGTGCACCGCAACATCGGCGTGGCCAAGCGCCACGAGCGCAGCCAGGTGAGCGGGAGTAAGGCCCGTACCCGCCGCGAAGGCAAGAGCCCCGGCCGCGATGTCCTCACCGGCGTAGCGGATGTGCTCCCCAACGCCAGGAATGGCAGTGGGGATAATCTGGGCGGGCGGCTCGGGCAGCATGTTAGCTGAGGAGTTCTCGGTAAGTTCCACCTGCAAGATGGCGTCGGCACCGGCGGGAAGAGGTGCGCCCGTCATGATGCGAAGAATGGTGCCGGGGTGCAGCTCGGGAATATCGGTGCAGCCTGCGGGAATGTCACCCGCAACTGTCAGCGGCTCGCCCACCGTCACGTCCGCGCGGCGCACAGCAAAGCCGTCCATCGCCGAGTTCGTGAAGGGTGGGATTGCGAAGCGCGCGGCAGCATCCTCCGCCAGAACGAGGCCGCGAGCCTCGCCGATGGGGACTCGGACCGCAGGAAGGGCGCCACCTAACGCCAAGACGTCGGCGTAGTGACGCGAGATGTCCTTGAGAGCCATTATTTCCTCCATACGTATTCACACCAGTGGCTACCAGACGGCGCTCACCGCCTTATTTGGCAATGCCGCCGCCCTGGTAGCCACTTATCAGTAACGCTCGCGAGCGATCTGTCCCGTTCGCACCTGAATGAGAGTGAGATCCAGCAGCGGCGTCTCCACACCAAGCTTGCGCGCCTGCACGGCCATCTCGCCAAGAATGTGTTCACCCTCGTGAGGGAAGCCCGCGACGAGGTCCCGGTACAACGACGACGTAAACGAAGACCCTTCCTCAGCCAGCAGTCCCACGGAGAACAGGTGTGCCTTTTCCGGCACCGGATAGCCCGCAGCAGCCGCCACAGCCTCAGTCTCCTCGATCGCTGCCACGATCTGATCCCTGCCTCCAGCCTCAAGAATCGCACCAACAGGCCCTCGGAATAGGCACGTGATCACACCGGCGGAGGCGATAAACGCCCACTTCTCCCACATTGCAGCGGCCACGTTGTCACTCACCACCAACGAAATCCCAGGAACGTCGAAGAACTCGGCGATCGCTGCTGGGAACTCGGAACCGTCTAAGGTCCCCATGGTGATGGAAATGAGGTCCGTCATTTGCCACACGACGCCCTCATCGAGCGTGGCCACAATCTTCACAAGCCCGCCCAACACCTGCCCCGGGAACTCCTTCTCCAGCCGGGCCACGTGAGCCATGCCGTTAAGGATCGGGATGATCGTCGTCTGTGCTCCGATATACGGACGCAGGTCCTCAATGGCCGAGTCCAGTCCGGTGGCTTTGACGGTGAAAAGGACGAGGTCAAAGGGGGCGGCGGGCTCGCCGCTCACCAACGTCTGTACCGTATTGGTGCGCTCGCCCGCCGGAGTTCTAAATGCCAGCCCGTTGGCCCTGATCGCCTCTGCACGCCTGGCCCGCACAAGGAACGTAACATCCCGCCCCGCTTCGTGCAGCAACGTGCCATACGAGCCGCCAGTTCCTCCGGCCCCAACAATGAGAATCCGCATGATCTCTTCCTGTTCTTTCCTTGGTTGCGGTAGTGCGCTCAGGTTTCAGTTGTCCTGTCCGCCTGTTTCACCAGCCACGCACATACTGTTTCACCAGCCGCGCTTACCCAGGTTCAACAATCGCACTCGTTCGACGTTATCACCAAAACGCTCGCCCACCTGGGTATTCCGTTCCTGCATGGCCTCTGAGCGGCAAGCCGTCCCGTATTCGGAATGTCACTGTGGCGGCCACGTAGGATTTCACACCCCCGCAACCAGCCCGCTCACCCCACCAACCAGACATCCAGAGGCCCCGCAACCAGCCCGCTAGAATGGCATCATGCCACGTCAGCAACTGCGTATCGCCGTCATCACCGTCTCCGACCGCACGGCCGCCGGCCTCCGCGAGGACCTCTCCGGCCCGCTCGCCGTGCGCCTCCTTGGGGAATACGGCGAGGTCAGCGGCCCAATCGTCGTTGCCGACGGCATCACTCCCGTCCGCGACATGATCACCCACGCGATCTTCTGCGGCGCGCAAGTCGTCTTCACCACCGGCGGCACCGGCATCACCAGCCGCGACCTCACCCCCGAAGGCACCGAACCACTCATCACCCAACGCATGTGGGGCATCGAGGCCAAAATGCGCGACAACCCGGCCGTCCCCACCTCCGCCATCTCGCGCGGCATCGCCGGCATCGCCACCGCGGACGGCAAACGCGCCTTCGTCATGAACGCCCCCGGCTCCACGGGCGGCGTCAAGGACGCGATCGCGGCAGTCGGCCCGTTGCTTGCGCACATCGTCGATCAGATCGACGACGGCGACCACCCCACACCCATCGCCCCGCCCCTCACCACATCTCCGTCCGAGTCCGCTACGGCACCGTCCGAGTCGTCCACGCCCGAGTAACCGCCCGCACTCCCACCGCAATCGGCCCCACCCACTAGCCGTTCCCACACACCAGAGAGAAGAAGCATGAGCATCGAGAACGCCAGCAGCCACGAGGAAGCCACTTGGCAGGTCCAGAACCGTGGCGTCAATGATGGATCGGATGCCATAGTTGCTCTCGCGGGCGTCTCTTACCGGCCAATCGACATGGCCGAGCTCGAAGCGCTGGTCTCTGACGATTCCGCCGGCGCCATCGTCACTTTCAACGGCCGGGTGCGCAATCACGACGACGGCAACTCCGTCGTCGCCATCGATTACGAGGCCCACCCAGATGCGGGCAAGGTGGTAGAAAAGATCGCCGCCGAGGTGGCAGCGGGCAGCGGCGCCTGCAAGATCGCCATCGTGCATCGCGCCGGACACCTCGATATCGGCGACATCGCCTTAGGTGCGGCCGTCTCCGCATCCCACCGCAAGGAAGCATTCCGCACGCTGGAGGCCGCCGTGGAGCAGGTGAAGATGCAGCTACCGGTGTGGAAGCGCCAGGAGTTCGAGGACGGCTCGCACGAGTGGACCGGCTCGGCCTGAGCCACTCAGCCGTGTCCCCTCGACGAAAACATCACCCGCCGGCGAACGGCGGGAGCACGTCCACCTGGATGCCTTCGGTCCGAGGGACAACCACCGCACCATCGAGCCGCTTTCCTTCCGCCAACAGGGCGCTCACGCCAAGGACCCGCGCGAACTCGGCGCTGTGGGACTCTACCAACAAGGCCCGCAGCTGCTCCGCAGTAGCTCCCGAAGCAATCGACACGCTTTCCTCGCTCACTCCGGCAGCTTCCGCCACCGCCGCGAAATAGCGCATCCGCACGGTCTGTATCACCACGTCTGTCATTCGTTTTTCCTCCAATAATTCTCGCCCGACGCTTGCGACCACCAGGTAGTTGCCACCACCCAGTATTTCCTGCGCTAAGCATTTCCTGTGCCACCAGGCATTCGCGCACAATCCGTACGATCACCCAAACGCGAGCTCGTTACCCCCCGATCGCACTCATCGGGCGATCAGGGCTAAGGAAGCTCGGATCGTTGATGCCGTGGCCAGGCTTTTTGCCCCACATCGCCCGGCGCCACACATTGGCAATTTCCTCGTCTGAGTATCCACCGCGCA
>JBDIAV010000063.1:0-21009 GCA_039812645.1 Actinomycetaceae bacterium
TCCCTGAGACAAGGAGCAACATGTCCGTCGAGATAGAAAATGCCCAGTGGTTCGCCAACGTGTTTGAGCGAATTACTCAGAACATCGGCAGGGCCCTGCTGGGCAAGGAGGATGTCATTCGTTTGGCCCTCACCTGTATGTTCAGCGAGGGCCACCTCCTGCTGGAGGATGCCCCGGGCACCGGAAAGACGGCCCTGGCTCGCGCCATCGCCGCAACGGTTGCGGGTACCAACTCCCGCATTCAGTTCACGCCGGACCTCCTGCCCTCGGACATTACCGGCACCAACATTTACAACCAACGCACCGGTTCATGGGATTTCCATAAGGGCCCTATCTTTGCCTCCATCGTGCTGGCCGACGAAATCAACCGTGCCTCGCCTAAAACGCAGTCCGCGCTCTTGGAGGTGATGGAGGAATCGCGCGTCACCATTGACGGCAAACGCTACGAGACCGGACGCCCCTTCATGGTGATCGCCACCCAAAACCCGGTGGAGCAGGCGGGAACCTACAAGCTCCCCGAAGCCCAGCTTGACCGCTTCCTGATGAAGACGGAGCTCGGCTACCCGTCAGGCGATGCCGCCATTGAGATCCTTCTCGGATCGGCCGCTCCCGATCGTTCCCGCCTGTTGGAATCCGTCATCTCCACCAAGGGCGTGGCCGATATGGCTGATCTAGCCGCGCAGAACCATGTGGACCGGGCTATCGCGCAGTACATTCAGGATCTCTGTGTGACCAGCCGCGAGAACCCTCACGTGCGCATTGGAGTGTCCACCCGCGGTGCTATCGCGATGACCCGAGTTTCCCGCGTCTGGGCGATGGCACAGGGCCGCAACTACGTCATCCCGGACGATATCAAGGCGCTCGCGGTTCGAGTGTGGGCCCACCGCCTCGTACTGGATCCGGATGCCGAGTTCGGTGGTATCACTCGTGAATCAGTCATCGAGTCCGTTATGCAGCAGATCCCGGCTCCTTCCACTCGGGGGTAATAGTGAACCGCCGTTCCGTCGCCGATAAGCGCCATCGCCGCACCCTCACTCGCACTCAATCAGCCCGATTCCGTGCTGCTGAATGGTGGCAGGGTATCCGGGTGCGGGCCACGCGCGCCCTTGAGAGGGCACGCAAGATCCGCGGGTTGTCCTATCTTCTCTCCGTCGTCAGCGCGATCACCGCGCTCGGTTGGGGTGCGGGAATAGTGGGCGCCTTTGCCCTCATCGTGGGATTGGCTAATTCGTGGACGGAACTGGTTGCCATTGGAATGATGAGCCTCACGGTTCTTCTCATTGCCCTCGGGTGGTCCATCGGCAGGGCGGGATATCGGGTGTCACTCAACCTGTCCACTCACCGGGTGACAGTGGGGGAACGGGCGTTAGGCGAACTCGTCGTCGTCAATCCCACCGGCCGAAACCTGCCAGCTACCGCCATCGAACTACCGGTGGGCGCAGGTAGCGCCTCTTTCGTTACCGGGCGGCTTGCGGCGGGTGAGGAGCATACGGAACCCTTCGGTATCGCTACCTCGCGGCGCGGTGTGGTTACAGTGGGTCCAGCGACGGCTGTGCGTGGAGATTCACTAGGTTTGGTCAAGCGCACTCAAACCTGGTCCGACTCCACCGATCTATACATTCATCCACGAACCGTCCGTGTGAGTGCCTCAGCAATCGGCTTTATTCGGGATATTGAAGGCATCACCACACACGATCTCTCCTCTTCTGATGTCTCGTTCCATGCGTTGCGTGATTACGCTGCTGGCGACGACAGGCGCAATATCCATTGGAAGACGACGGCCAGGGTGGGCAAACTCATGGTGCGTCAGTTTGAGGAGACGCGCCGCGCTCATCTGCTCATCGTCCTTGATCTCGACGACGAGGCGTGGGCCAGTGAGGACGAATTTGAGGACGGAGTCTCCGGCGCGGCCTCCCTGGCTATGGCCACGATGAAAGAGTCCAAGGAAGTTTCCATTATTACTCAGGGCGGTGCGCTCAAAACCCCGACAGGACTGCGCGCTCTCGATTCACTTGCCGCAGTGGAGCTGCTTTCGGGGGCAGAACGGTTGCCGGAACTCGCTCGCAAGGCATCGGCCGAGGTGCCGCAGGCGTCGGTGGCTATCGTGGTGACTGGCTCACGTACCTCGATCGCGTCAATCCACGCCGCCCTTTCGCGACTTCCTCTGAACACCACCTCATTCGGGGCGCGGTTCGATGCGTCCAGCGAGGTGGAGACGCGCACCATCGGAGGCTTCACAGTGGTGACAGTTCCATCATTGGATGACTTTGGGCTGGGTATGCGGAGGATTCTGGGATGAGCAGTACATTGGCGGCATCGCGCCCTACCTGGGCGGAACAGGCGGAAAGAGACCGCACCCAGGAGGAACTTACCCGCAAACGCCGGAAGGCCCGTGAGCGCCGCGCGGCCCTGATACGCGGACTCCAGAACATTGTGAGTGTCGGTGGATTACTGATCCTCGCGGCACTCAGCCACGGCGGAGTATTCGGCGATGCTTCTGGCTTAATCGCGGCTATCGGAGGGGTAGTTGTTGGAATGCTGGTGGCGCTGGCAGCAGCGCGATTCCGGCTGGGTTGGTTTCTTACGGCTCTCTCGGTTTTTGCCGCCTATTTACTGACCGGAGGCCCGCTAGCTCTTTCCAGCACGACGACGGCGTTCGTGATTCCGTCGCTCAAGACTCTCCAAATGTTGGTGCTTGGGGTGGTTACCTCGTGGAAGGATCTCCTCACCGTACAGCCTCCTGTGGGAAGTTTTGTGGGTCCGGCTATCATGCCTTTTGCTTCTGGAGTGATCTGCGCAGCGATAGCAATGACGATCATCGCGCGTACCAAGCGACCTCTCTGGGCATTGGCTCCGGTAGGGCTTCTTCTTGCCTTGGGCATCCTATGGGGTTCCCAGTCAGCACCGTTGGCACAACCGATCGGTGTTGCGCTAGCGGTAGGTTCGCTTGCCTGGGCCGCTCTTGTTATGAAGCAACTGCGAGGAGAAGGTGGCCGCGGAACAGTAGAGTTTGCAAACTCCTCTAAGGTCTCTGCGCGTCGCACGATGATTGGGGCAACGGGACTCATCGCGATAGGAGCCGTGGTGGCATTTGTTGTTGCTCCCATGCTCACCTCCGGGGGTCACCGTAGTGTGCTGCGTGATGCTATTGAACCTCCGCTGGACCTACAACAGTTCCATTCTCCCATCACACAGTTCCGCTGGCTGACCACTGATGCCAAGGACACCGAGCTATTTACCGTGGAGGATCTTCCCAAGGGAAACCGTGTCCGCCTGGCCACGCTCGACATGTACGACGGCACCGTCTTCAAAATCGCTGGCGATGCCAAAGGTGCTGATTTCCGCCGTGTGGGTGAAGAGTTCACGGACACGCCCCTCTTGGCCGGAGAGACAACAAACTCGTTGAGCATCACCATCGGCGATTACTCCAACTATTGGATCCCGGGCGGCGGAGAGATCCGTTCGCTCGCGTACTCTGGAACCGACAAGCAGGACCTCGCAAAAGTCCTCTATTACTCGGAGAACCTTGGCACCGCCCTCTCTACTCGGCGCCTGCAGCAAGGTGACCAGTACGCCGTCGTCGCCGTTGCTGAACGTCCTTGGACGGACTCAGAACTTGAAGGTAAAGCAATCCTTAATCTGCCGGTGCCGCAAGATTCCAATGTTCCCACGGCGATACGAGACGTCGTGGCGAAGCTGATAGGTGACGCGTCGCCGGGAATTGAGCAGGTGCGAGCGATTCAGCAAAGGCTGCACGAGGACGGCTACTACTCGGACGGAACCGATGGATTGTCCCTTGCTGGCCATCGCTCCGATCGTCTAGAGAAGTTCCTTGAAGATAGCCAGATGATCGGTAACGACGATCAGTACGCGGTTGCCATGGCTCTTATGCTCCGCGCGCAGGGTATTCCCTCCCGGGTTGTCATGGGTTTTTATCCCGACGACGACGTCAGTGGCTCCGTGACTATCAAGGGTCACGACACCCACGCATGGGTGGAAGTGCCATTTGAAAGTGCAGGATGGGTGGCCTTCGATCCCACTCCACCCGAGGATCAGACACCACAGACAGACATTCCCAAGCCCAAGCCCAACCCACGGCCTCAGGTGCTGCAGCCGCCGGATCCCCCGGAGGACCCTGCCGACGTGCCGCCCCTGATCTTGGATGATACCGAGGATGACAAAGAGAATGACTCTCAACTGTGGGCAATACTTCTTCTTATTCTGAAGATCGTTGGACTCGTTGGGCTCATCGCCTCGCCTTTCCTCCTCATTATCGGAGCGAAGGTTCTTCGCGCGAATCGGCGCCGCACCAATGGCACCGAGGATATGCGTACGGCTGCAGCGTGGGACCAAGTGGTGGATTCCGCTACTGATCTTGGGGTCACGGTGCCTATTGCGGCCACTCGATGTGAACAGGCACGCCGTATCGATGGAGAAATCGAGCGAACGAAAGTTACCGACGACGAGCATGACGAAAGTTCTCCTGCGGCGGCACTGGCATCTGAGTTGAGATTCTGCCGCTTTGATGCAGAGCTTTCCCCAATTCTCACCATGGCCACCAAACTTGATGGTGAGGTTTTCGGCGAGGGTGAACTTACCGAGGATTCACGCCAGCGAGCATGGGACGAGGGCGACATGGTGATCAAGGCTCTGCGTAAAAGAGTTTCGTGGCACCGGCGTTTTCGGGCGATTTTCTCCACGCGTTCGTTGCGTGCGCGGCGCACTAAGCTCAGTAAACATATTGTTTCTTTGACCTCCAGCCTTAAGCCGCAGGTGGAGGAAGAAGCGTTGGTCTTTACCTTCGGTGGTGCCACCGCTGCGGCAGACGGTAGTCCAGGAACAGGTGACGCTGCCGAGGACAACAAAAAAAGTTCAGGCCGCTCCGCAAAAGCATCATCTGTGAAAAGGCAGGGCCGTAGGATTCGGAAGAAGCGTACAGGTTCGCCAGCGAGCAAAGATGCCGCGGCTACATCTGGCACAAATGATTCGGTGACCGGATCGGAAGGAGACACCAATGGGTGAAATGCAAGTAGATGGGAAGCTGGGGACACTCACGGTTCCCGGACACCTCGACGGAGTATATGCCGCAGGCAATGGCAGACGCGCCATGGCTTATCTCATTGAAACAGCGATTGATGTTGGCCTGTATTTCCTGGCCCTGATCATCTTCGTTGGAGCTTTATTCGGAGCTGTGAGTTCGGCATTGAATGGAAGCACAGGAGGATTGCAAGGCTCACTAGCTTCAATGTTTGTGCCGGTACTCATTCCTGTCATATTCATCCTCATCAATCTTTTCCTTGCTTTGACTCGTGGTCAGACTATTGGCCGTCATTTCGCGAAAACCCGTATCGTCAAGTTTGATGACGGTAAGCAAGCGGGTGCTCGTGCACTCGGAAAAGTGCTCCTAACCGGTGTCATTGGTAGTGGGCCACTCATGGTAGGAAGCGTGATTGACGGTGTTCGTGCCACTGATTACGGATTCTATTCCGAGCCGGTTTCTCCGATATTCACCTTCCTTTTCGGGATTGGCGGTGTGGTAGGCCTCTTCTGGTCTCTTTTTAAGACCCAAGATGAAGCAAACCGGCACTGGATCGATCGCACCTGTGGGGTTCTCACCATTGACCTGCGCCAAGGACGCGACTGCGCCGACCGAGATAGCTACACCGGGTTTGTTCCCACATCTCAGTCCGGACTTGAGGCGCCGAGTTTGGGCGGCTCGGACTTGAGGGACAAGGAGAGCTTGCCGCCTCTGCCGCCGGAGTACAAGGCGAGCACACTCGCGCCGCCGCTTCCTCCGCTGCCTGCGTCCAACAGCTCGTTGCCACCGCTGCCACCGCAGCCAACGTCTCTGCCATCTGCCGCGCCGTTGCCTTCTTCCTCGTCAAGCACACCGCCGTTTGCCTCGGCCGCAGTACCGACTCCACCAGTGCCGCCACTTGCTTCGGAGCATGTACCGCCACTGCCGCCGTTACCTGCTACACCTCCACTGCCTTCTGCACCTCCGCTACCGGCTGACCCCATCGCTGCTGGAACACTGCCCCCAGCGGATGGGTTTATCGATGAAGTGCCCTGGCGAAAGCCAGAATTTTCCAGCCCCGCACCGACACCTGAGTCCAGCATTGTTCCTCCCCTTGATCTTCATGAGGAATCTCATCTGGATCAGACGGTTGTTTCTCCCAGGAACATCCCGGTCACACTGGTCTTTGATGACGGAACATCATACGTACTTGAACAGGGCGCCGTCGTCGGACGGGATCCCCAATGCGATTCTTTCCACCAGGGAGCCATCCGGCTCCAGGTTGACGACCCATCCCTCTCTGTTTCCAAGACCCACATGGCTTTGGCGCTCAAGGCGGGAGCCGTGCTCGTTGAGGATCTCTACTCGACGAACGGTACGCAAGTGACCACTCCCGAAGGAGAGACATCCGATGTGCTACCCGGAAGTCCGATTATTGTTGCCCGCGGTGCGCTGATTCATTTCGGTGATCGTTCGGTTCGAGTCAGCGAGTGAGAAGTTGTATGTCTGAAACTCAGCCATCCGCTTTGCCAAGCGTATCCGTGCGGAAAGCCTTCGACGATGTCTGGATTGAGGTTCGCTACGGTGCCCAAACCGATGTGGGACGGCGCCGTGGACACAACGAAGACTGCTACGGTATGAGGTTCCCGCTATTCGTCGTCGCCGATGGTATGGGCGGGCATAAAGCGGGTGAAGTTGCAGCCTCCATCGCCGTGGAGGAAATGATGACGTTAGCTGAGGATGAGGATTTCGTTGCAGCGCCGCGGATTTCGGAGGCGGTGGCGCGAGCTGCCCAACGCGTGGACAAACTGGGAACGGGCATATCGGCTCCTGGCTCCACTCTTACGGGACTTGCGGTGTCAACGCACAGGGCGTTTCCGGTGGCCCGTGTGTTTAATATTGGTGATTCCCGTACCTACCTCCTCTCACAGGGGGATTTTCAGCAACTTACGCGGGACCACTCACAGGTCCAGGAACTCATCGACTCCGGGACGGTGACCGATGTGCAAGCGCGTGCGCTGCCGATGCACAACGTCATCACGCGTGCGCTGGGGGCCGGGAGTGGAGAACACGTTCTTGCAGATCAGTTCCTCGTGCCGCTTACCACAGGCGATCGTTTCATTATGTGCACGGATGGGTTGAGTGGCGAGGTGACGGATTCTCTTATTGAGATGGTTTCGCGAGCCGTTCAGGATCCACAAGAGCTTGCTGAAGAACTCGTCACCATGGCCCTCAACGCTGGAGGAAAGGACAACGTCACCGTTGTTGTGGTGGACATTGTGGACGCCGGACCCGTGTTTGACGACGTTGAGGGCGAGGAAGCAACCCAGTCCACGGGTGACGCGAACGAGAATACAGCGAAGCGTCAAGGTGACTTACGTGTTCATGACACTCTGCCAAGTGCGAATGGCCGACGGCGTGTGCCAGAACCGATTGATGCGATCGAAAAGGGAGAAGAGCAATGAAAGAATGCATGTGGGTACGAGGTGCCCATCCCGCAGCGATCACACCTCGAGGTGTCGTAGTTATGGCACCGGGGAATCTGGAACTGACGCGCCAATTCTGGCAGATTCTGCGTGAAGGAGGGGATCTTGGCGTTATCGTCCAGAAGTTGACAGCCTCCTTCGCCTCTGATCTGGCCTCGCTACCGGAGTTCGTGGCCATCGTTGCCAGCGGCAGCGATCTGCATGTTGCCATCCGCGGAAATTATGAACTTGTGGTGCATGGCCCTCAGGGAAGCCAGAGTGTGACGAGTGGCAGTGTCATCATGTGGAGCGAATTCCGGTTTGTTGACGTCAAAGCGTGGCGTATCAACACAATTGCCTCTGAGGGAGGGTTTGAAACACAGCCTGAACGATGGAGTGCAATAGATGCCGTCGTTCCTGTGGCGATTGTGGAATCAGGCGATGAGTATGCAGCAATTCCCGTGGAGATCTCTTTTGATGCGGAGACACTTGGAACTGCATTGGAGGGTGCGAACAGTATTTTTAGCGGGAATGACGCTGCTGATAGTGGCCTGAGCGCCTCTGGTGGTGGCCTGAGCGCCGCGGCCATCGATGAGGCTGAGCTCGGCGGCGAGACCTATCTTGAATCCGAGATCTCCGCTGATCATTTGGTGATTCCTCCAGGAGGAGAAGCGGATGAGAGGGCGAAGCCCAAGGCCATGGTAGAAACGGGCCAGACCATCGGCGATACTAGCTACTTCGCCGGATTTGTTGATGAGGGTGGCCAACTCGTCGATGGTGGTCAGGTCTTGACCTCGTCTGACGAGCTGGAAGCTGGCGTGGAATCGGTTGTGGGCGATGAGTCTGGTGTGGGAGATCCTATCGCCGCGGTGGCAGAGCCCGTGAATCTAGCGGCCTCACCAGAAGCTGGCGTGGAATCGGTGGAACCAGAGCTGGTGGAGCAGGAATCCGTGGAGGTACACCAGCCCTTCAGCCGCTTCTCCCAGATGTTCTCGGAGAACACCATATACCGAGATGTAGAAAATGCTGCGGTACGGGATGTACGCAACGATGATGACCCTTTCCAGGTTCAGATTCCTCTGCCCGCAGCCGAAACTGAGACTCCGATGGTGATTGCGAGCACCGATGAGCCAGCGGAGCGAAGGGTCCGAATAATACCTTCCGAGGTGGGACCTTCCGGCGCAGAACCACAATTGAACCCTTCCTTGGATTCGCTTGAGACGCAGTCCGGTGATCATGACGGGCATACCATTCGCTCCAACAAAATGGATGCATTGCGCGCTAAGGCACGTGAGTTGGTTGGCCGCTATTCTGCAGACGGTATACCGGATGACCTGCCGAAAGTCCTGGCCTTGCTGTGCCTGCAAGGCCATCCTAATCCGACCCATGCACAGAGTTGCCGAGAATGCTCGGGTCCTATGAGTGAGAACTCTGTGACTGTTCCTCAGCCCAACCTCGGTGTACTGGTTCTTTCTCATGGGGTGCGAGAGCCCCTCCATGGGGAGATCATCATTGGGCGTCAGCCACGAATTCATCCGGCCATGATGGATAAGCAGCGGTCGCTGGCGGTTCCCAGCCCAAAGAAGGAAATTTCGCGGAATCATTGCGAGTTTCGTGTGACGGGCTGGGACGTGTATCTGCGTGATCTTGGCTCGAATAATGGCACGTTCCTTATTCGGCCTGGTCAGCCTCCACTGCGAGTGAGTGAGACTTCGCCCGTGAGCGTACAAATGGGAGACATCGTTGATCTTGGCGATGGTTTGACGATGAGGTTGGAGAAATAATGGCACGGGAATCTCAGGATCCACCGATCATTCCGAACGCCACCTATGTCAATTACCTTGGAGGTGGCGGATTCGCTGACGTCTTCATGTACCGCCAGCGTATGCCCGAACGGGATGTGGCGATCAAGGTTCTGCGCCGTGACGCTGACGCAGAACAGAGCGGATCCTTTGAGGCGGAAGCCAATCTTATGGCCAAGATGTCCGCTCACCCCGCAATCGTGTCCGTGTTTAACGCGGGCGTGACGGAGGACGGACGTTCGTACATCGTCATGGAATACTGTCCTCCCCCTGACATGGGTAAGCGTGCCGCCGCTCGAAAACTGTCGGTGGCGAGGGTGTTGGAAATGGGGATTATGGTCTCTGGTGCGGTGGAGACCTTGCACCGGGCAGGTATTCTCCATCGCGATATCAAGCCGGCCAATATCCTCATGACCCAGTTTGACCACCCGGTACTCATTGACTTCGGTATCGCTCTGTCCACAGAACCAGGTGCTGACAAGGCCGATTCTGGGTTCTCCCTCCCCTGGGCGCCACCCCAACAGGCGTTGGGAGAAAGTAACATCGGCCCAACCCTCGATGTCTACTCTCTGGCCGCGACAATCTATACCTTCCTTGCAGGACACTCGCCCTTCGATATTCCAGGCGGGGATAACCGCGAGATTGCAATGCTCAATAGGGTGCTCAATGCGCCGGTTCCTCGAACCGGCCGCGAGGATGTTCCCATTGAGCTAGAACGTGTTCTTGCGATTGCGATGTCAAAAGATCCGACACATCGCTACCAGAGCGTGGAGGATTTCGCGCACGCCTTACAACAGATTCAAGTGAATCTGTACCATCGTGCTACTCGGCTGGATGTTTTGGAGACAAACATCGAGCGGAATGATGACGATGACGACGACGCCGCCACACACTTCCGTCCGATTCAAGTGATCGATCCACACCAGAAGCCTTCTGATATCCCTATGCCGTCCGGACTTGGTTGGTCACCCGGTACCGTCTCCGATGAGACAACTGCCAGACCTCGGCATTTCTTAGGTGATGCGGGGCCAAGTGAAGCTGAGAGCGCTTCGGTTGGCACTGGTTTTGAGGATCCTCCACCGCCTCCTCCGCCGAGCCTTCCGCAGGAGTCGGACGTTCCACGTTTCACTGCTCCATCGCAATCCGAGCTGGCTGAGCTGATTGCAGCTTATCCGCCGCCGCCAGCTCCTCCAGAGCCATCGAATTTTGGGTCAGCAGGGCGAGGTGCGCCATCCTACACACCAGCTCATCGTGAAGCGGTCGATGATGTGCATGACGGAATGACCGAATCGACTGAAAAGCAGAAGGGTAGTCTCGGACGGAAGATAGCGCTGGCCGTTGGTGCGGTCGCCGTCGTCACCATACTAATTTTTGGCGGCTGGACTCTTCTTCGTGGCGAGGGTGGCAGTTTCGCAACTGATGATCCTACGACGAGCGACCCGGCGGAGTTGCCTGTTACATCCACCGTGGATCCCGTCACTGACCTCGTCGGAGCTGTGGAGGGAGACAAGGTACGTTTCTCGTGGAAATCAGATGCCAAGGATGTGAGCTTCATATACAACCTTGTGGACCCTCTGGAAACACACCAGGTTCGTGATACGAAGGAGAAAAGTGCGCTTGTGGAGAAGCTTGACAAGCTCACGTGCCTAGAAGTCATTGTGAGAGATACCAATGGCAAGTCTTCGGCGTCGACAAAAGAATGTGTGGACACGCCATGACGAATTCGGTGGCCAAAGTACCCGTGGTGTCCTACTGCGGTGAGGAGTACTTCCTTGATCCTCAGTGGCCTTTTGTGGTGGGCCGGGAGGCCGACTTGTCCATTGACGAGAACCCTTACCTGCATCGGCAGTTCCTGACCATCACGGTGAGAGACGGGATATGGTGGATCGAGAATATCGGAAATCGTATCGCCGCAACCATTGCCGAAGATTCTCACGTGATGCAGGCATGGCTAGGACCCGGTGCACGGTTGCCGCTCGTGTTCGAGAAGGTGAGCGTGGTGTTTACCGCGGGCCCCACTACCTACGAGTTCGACATCAAGCTTCCAAGCGCGGAGTTCTCCAACGTAGGGGTGCGTCACGATAGCAAAGGTGAAACGACGGTGGGTGACATCTCCTTCACTCAATCGCAGTTCCTCATGATTCTTGCGCTTGCGGAGCCGTGGCTGCGCCGAGTAGGAACCGGTTCGGTGGACATCCCTTCGAGTAGCAAGGCTGCACGGCGCCTGGGATGGCCACTCACAACCTTTAACCGCAAACTAGACAATGTGGCGGATAAACTGGACCGGATTGGCGTCAAGGGCCTGCGCGGGGGCCCGGACTCACGTGCCACCAAACGCCGAGCTCGGCTCGTGGAGTACGCGGTGACCTCGCAGCTCGTTCGCAGTGATGACCTCTATTTGCTCGATGAGGAGAGCGCTCGTAATGCTGCCCAGCGCAACGTGCCGATCGAACGTAGTTCGGTACTCCAACCCGGCCATGGAGCAGCGGGTAGCCATGGCGCCCGAGTCTTGGCTGGGGCGCCAACGGAAATTTTGCCCTCTCAGGGGGATGCATGAAGATCAAACTGACGCTGCGCGGCCGTGGGCCCGCAGATATCAATTTGTTGGTCACTGCGGACAACACAGCGACGGTTGGTGATATTGCCGCAGCTCTGTCCACCGCTGGACCAGCAGAAGCCGGACCACTCGTTGATCCCGCGAGTGTGACACTGCGCCTGCTTGACTCTCACGTCGGGCGCTCACTCTCCGTGCTGTCTCCCAGTGCCTATGTCACCGAGGCGGATCTGCGCTCCGGTGCACTCGTGGACATTATTGGTGCTGAACACGCGGTGGGTTTGGGAGATGACAAGGCTGCTGAGCTTCGGGTGATTGACGGGCCGGATCGTGGCCTTGTGGCGCCATTGGGCTTTGGCTCCTCGACGGTGGGCCGCTCCAACAGCTGCGACGTGTCATTGACTGATCAACTGGTATCCAAGCAGCATATGCGCATCACTATCGGGGCTGGCGGAGTGGAGGTCCATGATCTCAACTCTGCCAACGGTGTGATTGTGGGTGACACTCGTGTACAACGTGTGAAGGTGAGTCCAGGGGACGATGTCACCGTAGGCGAGAGCGTCTTGCGAGTAGTGCAATTGCGTGCGGTGGACGAAGGTAGTGGGGATAGTACTGATATTGCCTTCATCCGCTCTCCGCGGGTTATTCCACGGGTGCAGGTTGAGAAGGTGAAGCTTCCCGGTGCACCGCAGCCGACCCGCCCCAACCGTTTTCCCTTCCTTATGCTGCTCACGCCGCTGATGATGGGTGCAGCAATGTATATGGTGACTCAGAACCTGATGTCGATGATCTTTGTGGCTCTCTCACCGCTCATGATGATCGGTACCTGGTTTGACAATCGTATGCAGGGACGCAAGATACAGCGGGAAGCCATTGACGAGTACAAGGCCACACTCGATCTGCTGCGCGAGGATCTTCAGGTACACCGTGAGGCTGATTTCGCCGCGCGTCATGCGCAGTATCCTCCGGTGGAGAAGGTAGCAGCGGGTGCAATGCGCCGTGAGGGGCTGCTGTGGTCACGGCGCCCTGAGCATCCCGAGTTCCTTTCCGTTCGGATGGGTATTGGCACGGATGACGCCGCGCTCGCGTTTGATGCGGGGGACATGGCCAAGGGCATTCCGCAGTGCATCAAGATGGCCCGTGCCCTCCGTGAGGAATTTTCGACGATCGCCGGTGTGCCGATGGTGGTGAATCTCCGCCAGGTAGGCGGACTGGGGTTGTGCGGTACCCGGCGTTGGCTGCAGGAGGTGCAGGCCGCCGTCGTCACTCAAATTGCCTCCATGTACTCGCCCGCGGAGGTGGTCATCGCCTGCTTGACGTCCAGCGCGCAGGTGGAGCAGTGGGATTGGTTGGAGTGGTTGCCGCATACGTCGTCGCCGCACACGCCGTTGGCCGCGCATCACCTTGCCTCGGATTCGGCGGCTGGGATGGAGTTGCTCTCGGCGCTGGAAGGCGTGCTGGAGATGCGGCAGAAATCTCGGGGTGCTGATTCGAAGGCCCATCGGGGCCCGATTCTTGATCCGACGAAGGAACAGCCCCTCTCCGGCGAGGTCCCCGCGATTATTGTCATTGTGGACGATGTGACGGTGGATCAGGCGCGCCTCAATCGCCTGGCCGAATTGGGACCGGACGCGGGAATTCATGTGCTGTGGAGCGCCGAGGACGTGCGCGAAATTCCTGCGGCCTGCCGTACCTTTGTGGCGATTGATCAGCGTGATGGTGCTTTCGGTGAGGTGCGGCGCGGCCGCGTTGTGCACCCCGTGGCGCTGGATCGCTTGGGTTTGGATGATGCGCGCCGGTTCGCGCGTACGCTCGCCCCGGTTATTGATGCTGGTGTTCCCGTCGACGACGATTCGGACCTCCCGCGTTCCATTTCTTACGTCACCCTGACCGGGCACGATCTTGCCGACAGCCCCGAGGCGGCGATGGAGCGGTGGCAGATGAGTGGCTCGATCCTGGACCGCTCTCCAGGAGCCGAACCCAAACCAGGACCTCCCGTCAGCCTTAGTGCAATCGTGGGGCAGGGCGCTGCCTCCCCGGTGGTACTTGACTTGCGTATTCACGGGCCGCATGCGCTGGTTGGTGGAACCACGGGTGCCGGTAAGTCTGAGTTCTTACAGTCTTGGGTGCTGGGTATGGCCCAGTCTCTCTCGCCGGATCGGGTGAGCTTCCTCTTTGTGGATTACAAGGGCGGATCTGCCTTTGCAAGATGTTCCGACCTGCCCCACTTTGTGGGTATGGTGACGGATCTGTCCCCCTTCCTCGTGCGCCGGGCACTCACCTCGCTGCGCGCGGAGTTGCACCACCGGGAGGAGTTGCTCAATAAGAAAGGGGCCAAGGATCTGGTGACGCTGGAGAAGCGTGGGGATCCAGAGTGCCCGCCGTCGTTGATTATTGTGGTGGACGAGTTCGCCGCGTTGGTGGGTGAGGTGCCCGAGTTCGTGGATGGAATTGTGGACGTGGCCCAGCGCGGCCGCTCCCTCGGACTCCACCTGATTCTGGCGACGCAGCGCCCGGCGGGTGTCATCAAGGACAACCTGCGGGCCAACACGAATCTGCGCGTGGCGCTGCGCATGGCCGATGAATCCGACTCCCAGGATGTTCTGGGTGACAAGATGGCCGCGCACTTCCCACAGGAGGCTCCCGGACGTGGCGCTGCTAAGACCGGCCCCGGACGTATCACGGTGTTCCAATCTGCCTACCCCGGGGCTCGCACCTCGGAAGAGGTGCAGGCGGTGTCCGTGGGTGTGGACGAGATGGATTTCGGAACTCCGCGGCCATGGCAGGTGGCCGAGCCCCCGCGCGTGGGAAGCGAAGTTCCGCAGGATATTGACCGGGTTGTCGAGACGCTGCGTGCAGCCGCCGCGTTGGCTGGGATCCCAGCGCCGCGCCGCCCGTGGCTGGAGGAGCTCGCGCAGACGTATGACCTTCAGGTGTTGGGACCACGCTCTGATGAGGCGCTAGTTTTCGGAGTGGTGGACGATCCCGAGCGGCAGGCCCACGACAAGGAGTATTTCTACCCGGACAGGAATGGAAACATCGCCTTCTACGGTGCTTCCGGTTCTGGAAAAACGACGGCGTTGCGCACTCTTGCCATTACTGCTGGCATCACACCTCGTGGTGGCCCCGTCAACGTGTACGGACTCGACTATGCAGGTGGCGGCTTAGACATGCTGACTGCGTTGCCTCACGTGGGTGACGTGGTATCCGGCGACGATGAAGAGCGGGTCTATCGCGTCATCAACATGATTGGTGACATCGTGGATGATCGGGCTGCGCGTTATTCCAAGGTTAGGGCACAGAATCTTGAGGCGTACCGCAGGATCAGTGGTAACAGATCGGAGCCGCGCATCTTGCTGCTGGTGGACAACATCGGCTCGATGGTTGAGGAACTCAACTCTGCTGTACGGCATCAGAAGGTATGGAACCGCTTCCAGCAGATTCTGTTGGATGGGCGTGCACTTGGTGTACATGTGGCGGCTGGTGCGGACCGTTCGCAGGCCATTCCGACGTCGTTGGCTTCGAACTTCCAGCGCAAGGTAGTGTTCCGCCAAACCGATGCGGATGCCTACCTCAACTTTGGGCTTCCTCGTGACGTTCTGGACTCCACAAGCTTCCCCGGGCGGGCAATGCAGGTGGGAGATACCCGCGTGCTGCAAGTGGCAATTCTCGGTGACAACATCAACCCACTCGCCCAATCTCGCCTCATCGAGGAACTGGGTGCTTTCCTCAAGCAGACGCCACGGCAGTGGCCAGCTCCGATCGGGATGCTGCCGGAGGTACTACCGGCCGGAAAGGTTCCTGCGACGATCGCAGGCGAGCCGGTGGTTGGTATGGAAGCTGAGTCCTTGGCGCCGCTGGCTTTCCGAGGTGTAGGCACTCTGAGTGTGGGTGGCGGGCCGCAGACTGGCCGCACCAATGCGGTGGCATGGCTGTCCCGTTCGCTGATGCAGACCTATCCGAGAGCGACCTTCCTTCATATTTCATCTGGGCGTTCTGCGCTCTCGAGCCGTTTCCGGTGGACCGAGCATGCCGTTGGGGTGGATGACAGCCAGAAGCTACTTGCTGCCCACAAGCAGTTGTTCGAGGAAGCCGCGCCAGAAAGTGGACCGGGGGTGGTGCTCGTCGTCGAAAATCTTGCCGGATATGTGTACTCGTCCGCAGATTCTGTGCTCACTGAGTGCATCACCCTGGCCCGCTCGAACGGGCACGTGGTGATTGCCGAAGCGGATATTTCGGGCTGGAGCCGAGCTGGTGGCTTGGGATCGGCGATGAAGGGCGGTCGTGCGGGCCTGGTGCTCTGCCCGGCGCTCAGCGATTCGGACTACGTGGTGGGTGTTTCGGCGCCCGCGATTGCGAGCCGTGAGGCCGTTCCCGGACGTGGCTACTTCGCGCAGAACGGCAAGATGTGGAAGGTCCAGGTGCCGCTGCTGTAGGGGTGGATAACTGCATGGGTATGCAGACCCATTGCTGAGAAATCGGCCAAATGACAAGCTTTTCTTAGGCAAACCCGAGGGAAAGAATCCGCGGGAAGGCCGCGGAAAACACAACAACAAACGAAACAGAATGGAGAAAATCATGGCAATGATCGGAATGGATGTCGAGGCAGTACGGGGACTTGCTCGGACGTTCGAGCAGAAGGCAACTGCAATCGACGAAATCATTACCACAATCAACAGCCAGCTTAGCTCTGTCGAATGGAAGGGAAATGACGCAGAGCAGTTCCGCAATGACTGGAATACCACCCTTACCACTCAGCTTCGCAACGTGGCCCAGGCGCTTCGCGATGCACAGCAGAAGGCCAACACGAATGCTCAGGCGCAGGAGCAGACTTCCGCGTCACTCTAAGCTGCTTAGTCTTGTGGCGGATGGCACGGAGAGCTGGGGGCATCGGGTAGGAGTGGCCCGGTGCTCCCAACTCCGTACAACGTTATTTGGATAATCCAATAGCAATTTGAGTAACGCAGGGTTCTGAGACAGGTTCTTGGATCTTCAGGCGAAACCTCGTAGAAAAGGAAGGGAGTCTCTCGTGGCTTTTGTAGGTGCAGATACGGGACAACTCCGGGCGCTTGCTGATGTCATGGCGAAGAGTGCCAACGAATTGACAGGCGATCTGGTTCCCACGATTTCAGGAAGGTTGTCAAGTAGCCCGTGGCAAGGGCCAGACCGCCAGCAGTTTGATCATCAGTGGAATAGCCAGCTGATCCATCAGATTCGTAACGCCGCAACTGCCTTGGACGAGGCAGCCAAGGTCGCTCGCAAGAACGCTGATGATCAGGACCGGACGTCAGAGAACCTCGATGGTCCGCTTGGGAACAGTGGTGGAGGAACACCTAGGGGAGGCTCGTCAGCCGGAGGTGGCCAAGCAGGTCCTTCTCAACGTGAAGGGGGCCTTCTCCAAAAGTTCGTTGACGATGTACGGAATGCTGGAGCTTACGGTCTGAAGCTATGGGACGTGGCGGAGTTGGGCGGCAAGATGAGCGAGCTCATGGGTAACGAGCTCCCCTTCATGAAGCATATAGGCAACGCATTAAAGACTCATGACATCGTGAGTAGCATTCTGGATGGCAAGCCAGATCTTGAGGCGATTACCCATGCTGCAGCTGATGCTCTCGGAAAGGCGAAGAATCCTATCGCAAAGCTTGTGAGCCTCAACATGCATGTCTGGACGGATGTTGCTGCAGAGGCAAAAAAAGCTGATTTCTCACCCAAAGGACGAGATATGGCTTGGAACTTTGTCAAGAATAATCCGATGGAAACGGTAAAGATCATCGGGGAGAGCACTGTCGAAGTTGGAAAGCGGCTTGTTGGTTGGCTGCCATTTCCCTGATTGAAAAAGTAAGGATGAATTATGAGTGATAATCAGACTGTTCGACTCAGTGATGATGAGCTCGTCTGTTTCGCCATGCGAGCGGAGAGTAGATGGGCGGGGCCTCTGCCTACCGTTGACGACGGTGATCCTCAAGAGCTTCTTCGAGCTGTTTCCCGAGGAGAAAGAAATCTCGATCTCAGACAGCAGCGATTCCTGACGAATGAGGGGGAAACGTTGTCCACGGAGCAGGTTGCTGACATGCTTGCACCAGCCATGGGGGTATTGCCGAGGATACTTGCATACATTGCAGATGAGTCGGATCCTCTGCAAGCCACAGGACTGTCATTTGCGGTGTTTCCTACCACCACGACTGATACGCGCATTGTTACGGTCACACTTCCTCTGGGCATAACGGAAGTCTCCGTTCTTTCCATAAAGGATGCGCGGGCAGTGATGGCTTCACTTGTTGAGATAGGTGAGGATCAGGATTCGAGTAATGCCGTGATGTTCTCAGCTTCGGTGGATAACGGACACGGCGACATCAGACTGGTGACGAAGCAAGGAAGCTCTTCGGGGCAATACTCGACTGAAGGTGTCACCATCAGCGAGACCGCTCCGACGACCAGCGTTTCAGAGTGGCTATCTTTGCACGTCTGACGATCCGGCAGTCGACGGTATCAAACCCTTGTTAGTTGTGACACAGGGAGCTGGCTGATGAGGTTGAATGGGGAAATTCGCCAAAGTGTGGGGCGTGGTTGATATAACTGAGCCTTAATGTAATAACCGAGGGAAAATACGCCGGAATAACCCTCGGCTATTACATTTTCCCTCGGTTATCCGGATCGCCGCGGGCCACACCGCAGATACGAGGCCATTGGTTCAGACGGAAGCAAGGCATACGGTTGTTCCTCAACATGGCGGGGACATTCCGAGGAACTCTCTCTTCCATAGCACGTGATCTCACACCAGTATTCGGGAAAGGATGGCTTCAATGACCGCTTGTAATTTTGTCACTTCCAGTACCACCCGTTCGAAAGAGGAGAAACTTCATGGCTTTTGTAGGTGCAGATACTGGGCAGCTCCGGGAGCTAGCTGATCTCATGGCCAAGAGCGCCAACGAATTGACAGGAGATCTCATTCCGACCATTTCAGGAAGGTTGTCAAGCAGTCCTTGGCAAGGACCGGACCGTCAGCAGTTTGATCACCGATGGAACAGTCAGCTGGTTCATCAGGTTCGGAATGCTGCAACTGCCTTGGACGAGGCAGCCAAGGTCGCTCGCAAGAACGCTGATGATCAGGACCGGACGTCGAATTCGGACGGCAGTTTCTTGTCTGGCGGTAGTGGAAGAGTGGGTAGGGTTCCCGCTGTTGATGGAGGCCGTGGAAAAAGTAAGTCCACGAAAGCTAACCCTGAAGGTTTCACGGAGCCACGTGGGGGAACGTATGGTCTGGATCGAGACTTGATGGACTTGTCTTTTGCTGCTTACAAATCTGGTGATGCTGATCATGGTGATTATATTCCGGCAGGTTGGGAGCATGTCTCTGACGATGAACTGAAGGAGTTGGGTATTAATCCCAAGGCCTTTGAGAAGCTGGTATCCGGATTCTCGGCGACACTTTATCGAGATGTTGACGGAAGATATGCTCTTGCATTCCGAGGTACAAACGAGCTTCAGGATTGGGCTAGCAATGCAGGAAACTCTCTGTTGTTTTCGCAGCAGGCGGCTGAAGCGGCTCAGCTTACAGACCACATCAAACAAAGGCTTGAGGCAAATGGGGTCAAGGCAGATCAACTATCACTTACTGGACACTCCCTAGGAGGTGGTATAGCCTCCATCGCAAGTCTGACAAGTGGTGTGCGTGCAGCAACGTTCAATGCGAGCGGGGCGAGTGATATGACCAAGACACTTTCAGTGGCACGAAGATATGTTCAGCACGGTGAGTTTGTTTCCTCCGAAGGTGAGAAAGGTAAGATCACGGCTTACACTGCTTCAGGTGATCCATTGACGCGAATACAGGACTATTCGAAATTGCCAAGTGCTTATGGTGATCGAGTTCCTTTGAAAACTCGAAGTGGTAGTGCTCAGGATTACGTTGTGACGGGCCTAATTGGTCAAGCCGGATTCGACCACGGCAAGACACCGCTTCAGGGCGCCTACGACAAAATCGCCCTTGAAGCAGAGGAGTACTACTACTAGGCCGGACCGACAGGTTTCGTCGCCTTGGTTGTAACAGAATCACCGTGTAGCAACCCACCAATAACTCAATCAAACAAAGAGGTCTGAGAACATGTCCGATCCGAGACTGTATACCGCTGGCATGGCTGCCGATCCCGCTCTGGATCCGGCAGTCATGTACGACATTGCTGCATCTCGGCCGGATCTACATTCCGCTTTACTGGCGAATCCTGCTCTTTACCCTGAGCTGCGCCAATGGCTGGATGACTATCGGCGCCAGAAAGCTGCTGATTCGCGCGTAGTGCATGGAGTGAGCTCGATACAAACCGGTACTCATTCCGCAGGGCCCGTGAGAGCGAGAACTAGTATTTTCTCGGAAGCCGCCTCACTAGAAGGCCCAGTACACCGGTCTCGGAAGAAAAAGCCGCAAGAGGAGTCGTCAGGAGCAAAGCGAGCGCTTGTTGCGCTTGGTGTCATGGTGGGGATCGTGGGAACCATTTACTTGATCTCACTGTGGAATGATCGCCAAGATAGCACCGACGAGAGTTTTGTGGAACCTACTTCGGATACGTCCGAAACATGGATGGCTGAAGCGGAACCGACGCACGTGAGTGGGCCTACAATAACGCATTTCGTTAACGCAAGCCATATATGGTCCTTCTCGAATCAGAAGGGTTATTCCTACAACTTGCGCCTTGCAGTGGGAACGCCGCTTGGTTACTCTGCCGAGTCTGCCGACGCATATGGATTGATTTATCAGGACGGTACCGAGATACTGATTGGTTCAGCTTGCGATATTGACCCCGAAACTGACGGAATCATCCCGTTGCGTCGAACTGCTACGGCGACGACAGACGGATACGATACGGTGATTTCCACGGGATTCAGCCTTCGGATGTCTCCTCAAGAGTATGGGGACGACGGCACTCTTCCTTCGGAGGATGACAATCGAATTAGGGTCGAGAGCTACTTTTCCAATGGGCCGAAATGTGACTGGTTCTCAAGTGACAACAGGGTGGGGCAAGGAGATAGTTTCTTCGAATCAATTTCAAGGAGCGCCTTGTCTAAGAGCGAAGAGATGATTTCATACAGTTCCATAATCATCAAGGACTACTTCACTCCGGCTACGCCAGAGGGGGACACCGCTCTACTTGATGCCATTATGGTTACTCCCGTTGCTGC
>JBDIAV010000064.1:0-19412 GCA_039812645.1 Actinomycetaceae bacterium
CCTCGGCCGCCACTGCCCCCAGTGGCGGCCGAGTTCTTTTATCTAGAGAGCGTTGAGTGGCGACGGCGTCGCGGTGCGGCTCGGATGCCCCTGCGTGAGGGCGTCGTCGTCGAAAAAGAGAAACTGGACGGGAGCTACTCGCCGAATTTTTGGCGCAGTGCGCGATATTTCTTCAGCAGGACGTGACCGTCTTTGCCGGAGATCGCGGGAATTGAATGTGGTACCTGTGTTGCGGCCTGTGTGTGCGGGTCAAGGCCTACGAGTGCGCCCTGCGAGAGCACCTTTTCGACAGGGTTGAGCTCGCGGATCGCGATGCCCGCGACGTGATCACGGTGTTCGCGCGCCAACTCGCTGTAAATGTACGGGTCGTGTTGGCCGTCGTCGCCCACAAGAATCCAGCGGATGTTCGGAAACGTGATGATGAGATTACGTAGCTGCTTAATCTTGTGCTCTTGGCCCGAGCGGAAAAGGCCGGTGGGGATCGGGCCCCAATCGGTCATGAGAAGCGGGCCGATAGGTAGATTGTTGGCGTGAATGAATGCCTGCATGGCCGGGAGCGTATTCCAGGCACCGGTCGAGAGGTAGAAGACCGGCGCGTTTGGACGCCCGGCAAGCAGCTCGCGATAGAACTCGGCCATGCCCGGAACCGGTGTACGTGTGTTGGTGCGCAATACGAACGAATTCCATGCGGCAAGGAACGCGCGCGGAAGCCAGGTGACGACGACGGTGTCGTCGATGTCGGATACCAGTCCGATTGTTGCATCCGGATCAACGACGACGACAGGTGCCACAGTGGGTTCCCCGACGATCGGCGTAATGCGGGCCTCGTGCCAGCCGGGGGCAAGGCCGTGGTTCTCCACGAGAAGGCTAACGTAGCCGTTGGTGTCCGTCCGGGTCTCGATCGTCTGGCCCGCGATCTCTACGGTCACAGGCAGGAACCCGACCTGCGTGGTAAAGAACTGGCGCCATCCGCGCTGCGCGTTTTCCGCGGTGGCGGAGGCTCGTTCCACCATGTCATCCATCGCGTCAATCGCAGGATTATGAGTATCGAGAAGACTGGAGACGGGACGCTGGCTTCCCCAGGGAAGCAACCCGTGGGTGGCCTTGGGGAGGAAGGGAAGAGTGAAAGGCTGCTCGCTGGCGGGATCGGCCATGACCGCGCGGGCGAGGACGTAGAGGGAGGTCGATGAGCCGTAGCCCGTGAATGGGAAGATTCTTGGGAGCCACCCCTGCTCACGACGGCGCACGATGCCGCGCTTGTTGACTGAGTCTTCGAATGCGCGTGCGATGTCTGCGAATGCCACGGGGTCTACTCTACTGAAAGGTAGGCATCGTTGAGCACCCTCGGCGCAATTGGTGTCCTCTATGTGGCCGTTGACGAAATATATGCATCCGTCACCCATAGGACACCAATTGCACTCGCTCTGTGCCGCGTGAGGGCTTCTTCTGCGAGAGATGGCAAAGGGCGGGCCTTGCTCGAATAATTCGAACGAGGCCCGCCCTTATGGCGTCAAGAGACTCGCAAGCTCAAGAGCTTGGCTTTTGAAGGATGACTTTTAAACAGCCAGCCTCACAACCAAGGTTCAGTCCTGCTGCTCCTCGCTGCGGTCGCCGCTCCACAGAGTGTGGAACGTGCCTTCGCGGTCGGTGCGGTTGTAGGTGTGTGCGCCGAAGAAGTCACGCTGGCCCTGGATGAGGTTGGCGGGCAGCTTCTCGGAACGGACGCCGTCGTAGTAGGACAGCGAGGAGGCGAATGCCGGGATCGGGATGCCGCTCAGTGCCGCGTAGGACACGATGAGGCGCCAATCCGAGACGGCCTTGGCAATCTCCACCGAGAAGTACTCGTCCGCGAGAAGCAGCGGCAGCTCGGGGTTGCGCTCGTAGGCCTCGGTGATGCGATTGAGGAACACGGCGCGGATAATGCAGCCGCCGCGCCAGATGCGAGCCATGGCTCCCAGATCCACGTTCCAGTTGTACTCGTCTGAAGCGGCGCGGATGAGCTCGAAGCCCTGGGAGTAGGCAACCATCTTGGAGGCGTAGAGCGCCTGACGGATTGACTCGATGAAGGCGTCGCGATCCTCAATCGGCATCTCGGCGGTGTGCGGGGCGAGAGCTTCCTGCGCGGCGAGACGCTGCGGCACGGAGCCGGAGAGCGAGCGGGCGAAGGTGGCCTCGGCGATACCGGTGACGGGGATGCCGAACTTAGCGCCATTCTGCACGGTCCAGGTGCCGGTGCCCTTCTGGGAGGCGCGGTCGAGGACGATGTCCACGAACGGCTGGCCCGTCTTGGGATCCATGTGCTGAAGAACGTCCGCGGTGATCTCGATGAGGTAGGAGCCGAGCTCGCCCTTGTTCCACTCTTCGAAGACCTGGCCGATCTCGGTGGCGCTCATGCCGAGTCCCTTGCGCATGAGGTCGTAGGCCTCAGCGATGAGCTGCATGTCCGCGTACTCGATGCCGTTGTGGACCATCTTGACGAAGTGGCCTGCACCATCCGGGCCCACGTGGGTGCAGCACGGCACGCCGTCGATCTGAGCGGAAATCTTCTCGAACATGGGGCCGAGGCGATCGTAGGATTCGGGGGTGCCGCCGGGCATGATGGACGGGCCCTTGAGTGCGCCTTCCTCGCCGCCGGACACGCCGGAGCCAACAAAGTGCAGGCCGCGGGCGCGAATGGACTCTTCGCGGCGGCGGGTGTCCTCGTAGTTGGAGTTGCCGCAGTCGACGATGATGTCGCCTTCATCCATGAGGGAGGCAAGCTCCTCGATGACGGCGTCCGTGGGGGCGCCGGCCTTCACCATAATGATGGCTACGCGGGGGGCGGATAGGGCACCCACGAAATCCGCCATGGACTCCGCAGGATAGAACTCGCCTTCGCTTCCATGATCAGCAAAGACCTTCTCGGTCTTGGATACGCTGCGATTGTGGATAGCGACCTTGTAGCCCTTGTGGGCGAGATTGCGGGCCAAGTTGGAGCCCATGACGGCCATGCCGGTGACGCCGATATCTGCGACGCCCTTGGCTGGGGTGGGGATAGACATGCTCTCTCCTTAGAGTCGGTACAAGACAATGGTAGGCGCCTGGGACTGAAGTCCGCACTGAAGTCCGAGTTGAGGTTGGCGCTGAAGCCCGAGGGAAGTCCATGCTGAGGTTCGATGGGCTGAGAGTACAGCGTGCTCGCGGGGCATATGAGCGAAAGGCGAGTGTGTGGTTTTCTTATGAGGAACGGAGTCCTGTGATTGTGTATTTGCGTTCGATGTTTTGGGTCTTCCTACCCCATTCGCTCTCACCTACGCGCACTTGATGCGCGTGGAATGCGTCGGCGTTCTCGAAGCACTCGTCCACCTGCCAAATAAGAGGTTTCTCGGTTCTCTCCACTGAGAATGAGATACAACCCTGTTCTGCCAATGTCAGACGGATATGGTCGGGAAGAAAATCGTGGACGATATTCATCTCTTCTGCATTCTTGCAGATGAGCTGTCCGCGCAATCTCACTTCGCCACCCTTGCTCACTTCACCACCCTCGTTTCTCACAGATTCACTGTACCGTTTCGTTCACCTGCATGAGTGAGGATGGTCGCAGAGTTGCGTGTTTGGTCCGTCAGTGTGTCTTTATGGGGAAATATTGATGCCCGAATTGTTGCAACAACCTGGGTGCTGGCAATTGATCTGGAGAGAATTTTGGCTGTTCAGGGCTGTAAGCGTCATGGTTGACCGAGGATTTGTCCGGAGACCCCATCGCCTCAACCTCAATAAAGTCTTTGATTTTGGACTATTTCAGAGATTGAACTCATTTGTTAGTATCATATATTTGCTTTGACTTGAGGTCTGTCATGCTTGCCAGATCGAGCTGTCCCACGACCCTCTCCAGAAGGGCTTATCTTGCGTAACAGAGACTTTCGATGGTACCGAACCGGTAGTGCGCTTGCCGTGTTCGCATTGGGGCTCGGGTCGCTGGGCTTCAGTACTTCAGCGGACGCTGTCTCTTCGGTGAACCCGAGTGATGTCCAGAGTGTCACGCCGAGTGAGTTTATCTCTTCTCTAAGTAACAGCGAGAGTGGGGTAGCAGCAGATGAAATTGCTGCTACGAGCGATGTTGAGGATCCGACGGCGGAACCTGGCACGGTTGAGAGGCCGTCAGCGGTTGAGGACTCAGCCTCCGGAACGCCATCGCCGAGCGTAACTGATGAGTCAATACCGGTTGAGGATCCGACGGTAGCGGAACCAGACACTCTTGAGGAGACACCATCGGTTGAGAACCCGGTGGACACAACGGACCCGACGGCAACACCGGAGCCGACTAGCACACCAACGCCTCTGCAGAAGACTCCGTCTGCGAAGGCCAGGGACATGGGCGTGGGTGTGCAAGCCGATCCGGGTACGTCGCGGATTATGGTGCGCACCCGCCTGATCTCCGACCCGACGAGTGTGAACGGCAACAGCGGATCAAGGGGTGTTCTTGACAATGTGGGCGTGGATTACACCTACCTGCCAGGCACGCGCTATCAGCTGTTCGAAGCAATTCCGAATACTTACAAGACTGTCAATGGGAAACAGCAGATTGATGTCCCTGCCCACGCGGGCTCGCCAATCCGAGCGTCGTGGGCGACATGCACGGTGACGGGCAGTGCCACCGACGGTACTGGCGGCAGCGAAGGGCGGTGCGACTTCATCGTGCCCAACACAAACGTTCCCGTGCGTAGAGGAGGCAACCTAAATAGGCAGTTCTTCGTCAAGCAGATCGATCCTGTCTCCGGCTCCCCCGCTGCATTGCACACCTACGCCAACTCGTCGTTGCTCCTGAAGAATTTCAAGTCCCCCGACTCTGTGCCTGAGCTTCATAACTCCGTGGGCATCACACCGCCGATGGTGAGCAGTCAGGACATGTATCTTCCGCGGATCAACGCCGGTTCCACGGGCGGTACTCCCTACTCGGACAATGAAATCGACGAGGTACCCCCGTATAGCACGGCTGGAGTCCACGCCTCGTTCGGGGCCGTGGCGAACTCCCTCAACAACCCATCCCTCAGCAAACAATGCACCGGTGAGCAGTTCAGCGTTGCCGTAGTACTTGATCACTCCAGCTCGATTGACTCGACGGAGTGGAACAAAGCGGTCACTGCTATCGTCGGTGCTGGTAACAACAGTCTGCTAGGGGTGTTACAGGATAAAGCAAAGGTATCGATCGGCACCTTCAGTACTACATCGAAGAGCAGCAATGTCACGCCCACACCGCAGACTGAGGGATGGACGACAGGTCCGACTCCCGTCGCTGTCACCCAGGGAAGCCGTACCACGATCAGAAATGCTCTGTTGGCCCGCCCCGTTCCACTGCAGGACGTTGGCTACAACGTGAACTTTACGAACTGGGACGACGCGCTCCACATGGTGAACGAAGCAAGCACCACCTTTGACCTCGTCATCTTCGTGACCGACGGTATCCCGAACTTCATCCTGCCTCAGGGATATCCGGTGGATGCCGGATTCAACGCCAATGGAACACCGGTGTCGCCAGCCAGTAACGATCCAGCGAAGGCGGACCGCGGAAACACCACGTTGCGCTCGATGGAGGCGGCGATCTACGAGGCCAATAAGCTGAAACAGAAGGGCACCCGCGTGCTCGGCGTGGGCGTGGACCTCGACCAGCTCCCTGCCTCGGTCAATGCGAACCTTGCTGCGATTTCGGGTCCCGTGCTGAATCAGGATTACTATCGTGGCAGCTGGGATCAGTTACAAACGCAGCTGAAGGCGGCCGTTACTGACGCCACCGCGTGCGTGGCCAACGTCGTGGTGAAGAAGCGCGTCGTCGATCCCGATGGTCTGCAGGTACCGAAGACGGGGTGGAGCGTCAACACGATGCTGCCCTCCGGATCCTCAGCGACACGCTCGCCAAACAGCAGCCAGACCACCGCGGGTGACGATGCGACCGCTTCGTGGAAGTTCACTTTCGGCTCGCTTACCGCGAAGACAAACATCAATGTGTCTGAGGGACAGAGCGCCCTGTACGAGTTCGCCAGTGGCGTGTGTACCGTGCGCAACTCGGCGGGCACGGTGACTCAGACGGTGAATCTTGCGAATGGAAATACTCAGAGTATTTCGAATGTTGGAGTAGGCGATCGCGTCGAGTGTACCTACGTCAATAGGCTGAAACCGGCCACGGTGCTTCTTGCCAAGCAAGTGCAGGACGTCGTCGGTCAGAACGCGCAGCCGGCTAAGGACTGGACACTGGGCGCGACACTGACAGGCGATGCGGCCGGACGCACCATCACGAGTCCCGCAACGCAAGTGACAGGTAATAACGGTCAGACACCAAACGTCTGGACAGTGAGTTTCCCCGAGGACCAGCAGAACCTCAATGGTTCCGGGGTGAAGGTGAGTGAGGTCAAGCAGACCGGCTATACCTACCAAAGTTTGGTGTGCCAGGTAACGCCGCTCTCGGGTGGGAACGTTCGGACTGTAGCGACCAGCAATCTCAACACGTCCGATGGGAACATGGTGAGTGCGGTTCTCACCAGTCTCACGCCAGGTGAGAAAGCGACGTGTACTTTTACCAACAAACCTGATCCAGGTTCGGTGAGCTGGACGAAGACCGATGCCTCGACCATGAAGAGACCTTTGAAGGGGGCTGAGTGGACGATCATCGGCCCATCGCCTGCGACGACCGCCATCTCCGTCACCGATTGTGTTGCCAATGTTGACTCCGCTTGTCTTAGCAGTGATAAAGACAGGCGTGCTGGATATTTTAAGGTCACCGATCTGGCCTGGGGGCAGTACAAGCTTGTTGAGACCAAGGCACCGGCTGGCTACCAGCTTGATTCGACCGAGCACCCCTTCGTGGTCGCAGCGGACAATCTTGACGTCGTCTTTAACGATCCGTTCGAGAATACTCAGCGTGAGGTTCCTATGTTGCCGCTCACCGGTGGATTGGGGCGCGACGCGTTCCTGATAGTTGGTGGCGGAATACTGCTGGTAGGGATTGTATGCATTTTGTGGCTGCGATTCCGCCCGCGGCGTCGGTGACTGCGAGCTGAGACCCCGCGGCGCTGATACCCGCGGGGCCTCAGCCCGGACAAAAGGGTGGTGCCTAGGTTGTTGTACAACAACCTAGGCACCACCTCATTATTCAGATGTTTAGTCGGTAACTATCGCGGGTGCGTCGTCGACCAACATCCGTAGCCAGATCAGCCGTTCAGAGCGGCAGACACGACAGCCTTGGCTTCCTCCTGGACCTGAGCGAGGTGCTCCGGGCCGTTGAAAGATTCGCCGTAGATCTTGTAGACATCCTCGGTGCCAGAGGGGCGAGCGGCGAACCAGGCGTTCTCCGTCACGACCTTGAGACCGCCAATCTTGGCACCGTTGCCGGGCGCCGCGACGAGCTTGTCGAGGATGGGCTCGCCAGCCAGCTCGGTGGCGGTGACGTCCTCGGGCGAGAGAGCGCCAAGCTTGGCCTTCTCTGCCTTCGTGGCCGCCGCGTCGATGCGGGCGTAGGCGGAGGCGCCGTACTTGGCAACCTGCTCCTCGTGCAGCTGCGACGGCGACTTGCCGGTTACAGCGATGATCTCAGCGGCCAGCAGGTCCATGACCAGGCCGTCCTTGTCCGTGGTCCACACGACGCCATTCTTGCGAAGGAAGGAACCTCCTGCGGATTCCTCGCCGCCGAAGCCGAGCGTGCCAGTCAGCAGACCGGGCACGAACCACTTGAAGCCCACCGGAACCTCGACCACCTTGCGACCGATGCCGTCAACCACGCGGTTGATGAGCGAGGAGGACACCAGCGTCTTGCCTACGCCAGCGTTCTCGCCCCAACCGGGACGGTGGGTGAAGAGGTACTCGATGGCTACCGCGAGGTAGTGGTTCGGGTTCATGAGGCCGCCGTCGGGGGTCACGATGCCGTGACGATCCGAATCGGCGTCGTTGCCGGTGGCGATGTCGTAAGGAACGTTGCCGTCGGCATCGGGGGTCATGCGCTCACGCAGCGACGCCATGGAGTAGGGGGAGGAGCAATCCATGCGGATCTTGCCGTCCCAGTCCAGGGTCATGAAGGGCCAGCGAGGATCGGCTTCGGGGTTGACCACCGTGAGGTTGATGTCGTACTTCTTGGCGATCTCGCCCCAGTACTCCACCGACGCGCCGCCCATTGGGTCGGCACCGATGCGCACGCCAGCCTCGCGGATGGCGTCGAAATCGATCATCTCTTCGAGGGAGTCAACGTACAGTTTGCGGAAGTCGAAGCCCTTGACCTGCTTGACGGCCTCCTCGTAGGGGACGCGCTTGATGTCCTTCCAACCGGCGGCGATGAGCTCGTTCGCACGGGCTGCGATCACCGAGGTGGCATCCGTATCGGCCGGGCCGCCCGTGGGTGGGTTGTACTTGAAACCGCCGTCGCGCGGCGGGTTGTGGGACGGGGTGATGACGATACCATCAGCGAGGCCCGGACCATCCTGACGCAGGCCCCCCTCGGAACCAACGCCGTTCTCCACGAGGATCGCCAGCGACACAGCGGGGGTGGGGGTGTAGGAACCGCGGGAGTCGATGCGGACATCGGCGCCGTTGGCCACGAGGACCTCGACGGCCGTCTTCTCGGCCGGGTCGGAAAGCGCGTGGGTGTCGCGACCGATGAAAATCGGACCGTCATACCCCTGAGAGTTGCGGTACTCGACGATTGCCTGCGTGGTTGCGGCAATATGAGCCTCGTTGAAGGCTCCGTCGAGGGAGGAACCACGGTGACCCGAGGTGCCGAAAACGACAGCCTGCAGCGGGTTAGCCGGGTCCGGTTCGATGTCATAGTAAGCGGAGAGGAGCGCATCGACGTCGATGAGGTCCTCAGGAAGTGCGGGAAGTCCAGCTCGTTCGTTCATGGTTCCGATTGTCGCACGTCACACTTTTTTTCGCAGGTCTGTTCCGATGCGAAACTCGTCTTTCTCGCTACGTGAACGGCGGATACGTTGGTTGGGAACTATTTTCGGCGACGACGACGTGCCCACGCTTCGCCGTCGCCGGTTGGTTTGGGCTTCTGGGATCGACAAAGTGAGGGGTTGGCACACGGCACCCCGGCTAAAAACCGCGATGTCGTGTACCAACCCCTCACCTGGCGGAATTCTTATCCTTCACCTGACGGGATCTTGGATACGGATCTGTCGAGTTGTGGACAAGTCCGTTCACAACTCACTGCGTCAGCGAATCCACGAACTCCTGGTTGTCGGTGATCCACTCGTCGACAATCTCGGGATACTTGGTGGGATCCTCGTTCTCGTTGAACATCCTGTTCTCGAGATCCGCAAGCTGTTCCGGGGACAAGGTGAAGTTGTTGAGCCATTCGGTCACTTCGGGGAAGTCCGTATCAAATCCGTTTCTCCCGTAGAAGGAGATGGTTTCGGCGTCGCCGAGCGTACCCTGAGGATCCTCAAGATCTCTGATGGGGAAAGCCTCGTAGGCCCAGTGCGGGCTCCAGAGCGTCACGGCGATATTCTCGCCGCTTTCCGTGGCTGTCTTCAGCTCGGCGAGCATGGCTGGGGTGGAGGAGGAACGCAGCGGCATGTTCTCCAAGCCGTAGGCGGGAATGGTGACGTCCTCGACGAGCTCCATTTCGCCAGCACCGGGCTCGATACCCACGATCTGGTTATCGAAAAGGTCGGCATTGTCTGCCAGCTCGTCCAACGAGGTGATGGGAGCATCCTCGTTAACCGCGATGGCAAGCTTGGCATCGTTGTACCATGCACCGAGATCGACCAACTCGTCGCCGTACTCGTCCATGTAATTGGCGTGAGTGGTGGGAAGCCATACGTTAGGGATTGCGTCGATATCTCCCGCGTCAAGCGAGAGGAAAGCTGCTCCTAGATCGACGTTCTGGAGAGTGACGTCGTATCCCTTCTCCTCAAGGACATGCTTCCACAGGTGTGCGGGCGCTATGGCGTCCTCCCAGTTGGCCATGCCAATGACGATGCTCTTTGATGGCTCACCGGCTTCGTTACCGGAATCGTTGCCGCAGGCCGACAACGCGAACAGTGCGGCAGCGCCTGCTGCCAGAATACGTTTCTTCATGGTATTTCCTTTCCTTCTGTGCGAGGCACAGTTGTTCTGGAGGTTGAGCGGCGGCGATGATGGGGACTCCACCGCCGCCGCTTGTGTAGTTTTAGGCGTTGATTGCTGATTTCTGGGGCGCTGTTTTCTTTGAGCTGTGACGCTTTTTCCTGCTCCCGAAGCCGCCCGTGATGCGGTCGAGAATCATTGCCAGGATCACCACCGAGGTTCCGGCCTCGAATCCCAAGCCCACGTTCACTCGGTTAAGGCTGGTGTATACCTGTTCGCCAAGGCCGCCCGCGCCCACCATTCCGGCGATGACCACCATGGACAGCGAGAGCATGATGACCTGGTTAACCCCGGCCATGATTGACGGCATGGCCAGCGGTAACTGGATCTGACGCAGTACACGTCCGGGTGAGGAGCCGAAGGCGTAGCCGGCTTCCACCACTTCCTTGTCCACGCCCCGAATGCCGAGTTCGGTGAGACGCACACCGGGTGCTACCGCGAAGAGAATCGTGGCCACGATGCCCGGTGTGACGCCCAGTCGGAAGAGCATGAGTGCCGGGATGAGGTAGACCATGGCTGGCATGGTCTGGAGAAAATCGAGGATTGGCCGGATGACGGCCGAAGCGGCGTTGCTGCGTGCCGCGAGAATGCCAAGCGGGATGGCGATAAGCAGCGCAACGATACTTGCTACCAACACCAACGCCAGAGTCTGCATCGAGTAGTTCCACTGGCCGAAACCGACGATAAGGACGAGTCCGATGGCGGAGCCGAGAGCCAGTTTCCATCCCTTGGCAAAAAACGCGAGAAGGATGACGACGACGATCACGGCCCAGAACGGTGCCGACAGCAGCAGGTCTTCCAGCCCCTTGTAGGCTCCCTGCAGAATGGTGCGAATGAAGTTAAAGAACCAACCCAACGTGCGAATAAGCCAGTCAATGGCCGTCTCTACCGCGGAGCCGAAGGGGATACGAAATTCGCTCACGGCTGCTCCTCCTTATCCTCGTGCTCGGTGCTTTTCAAGGTGGCGTCAATGACCTCGACCGGAACCATGGGAATGGGCGTCAGGGTGGATTCGACGTCGGCTTCGGTGTTGGCGAGTGCCGCCAACAGGGTGATACGGGGAACGACTCCCAGGAGTCGATCCCTCTCATCGACGACGGCGATCGGCAGCGGACTCTCGATCGTTAATTCGAACAGATCGGCCAGATACTGCTCCTTGGTGACTTTCGAGGGAAGCGGGTGAACGATGGGCGCGATGTCTGTCTGTCCCGCTCGTACGTGTGCCAGAACTTCGGTGTCGCGGATGAAACCGATGACGCGCCGCGCCGTCGTCGTCACAAAAACCGTGGGGGTTTGCAGGTCACGCATGATACGTAGGGCGCCGCGTGGGCCAGCTGTTGCGCGGATGACGGCGCGTGGTGGTTCCATGACGTCGGCGGCTGTGAGGACCTTGGCTCGGTCCACGTCCTGTACGAACTTGGCGACGTAATCGTTAGCGGGGTCGGTGAGAATATCGTTCGGAGTGCCCACTTGGACCACCCGGCCATCGCGCATCACCGCGATGCGATCACCAAGGAACATGGCCTCGTTGAGGTCGTGGGTGATGAAAATGATGGTTTTGCCGAGCTCTTCTTGCAGTTCGTGCAAGAGTTCCTGCATTTCGCGGCGGATGAGTGGGTCGAGGGCGGAGAACGCTTCGTCCATGAGAAGGATCTCCGTATCCGCTGCGAAAGCGCGGGCGAGACCCACGCGCTGCTGCATACCGCCGGACAACTCGCTGGGAAGGTTGTCCTCCCATCCGGTGAGGCCAACCCGTTCGAGCCACGATTGTGCACGTTCAAGCCGCTCTTCTTTCGCGACACCTTGAATCTCCAAGCCGTACGCGACGTTCTCTAACACGGTGCGATGCGGAAGAAGCGCAAAATGCTGGAAAACCATCGACATCTTTTCGCGGCGCAGCTCGCGCAGTTTCTCACCCTGTAGGCCGTTGACCTCGACGTCGGTGACCTTGACGGAACCGGACGTGATGGGATTGAGCCCGTTGAGCATGCGGATGAGGGTCGATTTCCCGGAACCGGATAGTCCCATAACCACGAAGATCTCGCCAGGGTTAACCTCGAAGGAGGCATCAATGACGGCCGCAGTTCCATATTCTTGCAGTTCAGACCGGTCGAGACCGCCAGCTAAGCCCTTGAGGACTTCTTTGGTTCGCCGCCCAAATACCTTGGTCACATGGGAAACACGAACAGCGGGTGGTGGGGTGGCCGTTGCATCTGCGCTGACACGTTGCGCGGGAGATGATTCCCCTGGCGCGGTATTTTTATCCCTCGGCTCTGATTGGACACTACTCACATTTACTCCTTGCCACAGCAAGTTATGTATCTGGAGGCCCGGGTTTGGATGATTGGGTCCGTACCGTTGTGAGCGGCGCAGGAATGTGAGACGGATTTTCTCACCCCAACGTGAGCAACCATCGGGGTTGCTACTGCGTCAAACAAACCGTACGAACGCCGAGCCCGACAAGAAAATGGCTTTCCCAAGCCAAAAGGTCAGGCCGGCCCGCGCGGGCCAAGTGTTATTTAGCGTAGAACGCTTCTCTTTGACGCTAACAATCTCCGACGTGGACCTCAACCTTTGTGTGGCATTTTGTGTGACTCTCCTCAGAATCGAAAAATATATTTTTTGACAGGGAAAAATGTATTTTTCACGAATATAGGGAGCGAGTATTTCCCACTGTGGCGGGGATTACGGCATAAGTATGCTTTTGTGGCCCGTGTCAAGTTTTCGGGTAAGAGATGGGTTTTCTACGGCTTGTCGGCAGGTAGGTGTGTCGTCATGATGTGGGTGCCGGACGAGATATTTTGTACCCTCGTTAGTCAGCGATTCGGGTGAGCACAAGGAAGCCACCCTCGTTCACGGTGATTTCCCACGCGCCTCCGAAACGTTGTTCCGCCCAGTGGGTTGGGCCGAGCAGATCCGTGGCGGCATCGTGTCCGGGGCCGACCGCCACCGTATCCACATCCGCGTCCGCCACAGTCCCTTCCCAGTAGACCGTGTTTCCTGGGACCACGTACGCGAGCATGTGAAGATCGGCGACGACGGCGTGCCCCGTCCCGACAGCCTCCACCGCGGCTCGCCCCGCCTGCTGGTCGAGAGCATCAAATCCGTTGGTCCCGCGTAGATACGTGCCCATGGGGCCGTCCCATAGCATGCCCACGCTAGAGAGAACCGAGCAAAGAACAGCCGCTGGAATCAGACGGCGTTGCCACGATGGCCGCAAGCGCGGTGAGTTCGTGGTCCGATCGATCCCGTCAAGCAGCGCCGCGTAGGCAATCGGTATAAGAATGGCTGAGTAATGCCATGACCAGCCCCAGTAGAACTCCACATTCCCCACGAATCTCCACGCGAGCGTGGGAACCATGAGCCAGATGAGGGGGCTACGTAGCCCCACAACGCCAGCGCTCAATGTCAGAAGCAGCAGGGTAACGATCTTTTCACCCGGGCCGAAGAGCCCGGTGAGGAAGCCGAGGAAACCGGGGGCGGCATTTTCGGCCTCGGAAAGACGATCCGTATAGTCCCACCCACCATGCGGGTTGAGGAGGGGAAGGATGATGGCAATGGAGGCGACGAACCAAAATATTCCCCACACGGTGAGAGCGATGCCGGGCGTGGCCGCCTTAGTGGTGAGTGTTGTTCGAAGGCTGCGCCAGGTACGCAGGGGGAAAGGACGTGGATCCGCCGTCTCGAGCAGAGCAGCCTGTTTACCCCATTCGATCCACAGGAGAACGAAACCAAACGCCGCAACTGTCAGGCCTAAATCTTCCTTAACGAAGACCAACAGTCCAATCTCGATAAGTGCCCGTTTAGTTTTGCCTTCCAGCCAATGCACGAGACCGAAGGCTAGCAACGGCACTGCAAATGCAATCTCGTGGAACTGGGAGGCTACCGCGCTGAGGATCCCCCAGCTGGCCACGTATCCCAGGCCAAGAAGTGAGCCCCATAGCTTTCCCAACCGGGTGCGTCCCAACCGGGTTAACGGCACGGAGGACCAGGCAAAAAGCAGCCCTTGGAGAACAAGCAGTGTGAGACCCGATGGGAAGAGCCGAAAGATGGGCCCGAGCAGGACCAGCAGCGGATGGAAGTGATCTCCCAGGAGGTTGTATCCAGGCCCCTTAATATCCACGATCGGTACGTGGCCGTGGGCGTACTGTTGCGCGAGCTGAGTGAAGATTCCGAGATCCCACGACGGCACAACGAAGCCCCGCCATTGCGCGATCGAATAGGAGATGTAGAACGCTGCTCCCACGGTGGCGATCACCCATGCCACCGGATCTAGGCGCATAGATATCCGCGCCCGCGTCACACCAAGTCCCGTTTCTGGCAATAGCGCAGGGCAAACCAGCCCAGTGGTACACGACCCCAGAAGGTGAAGAGCCGGTAGAGGATGGCAGTAGAGAAGGCGATGGAGGCCGGGACGCCGGCAAGCGTCAGACCACCGGTGAGGGCGGCTTCAACAGGTCCGATACCGCCGGGGGAGGGGACTATCGAGCCAACAGAGTTTGAAACAAGGTAGGTCACCGCAAGAGTGACAACCGGCAGGGTGTAGCCAAATGCGGCAAGGGAACCACCGAAGGCTGCCACAAAAGCGACGGTCTGCAGTACAGATCCGAGGAAACCATAAACAACTCGGCTGGGGTTGGTCCCCAGCCATACCAGGCGGGGCCAGATCTGATCGATCGTGGGACGGATTTTTGCGAGAATCCAGCGGCGCGCGGGCCCGACAAGGAACACCACACCTACAGCGAGGACAACCCCGAGGAACACCACAACAATCGTGCCCGACGGTACCGAGAACGATCCGATGTTTCCGGTGACCAGCCCCAGAATTACGAGTAGCAGAATCGTGGTCACAAACTGCGCCACTTGAACGAGGGAGACGGTTGCGATTGCCACCGGTGTAGAAACCTTGTGTTTCTGCAGGAAACGAAGATTGAGAGCTGCAGGTCCGATGCCCGCGGGGGCCACCAACGTAACCACCGAGGCGGCAACCTGGACGAGCGTTGTTTGTTTGAGTGAGATTTTCTCTGCCGTGTAGGCCTTGAGCGTGATGGCCGCACCCAGGTACGTCAACAAACCAGCCACGAATGCGAAGATCATCCATCCTGGAACGGCCTGCGAGACGGTTTCCTTGAGCTGATCGAAGTTGACCGAACCGAGTAGGAGGTAAACGGCAACCAGACCGATGGACACAGTGATGACGGTCTTGGGTGAGAAGCGACGTAGCTGCATCGGCTCGACGTCGCCGGCTTCCGGCACCATCCCCACCAATCCGTCACGTACCGACTGCAACTGCTTCCGATCGGAAAGAACTTCGAGCGTTTCCTGCGGCAGAATGGCCTTCTGCATGATGGGCGCCATGGTGATGAGCTGATCGAGAGGAAGGCAGCGTTGCGCCGAGGCAAGTGCGCGTTCAACGCCCAAATGTGCCGCCAGCGCTCCCATTGCTTGAGCCATATCAATCCGTCGCGCCACTTCGCTGGAAGCCACAGAACCGCTGTGCCAGTGGAGCAGCTCCACGTGATCGTCACGGACTGCCAGGGTTCCTTCGTGGATATCCCCATGTGAGAGGCCACGGCGGTGAGCTTTCTGGAGTAGCCCCCATACGCCGTCGAGGACGGAATCTGACACGTCCCCCGGATCAATGAGATTGAGTGCCTTGGCTCCATTGAGCTCGAATGCTGCCAGCATGGACATATCCGAGGACGCAATCCGCAACGACCTATCCGGGCATACTTCCGACTGCACCGCAGAAAGCTCCATGAGGGCTAGATGCTCCGCAGAAGCCTCGATGGTGCGATCGGAACGCCGGGTCGTGGTGGTGAGAACAATACGATTCCACATCGTTGATAGCAGCCCCATGATCTGCTGGTCCGCATCGAGGAGAGCAAGATGATGGGCGCGGCCCGCGGAATCCACGGCCACGTAGTTACGCGCCGTGTCTGAACTCAGCGGCGGATGATAGTTGGCGATGAACTTTTCACGCATCCCGAGGGCATCAATGGACGCATCTATGGTGAGGTCGCTGATCTTGGGTTCAACGAGAGTTTCCCCTAGCGCTGCAAGTTCATCGAGAGTTTCGACGACGGCGTCCTCCTCGCCGTTCTGTGGAGTTTCAGTAGCGACATCCGGGGCTGCTGGAGTTGGCTTTTGGCTCAGTGCGGCACCGGCGTTGTCGATGATGCTGCGGATTTGTGACAGGCCGTAGCGGTCGACATATCCGAGAGGCGCCTCCGTGACGGTGGTCCACGCCACCAACTGCGCATCGTCGGAGAGTTCGTCGATGCGCACGATGTGGGTGGCGTCGATTCCAGATCGCCTCACCAGATGGATGAGGTCAAGATCTGTGGCTCGTTCGGGTAGATCGCCAGCAATGTAACGGCCCATTTGGCCGCAGAACATTCCGAGGAAGACGGTGATAAGGGCTCCGGGAAGAGTCTGGTTTCCTTGCAGGACCGAGATGACCAGGGCCACCGAGAGCAACGGCCATCCCCACGAGGTGGTCTTAGCGACCCGCCCTGAGCCAGCCACTGTCAGCAATGCGGAGATAACAGACACGTAGGGGAGCAGGTTAATGATCGACTGTTCGGCGAGTGAATCAGACAGCTGGCCGGTAATTGGTGAGAGCGGGAAATAGTGCTCGAAGAGCCACAGCAGCCCGTAGGAAATGCCCACGGCGGAGATGGCGCTTCCCACGGCAGAGGTTAAGCTTCGCCATCGCCTGTGCCAGATGAGATCGATGATGACGGCCAGCGGCAGGAAGAAACTTAATAGGCCTTCCAGGACGTTGATCGGCATGAAAAGAATCGACTCGAGAATCCCGGAGGTGGCGGTCCGGACATCGCGTGTCACGGCCAAGGTTGTAGCGGAGCCATAGACGGCCAGCAACATAACTAAACCGATACCCACCAGGGCAAGAACTGCAGAAACGAGATCGCCAGGACGCCGAACCCAACGGACCACTTCGTCCACCAAAACAACCTCTCTGCGAGGGCCTGGTGGCACTGAACTATTCGACATCTCGACCTCCTTCCACACTGAATCTTACGAGGCTGCTCCGATAGTGTCCTCAGGTGAAAGTATGAGAAAGTAACCTCAAGTTGGGGACCACGTCACTTGAGGAATTACTCAGTTACTGGTCCTTCAAGCTGCGCCTTCAACCAGTCGGGAATGTGCTCATCGGTGCGCGGGAACGATTCCAGATCTGCCTGCCAAGCTTCTACGGGCACCTGACTGGCCCACCGGGGTTCATCGGTGGTGTTCATGGTGAGGTTTGCTTGGCCATCTGCGGAGAAGGTGAATTTGAGAACATACGGAGCGCCCACCTCCTGCTTGTAGAGCAGCTTCTTGAGATGTGCAACGTAATGAAGGATCGAGGTAGGCAGCAGATTGAGTGTCACCGCCGTCAATGCGGGCTCGGAATCAGTGCTGACGTTACCGAAAGCGGACTCGCGCGTCGTGGCGTCGTCGTCGTTCTTCTCCTCCGGAACCATTGCTGCGGCGGCGAAGTTAGCCACCTGCGCAACAAGCTGGATGTAGAGATTGAGCTGCTTCCATCCCTGGGGAGCGATAGCTGCGAGCATTCCAAAGATGTCGGAGGTGATTTGGCGGGGATCGTCGTTCTCGCGCGGCTTGACGGGGCGTGCGGTGATGGCTGGACGCTCAGAGACATCCCAGTTTTTCGGGCGGCCCTCGCGGGTTGCGTAACCGGTGAGTTCCTCGACAGAGGTGAGGGCCGTTGCTGTCGCTGCGGAGAAGCGGTTGAAACCCAGGGCCCGGGTGAGGGGCGCGTCCAACACCATGGAGGTGACGTGGGCCGCGACCTTCCCCTCCTCGCCCTGTGCCATGCCAACGATCCGAACCGGAATGTTGTTGAAGCGCGCGATGCCCTGATTCTCGAAAATGTTGAGGTCGGGGTGGAACTCAATGCGCTTGCCCCACAACCCTGATCCGAGCTGCTCAAAGCCCTCCTCGCCGCGCGGCTCAGCGGGGGATACCAACGTGACCGCGATGGGCTGGTGAGTCTCCTCGTCCATCTCCACCTCAACCGGGCACATGCCCCACTCGCGTTGCATGACCGGACCCATGTAGACGGAGGGGACAGCGGCTTTAAAGTTGCCGGTCTTCACCGTCTCCCAACCCCACGCGATGCCGTGGTAAACGCCGAGCAGCTCCGGCTCCGTCGAGCCAGGGAAGAAGCGCCAGAGCATGGAACCGGCGGTCAAGCGGGTTGGCTCAACCCACATCAGAGGGGTCTCGACATCGCCGCCACGAGCCACACCAGAACCATTAAACGGCGGAGGCTCCACAATTCCTCCGAGGAAAGCTTGCTCGTGGAGCGGACCCACGGCCAGGCGGGTCTGGATGAAGGGGTTTGACGGAACCTGAAGAATATCCACCGGCTGATCCGCCGTGAACGGTGATCCTGGGCCGTCAGCTCCGAGGAGCGCCAACAGATCGGCAACCTCGGTTACCTCCGATACTTCACTCGCTTCGACGGCGAATCCGCCAAAGAATTCAAGACCATTCTTGAGATACGACTCGGCGAGACCTGACGTAACTACCAACTGATATACGACGCTCACAAATGCCCTTCCAGTGGCCGCAGAGGGTAAAACCCGCGAAATTGGCGCGAATCCACGTGCCGACCGCCGCCACAAATGAGAGGCGAAAAGCCAGCGTGCAAACGCACAATGCTCCTCCTACCCTAGTAGCTACGGGCAGCTCGGTGAACCAGACTGCGGTATTGGGCAGCGGGATTATGCGGCACGTTCGCGCGCGGCTTAGAGGTTGCGCGGTTCGCCATTCTCCCCTCCGGCCGCCCGATTGCGCCGAATCCGCAGGGCAATCCACGCCACAAGAGCAACGACGACGACGGCAATAACCACCTTCGAGAGGACACCCACGTAATTTTCCACCACGTGCCAGTTTGCTCCGAGCGCATAGCCCGCATAGATGAGGAGGGAGTTCCAGATGAGCGAACCGGCGCCGGTGAGAAGGGTGAACTTCACAAGATTCATCCGTGTGACGCCTGCCGGTAGCGAGATCAGTGACCGGAAGATGGGAATCATCCGCCCAAAAAAGACGGTCCACGAGCCGTGCTTGTCAAAAAAGGCCTCGGTGCGGACGACGTCGTTCGGATTGACCAACGGAAGTGCGTTGAGGATCTTCCGCGTGCGCTCGCGGCCCAGCAACGCACCGAGCGCGTACAACGCAAAAGCGCCAACGAGTGAGCCTGCTGTACACCAGAGGATGGCGCCGAGCAGCGTGAATCCCGCGCCCGCACCGGCGGAGAAGCCGGCAAGGGGAAGGATAATTTCGGAGGG
>JBDIAV010000065.1:0-19315 GCA_039812645.1 Actinomycetaceae bacterium
TTATAGGCAGCTAGAACGCTCTCATCGCCATAACATTGTGGCGCGCTCGCGAGCCACTCGATCCTGTGTGTATCGCGAGCCTAGTCGGCTTCGTATGTATTAGGTGTGGCTAGCTCATGTATTAGGTGTGGCTAGCTCATCTACCAGGTGTGGCTAGCTCATGTACCAGGTGTGGCTAGCTCATGTACCAGGTGTGGCTAGCTCATGTACCAGGTGTGGCTAGCTCAGTTGGGATCTTCGAGTGCCTGCCGCAGTCGAAGCAGGGCGATCTGCCGAAGCTGCTCAACCGCCTCGGTGGCTTCGGTTAACTCGTCATTTCCGAGTCTGCGTTTGAGTTCGGCAAGCATCTCTTCGGGGCTGCGGCCAGCCGCCCGAATAAGGAAAATGCGTCCGAAGCGTTCCTCGTAGGCCGCATTAGCCTCAGCCATCAATGTGGCAAGTTCCGCCGACGCCACGGACATCGCAGCCTGCTCCCTGCGAGATGCTGCTGCTTCCTCGCCCTGTCCCGATGCCTTCTGGCCAATCCGGGGATGGTGAGCGAGGGCTGCGTCAAGGTCTTTGATCGTCCAGTCTGAAGCCGCGGTTTGGGCAACTGCTGCCATAGACGCGACATCTGGGTACGGGCGTCCGGCGACGACGTCGTCGACCCAGCGTGGGATGTCAGCCCAAACCCGAACGATGGCCGCCGCCGTCTCGGGCTCTGCCGCATTGAACTTTTCAAGACTCATGAACCGATGGTAGATCGCTGACGTTTCACGTGTGTTACCTCACGCAAATCGGGTGAGTAACGTGCGCGAAATATTTGAGCGTTCCACGTGAAACGTTGAGTCGATAGTTTGGGCAGCAGCTTTGGCCTGCGAGTTCGACTCGCATGCATCGGAAGGAGCGAGATGCCTGAACGCAACATGACCTTGTACGCTTCGCGCGCTTGGGTGGGTGGCGTGTTTCAGCCTGCTCGGGTCGACGTCGTCGACGGTGTGATCACCTCGGTCGCCACCGGAGATGCGGCGCTGAGAAGTGGCAGTGCTCCCGGATTCACGGGAAACGGTCACAACGTAACGGAATCTGGCGTTGTCGCAGCGGCGTCGGCAACTAGTTCCTCCCCTGCTCCTCTTATTGTGCACGTTCACGATAGTGCGGTGCTTTTGCCCGGACTCGTGGACTCGCATGTGCACGTCAACGAACCCGGGCGCACCGAGTGGGAAGGGTTTCGATCGGCCACACTCGCTGCTGCTGCGGGAGGGATCACCACCCTCATTGATATGCCGCTCAACGCGATTCCGCCGACTACCACCCGCGAGGCGTTGGAGATTAAACGCGAGGCTGCGGCCCGATCGGCCTACATTGATATCGGATTCTGGGGTGGTGCGGTACCGGAAAACCTTGGTTCGCTTGAGCCCCTGCACGACGGTGGTGTCTTTGGCTTCAAATGCTTCCTTTCACCGTCGGGTGTGGACGAATTTGGGCATCTCGACCGCGAGCAACTCCTCGCGGCAATGCGTGAAATTGCAGCGCTGGGTTCACGTATCATCATCCACGCTGAAGATCCGGCACTTTTTGGCGACGGTGGCGCGCTCGGCCAGGGCTACGAACGGTTCCTGGAGTCTCGTCCGCCGGCGAGTGAGCAGTCGGCGATCGACACCATTATTGACGCGGTGCGTCTGACCGGATGTCGCACACATATTCTTCATCTGAGTGATGGGCGGGCCCTGCCCGCGATCCGCGAGGCGAAGGCTGAGGGTTTGCCCATCACTGTGGAAACCTGCCCGCACTATCTGACGATTATCGCCGAGGAGATCCCTGACGGTGCTGTTGAGTTTAAGTGCTGCCCACCAATCCGGGAGGCCGCAAATCGGGACCTGCTGTGGGAAGGGATTTGTGATGGCACGATCGATGCCATTGTGAGTGACCACTCGCCCAGTACCGTTGAGCTTAAGCGACTGGGTGATGGAGATTTTGGCCTTGGGTGGGGTGGCATCTCGGGATTGCAACTTGGTCTTTCTGCGGTGTGGACTGAGGCGAACCAGCGAGGAATCCCTCTCTCGACAGTGCTTCCGCTGTACACCACCGGCCCCGCGTTGGTGGCCGGGCTCGATAAGGTTCCGGGGCTTGATTCGGTTGGGAAAATTACTGAAGGGGCGCTTGCCCACTTAACGATTTTCGCGCCTAACGAGCAGCTCACCGTCGATGCACGTAGACTCCTGCACCGCAACCCCATCAGCGCCTATGACGGGCGGACATTTGCTGGTCATGTGAGACACACCTGGCTCGCCGGTCGCACCGTTTTCGACGCGAGCTCGGGTGGTGCTGGCGAAGCACCACAGCAGCGGCAACCTCCGGCTGGCCAGCTTCTCTCTGCCCTGCCGTCAGGGGCGCGGCCTGCCCCATTGCCAGCAACCGAGTCGGCGCAACGACCGGAAACCGGAGCCGTCTCACTGTCGGAAACTGGGCCCGTCCCATTGTCAGCAGCCGACAAAGAAAAGGGGCGGATCGCGTGAACTCTGAATTCCCAATCTTGCAGCGTGGCGAGGGACCGATCGCCTCTGATACTTACCTTCCCGCATCCCCGGCCAATGTCCTATGGGGCAGATTGCCCTGCCGTACTGATGCCCCAGTATTGACGATCATGCCGGGTACCTCGGTGACAATCGATACTGTCAGCCACGAGGGCATCCTGGAGGAGCAGGGAGCCAACCCTCTGACCTACTTCACCGGGTATGGTGTTCCAGCTGACGCCGTTCTCACTGACGCGATCTCGATCGCGGCGGTAGTCGCACACGATCCGTCGAGCGATGGGCCTCACGTTGTTACCGGCCCCATCTTTGTTGAGGGTGCTCAGCCAGGCGATTTGCTGCGAATCACGGTCGAGAGCCTATTGCCACGCGTGCCCTACGGCGTCATCTCAAACCGCCACGGTAAGGGCGCGTTAGTCGGTGAACTTCCCAGGGGCGAGGGCAACGTTAGCGTGTTCTGCCCGGTGGAAACCCGCGATGCTGGCCTAGTTGGAGTGCTTCCGGCGTACGAAGGTGGACCCGGATGCGTTGAGTTTCCGCTGGCCCCGTTCCTTGGCACGATGGGCGTCGCCGTCGACTCCGATGAACGGCCACATTCCGTTCCACCGGGCGCCCATGGCGGAAACATCGATATCAAACTGCTGGTCGAGGGCTCGGTACTCTACCTCCCCGTCCAGGTGCTCGGCGCACTTGCTTACGTTGGAGACCCGCATTTTGCGCAGGGCGACGGCGAAGTTGCGCTCACCGCGCTCGAAGCCTCACTCCGCGCCACCTTACGTTTTGATGTCGTGCCACATGACGAAGCGATTGCCTCATTTGGCGAGGTAAACGGCCCGCTTGTGCGAGCAGGTGGCTATCTTGTCCCCACCGGTCTCGACCCCGATCTGGACGAAGCGATGCGGGCCTGCGTGCGTTCCGCGCTGTCATTGATCCAAGCACGCTGGGGCCTTGACGAGCATCTGGCGTACGCCTACCTCAGCGCAGCGACCGACTTTAACATCTCGCAGGTGGTCGACATTGTGTGTGGAGTGCACGCGCGCATCCGCGAGTCTGACTTCAAGGCGGTAAACCATGACGAATGCTTCTGATTCTCGGCGCCGAACCCCCGTGGACGGCCCGCTTTCCGGGTGTGAAGGAGGCGAATCCAAGGTCGACGACGCCGTCGTCGCCCAGGAAGTTCTGACAGTCCGGCGTGATGTGTGGGGCTCCTCGGAGATTCCTGACGATCTATTGGCCGCTTTCTGGTGTTACGAGCAGGCGATCTTGGATGACGATCTTGATGTGCTCGACGATTTCTTCGCGGATGCGCCCACCACTATGCGGGGTGATGCAGCGGGACTGCTCGTTGGGCACGAGGCAATTTCGGCGTTCCGCAGCGTGCGGGGAGGGGTGCCGTCTCGCCGAATCGAGCGCATTGAGTACCGCCCACTCTCTGAGGATGCGGCGTTGTTGGTTTCTATTTCGCGTTACACCTCTGGTGGCACTGGCCTTCAGACTCAGCTCTGGCAGAAAACCGACGGCCGTTGGCTGGTTACTGTCGCGCATGTGACGCCCCGGGCGCAGCCCCTTGACCGGTCGGTGTGGCGCAATGTGGGCGATCCCTTCTGGCATCCCCAGGCTGACGGGCCGCTCAGCGGTTTCACCGTCGCGGTCAAGGATCTCTTCGCGATCCAGGGGCGGCGGATTGGCGCGGGCAATCCCACTTATTTGAGTGAGGCGAAGCCTGAAGCGACGACGGCTCCGGCTGTCGCCGACCTGCTCAACGGTGGTGCGTCGCTGCGCGGTATCGCTCGCACGGACGAGTTCGCTTACAGTATCGCTGGGGACAATCCTCACTACGGCACCCCGCCCAACGGAGCTGTCCCCGGGGCGTTGCCGGGCGGTTCCTCGAATGGTCCCGCGTCTGCCGTCGCCACCGGGCAGGCGGAGATCGGGCTGGCTACGGACACCGCGGGCTCGATCCGGGTTCCGGCGTCCTACCAGGGGCTTTGGGGGTTGCGGACCACGCACGGCCTCGTGCCGCGCCAGGGTCTGCTGCCTCTCTCGCAGTCTTTTGACACTATCGGGTGGCTCACTCGTGACTCCGCCACGCTGCAACGCGTCGCCGACTGGTGCCTTGGTTATGAAGGATCGGAGTCCACCGAGAGTGTGTACGGGCAGTCGAATGACGACTTGCCATGGCGTTTCTTGGTGGTGGCGGAGGCGCTCGACGTCGTCGAACCTGATACGCGGGTGGCCTTCGGGGATCTGCTCGTCCGGCTCGCGAATTCTCCCAATGCTCCACAGATCGATACCGTGAGCATTGGCGCGTTGGAGGATTACTACGAGACATTCCGGGTGGTACAGGGCGTGGAGGCGTGGCGTAATAATGGTGAGTGGCTGCGCGAGCATCCGGGGGCTACCGGGCCCGCCGTCGCCGAGCGGTTCCTCGCCGCCGCGGCCATCACCGCCGACGAGGAGACTGCCGCCCGGGCCACGCTCGCCAAACTTCGTGAGCGGTTGAGGGAGCGTTCCCGCGACGCCATCCTTCTTATGCCTACGGCCCCCGGTCCTGCGCCGATGCGTACGCGCTCCGGCGAACATGTCTCCGCAGTACGAGCAGCTACGTTGCGAATGACCACCCCGGCTGCGATTGGTGGATTACCATCGCTCTCGGCACCGTTGTTGACTGTCAACTCGCTGCTCGGACCGGCACCCGTTGGGATCTGCTTGATCTCCGGCGAAGGGACTGACATTGCCTTGGTCCGTGCTGCCCGCCGCCTGGAACAGGCCTTGACGTCAGGCGCGGAACCACCCCATCAGAAAGGAACCGGACATGACACTTCCCGGACCCATTGATCCGCCGCATCGTCTGCTTATGGGCCCCGGCCCGATTTCGGCTTATCCGAGCGTGTTGAGCGCGATGTCGGCGCAGCTTGTGGGCCAGTATGACCCGTTTATGACGACGATGATGGCTCAAACCCAGGAGCTGTACCGGGGAGTTTGGTCGACGACGAACGAGGCCACACTTCTTATCGACGGCACCTCGCGCGCCGGTATCGAAGCCGCGCTTGTGTCTCTGCTGCGCCCCGGCGACCGGGTGCTGGTGCCGATTTTCGGGCGCTTCGGGCATCTGCTCGCGGAGATTGCTGAGCGGGCCATGGCCGAAGTGCACACGATTGAGGTGGAGTGGGGCCAGGTGTTCCCGGTGTCCGCGATCGAAGAGGCGATTATTCGGGTGAAGCCGACGCTGCTTGCGCTGGTTCAGGGCGATACCTCCACCACGATGAACCAACCGCTCGCTGAGGTGGGCGACGTGTGCCGCAAGTACGGCGTGCTGTTCTACACCGACGCCACTGCCTCCCTCGGCGGCAACGAGTTCGAGGCCGACGAGTGGGGCCTCGACGCCGCCACCGCTGGCCTGCAAAAGTGCCTTGGTGGACCGTCCGGCTCCTCCCCGATTACGCTGTCTGAACGCGCCGTCGAGGTGATCCGGTCCCGCGGTCGCGTCGAGGCGGGTATTCGCGAGGACGACGACGAGTCGGCGCCTGATTTCATCCGCTCCAACTACTTTGATCTCGGCATGATCCTCGATTACTGGGGTCCGCGACGGCTTAACCACCACACCGAGGCCACCTCCATGCTTTATGCGGCGCGCGAGTGCGCCCGGGTGCTGCTGGCTGAGGGCCGCGACGCCGTGATCGAGAGGCATCGCCTGGCGGGGGCGGCAATGTTGGCGGGCGTGCAGGCGCTCGGACTTGAGGTGTTTGGCGATATCGCGCACAAGATGAACAATGTGGTGGCCGTGGAGATCCCCGGCGGCGTGCCCGGCGACGCCGCGCGCGCCGCGTTGCTCGAGGACTTTGGCATCGAGATTGGTACCTCGTTTGGTCCGCTGCACGGACGTGTATGGCGCATTGGCACCATGGGATACAACGCGCGGCAGGACGCGGTGCTTACCACCCTGGCCTCGCTCGAATCGGTACTGCGTCGTTTTGGTGTCGCTGTGCCCAATGGGGGCGGCGTCGAGGCGGCTACTGACGTATTCCGGGGGCACTAAGCATGAGCCCTCGGCTTGTCGGCGTTGGTCCGGACAGGTTTCTTACTGCGGCGCGCCGCGTCATGGCGCGCTGCGATGAGTTGGCGCGCGTTACCGCGACTCCTGGTGAGGGTATCGAGCGCGTCTACCTTTCTCCGGAACACGCGCGGGTAAATCGACTCGCCGCGCAGTGGATGCGCGAGATCGGTATGACCGCGCACCAGGACGCCGCCGGGAACCAGGTGGGGCGGATGCTGCCAGCTAACGGTGACCCTGATGCGCCCGCGCTTCTCCTCGGCTCCCATCTGGACACAGTATTGGATGCCGGGCGCTTCGATGGCATTGCCGGGGTGCTCATGGCCCTAGAAGTGGTGCGGCTGTTGCGCACCCCCGGAGATGGCCCGGCGCGCACCGAGCTTCCTTTCGCGCTGGAGGTCATCGCCTTCTCCGACGAGGAAGGAACCCGCTTCGGCAAAGCGCTGCTCGGGTCCGCGGCCGCGGCTGGTATTTGGGATGAAGACTGGTGGGGGCTCACCGATCAGAACGGGGTAACACTGCGCGAGGCTTATCTCGATTTTGGTCTCGATCCATCCCGCGTGGGCGAGGCGGCATATCGGCCCGGTGACCTCGTCGGATATCTTGAGGCGCACATCGAACAGGGGCCCGAGCTGGACGAGCGTGGGGAGGCTCTGGCTGTGGTGTCCTCCATTGCCAGTGCCAAACGTTTCCAGATCACCGTGGAGGGAGAGGCTCGGCACGCTGGTGGAACCCCGTACGACGTCCGGCGTGACGCTCTGTTGGGTGCGAGTGAGGCGGCGCTCGCGGTGGAGCGAATCTGCCGCACGGAGCACCACATTATCGGTACGGTCGGCCAGTTGGAAACCTACCCTGGCGCGGTCAATGTGGTTCCCGGCGAGGCCCGACTCAGCCTTGATCTGCGCGGTGAGTTCGATGACTCCCGCGACAAGGTGTGGAGCGCGATCTCGCGTGAGTTTGATGCCATCATGGGGCGGCGCCGTTTGCGCTGGCGTGCCCGAGAAATCCACAGCGCCCCCGCAGTGTTCTGTGCTCCGCTGCTTCAAGATGTAGTGCGCGAGGGGATCCTCAGCACACTCCCCGGTGGTGGCGGCTTGGGCGTGGATGATCCGGCCATCATTTTTAGCCGTGCGGGCCACGACGGCATGGCGATGGCTGAAGTGACGGACGTGGGCATGCTCTTCATGCGCAACCCGGGTGGGATCAGCCATCACCCGGACGAGTTTGTCTCGGTGGGCGATGTCGCCGTCGGCATCCAAGCCCTCACCGAAGCGATTCTGCACCTGGCGGCGGAGAAGTAGTGGAGAAGTAGCGGGGAAGGCTGGGTGACCCTGAGGTTGTTACGGAACTCCAACAACATCAATCAAGATATTGATCATCTCAGTCAGTGACGCGGCCCCACATCAGTGACAGCTACCGATTCCCCCTCCACGATTCAGAAACCTGTACCTACCAGAAGGCTCACACAGTAAAGAAAAATCGGGTGACGAGAATTCACAGGCCCCACTCGAACCTTGTCCATTCATCGTCCACGCCTAGTGCCCGCTCCAAGCCTCCATACCCGTTAATCAATGGAACAAAAAAATCAAGTCCATCGCTCAGATCTGGCTCTTCAAAAGCATCATCCCAAAGAAGATAGATCAATATCCGAATTGCTCGGTCAACATTGTCGTTGATGATGATTGATGAGCCGGTCTTTTCCTTAAGGCAATCCCAGGCAGCCACTCGATAGGATACAAGAGAACTATTATCGGTTGTTCCTAGAAGCCATCGGTTTACTCCAGCAACAAGTGCTGGTCGTAACGAGATCGGAATATCCACAGCTACAGCCATCGCTGCTAGAGCAAATGTCCGCATCGCTGCTGTTCCTATCGGAACTCCTTCTCGAATCGCCCGACACTCAATCGACGTATCAAGAGCATCATATGAAATAGTCATTGGTTACTTATCCTCGCTCGACATGAGATAGCGGCGGAGAGCCTTGGCCGCAGTCGCGGCCAATACCCGGATCTCTGCCCATGCTGGAGAGTCAAGATCAGTGAACTCCCACCCCAGATCTGGTGACCGAAGGGCCTTATCAACCTCAGCACACGCATCCACCGCAAGAAGAGAACGATCCCTCGGGAAACCCCTCGTGAACCTCACATACACGTCCTGAAACGCCAGGCCCAACTCATCTACATCACCAGACCCCAGCGCCGTCAGATACTCGATCTGACCGTCGGCCGGTGCCGCAAGACGATCAAGACTCGAAACCAACATCTGCATCCAGACTTCAGGTTTGATCCACCGCATGTCCCTTGGTCCCCTCCAGATGGAGCGACCATACGTGATTTCTTGCTTCAGCTCATCCGGTTGCGGCTTGGCAGGATTGTGAAGTGACGGGAACTCATCGTCTGGCCAGCGTCTCCATTGGTTACTGTTCTTCCGGCAGACATCGATGTAGGCAACAAGTTCCTTCCATTCGGCCTCACATAATCCGAGAAGGATCTGCATGTCTTCTTCTCCCATCCACGTCCCAACGTGCTCGAGAGATTTCGCCACCACACCAAGGCTCAGATCATCGACTTCCAATCGTCTTTTTGCTTTGGGCAGAGGGAACTCGAAACCAACATGCACATGGAAGTCATCCATCAGTCGCTCGCACAGTTTGGGCGCGCCAGGCTCATCATCGAAAACCGCGTCCGTCCACGCGTCCAACACGGCAGCCCGCATTCCGAAAATCTCCCGCAAAGTCACCTCAATCAACATCCCACTCACTTGAACTCCTCCCAGAAGCGCATTGCCGATTCCTGACTTGACTTACTGAATCCGGTCACACCATCAGCTGACATGAGATCTTGGATAATGGTATTTCGGTCATCACGCCATACCTCACGGCCATATCCTTCGCCTTTTCGCCACTTTGTCATTGGGATTTGGTCATGTATGACTGCTTCGATGCAATCGGCCGTCTCGTCCTTTGGCACGTTGTGGAATGTTCTGTTGTTCTTCTCCATGTGCTCAGCGATGGATTCGCCGAGATCGCAGTTGTGGATGAGTGTGGGTTGGGTGCCAGCGTAGTAGGTGTGGATGTTGTCGATGGTGAGGTTGTAGGCGGTGAGGTCTTGTTCGGTGACAGCTAGCTCGGTGACCAGGATGTCGTTGCCTTGCTCGTCCAGGAGGATGTCGCCGGGTTGGAGCTCAATCGCGTCGACCCACTCGCCACGTGATTGGACCCAGAAGGGGTGATTATCGGTGGCATCGATAGTGTCGCTGGTAGTGTTCTCGACCCCCGCTTTGTTGGTCCCGACCGCGACCATCAGGTGTGGGCCGGTGTTGCGGATGAGCGCTTTGACAGTGCGTGGACCCTTGTCACCGGTCTGCGGGTCAGTGGCCATGACTTGGTCACCGACCACCACGTCACGGACAGGTTTCTGGCTACCGTCACCAGCCTCGGATCAATGCCACCACCGAAAACACATCACAGCATCAAACACGAACCGACGACGAAGTCCCGCCATCAGAACGACAGCCAGCCGTCATTCCTACCAGTGTTGATCGCCGACCATCAGCTACACGCAGCAACACGTCGCTGTCAAACTGTTACTCATCCTCTACGGGAACCCGGGGAATCCCGAGCGCATCGCTGACGAGATCATCGATGTGGCGGTAATTGCCCATTCCCCACACCCCGCACGGCTCGACCTTACCAGGCAGAATCTTCCCATCCTGGTCAAGATACTTCTTACGACCATCATTCCAATAGCTGACCTGTTCCAGCCAATCTGACGCTTTCAGAGGCTTGTGAGCGACGGTTTCGAAGTATCCGCGGCTCCACCCCAACCGATTGATGAACTTAGGCGCTATTAGAAGACGGTCAGGTGTCAGCTGTGAGAGATCAGGTTCCTTCGTCTGCGACCTATAGTCATAGATATAAACCAAATCCGACCCTCGCAATGGCGTCCGCTGGAACTCCCGGATATCGGCTTCCATCACTCGCCCGAACAGGTATGTCGAGTCTGGCAACTGCATCACGAAGATATCACCCGCTAGAGGCTTCTTCCTCGATCGCCTGATCATCTGCAGATTCGTTGCAGGGTATTCCTTCATCAGTATCCATTCTCTCTGAGCCACGCCTGACCCCAACTGACAGCGTCATCATAGTAGGCGTGCTTGGGGGAAATGTTGTTGATTTTGTTGGTAAAGCCAGGATTTTCAACGATCAACGCCTGCTCGATCGCCCGCGCCTCACCACGGGTTACTTGACTTGGCGTAATCTCAGAGAGATTATCAAAACGAGCACCGTGCTGTTGCTGACGTCGATCAATATTCACACTGATTCCAGCATATGTGTTCTTACCATCCTTAACGCCGAAATACACAGACGTATTAGCCGTTCCGCCATTTAACGACTGAGGAAGTACTGCTTTGCCAGCTTCTTTGGCTTCGCGGCCAGTATTTTTCGCGATCCTGGCCCCGGTTCCTATGTTGCCCCAAAAAGGAACCATGGCTGCCGCGGAAATGAAAGCGTTACCCCAATCCTTCTGGGCCGCATACACGACTGCATTAGCATCATCAAAGAATTCACCGACTCCAGGGGCAAGGCCGATCCAGTCAAGACCTTTTTGGAGCATGGACGCAGTCAGTCTTTTCAAGGCACCTCAGCGGGGGCTAGGCGAAACCCAATATGCTGAGGGCTATAAGCCAAACAGTTTTCCGGGCGAGGGCGCATATTTCGCGAAAGAAAAAGAAATAGCGGATAGCTATGCAAAGCACTACGGTGAGGGAGTAATTGAAACTCGCGTGCCAACGCGTGTCTACAGAGATAACTTTGCCCAACATGAAATGAAGTATCTCGGAACACCACCAGGAACTGAGCTAGCGATACCCTCACAGAAACTGGATCATTTAAGCCAATTTGAGGGGATATGGCACCGATGAGTATCCAAGTACCTCGCCGTGTTCATGGAACAGTAACACGACACGAACCGTACGGTTGCTACATTGATTTTGGAGAAGCATCCGACGGACTCGTAGTTATTACGATGATCGCCAAAGATGATGAGGAGGTAACTTTCCCTCCAGTTGGCTCCAGCATTGAAGCTGTTTTGCTTGGATATACGGAGATAGGTCATCAGCCACGTTTGAGTCTACGTGCTGAAGATTTCATGAAAGCTAAGTCCGGTTGGGAGCAGTAACATCTCAGCCACGGTGGCTGTGCTGATTCGTCACACCGGTCCACACATGATGGTTGTGGTGGGGACTGATGGGGCCACGATTGATCTGTATTCAGACATTAGGTCTCAGTTGCTTTCAGGAGGTTATCCGTGACAGATAGCAAACATATTTTTCAGCTTGCTCTCCCGGAGGAAGATTTTGAGTGGGCTCTGCCGACAGACGATAGTAACTATAAGGTTATTCGTTCATTGCCTCAGTTTCTTCAAGGTTCTGTATGGGAGCCGATCCATATGGAGTTGCTGAAATCAGATGTGGGCAGTAGGGGACCTTATAAGCGGGCTGATATGCCGTGGTTGAATTCTGGTGTCATCATTCTTCGTGACCAAGCGGTTGATGTGGTGGGAGAGATTCTGCGTCCACACGGCGTGATCTTACCGTTACTGTGTGAGGAGGCGCGTCTAGCCTTGTTTACGGCGCCGCTTGTGGAGGGTGTGCTGGATGAGGAGCGGTCGCAGATTAAGCGTTTCCGGTCGGGACGGATTATGGAGTTGAGGAAGCCGGTGTTTCGTACCGCAATACTCGGTGAGACGAGAGCATTTAAACTGGCTGAGCTTCCACAGGATGACCTCTATTTAACCGGTGATCTGGTAGAGAAGATTGTGGCAACGGGTTTGACCTCTGGCACTGATTTTGAGCTTTCCTATGAGGATATCGAGTAGTGATTGCGCAGTGAGAGGATAAACTCTCGCCTGGGTGAACCAGCAGGTCAGGCCACACGCCGTCGTCGTCGATCTCTTAACCCTCGCGGTTCACGGCTTTTCTTCATCGGGGTCTGGATGCTTTAGGGTTTGTTCCTGGTGCGGGTGAGGTTGCTGATGGGGCGAACGCGGTCATCTACGTGTTTGAGGGCGACTGGAAGAACGCTGCTATTTCTGTGGTGGCGATGGTCCCGTTTATTGGGAACGCGGCCACGGGTGGGCGGCTTTTCGCTAATGCTTTCCGTAAGATTGGTGATGCGGGAGAAGCTATTGGTGGCTGGTTCCGTAAGATCGTCAAGCGTGGTGATGGTGCCTCTCACCCATGTATGAATAGCTTCACCGGTGTCACGTTGGTGTTGATGGGTGACGGTAGCCAGAAACCTGTCCGTGACGTGGTGGTCGGTGACCAAGTCATGGCCACTGACCCGCAGACCGGTGACAAGGGTCCACGCACTGTCAAAGCGCTCATCCGCAACACCGGCCCACACCTGATGGTCGCGGTCGGGACCAACAAAGCGGGGGTCGAGAACACTACCAGCGACACTATCGATGCCACCGATAATCACCCCTTCTGGGTCCAATCACGTGGCGAGTGGGTCGACGCGATTGAGCTCCAACCCGGCGACATCCTCCTGGACGAGCAAGGCAACGACATCCTGGTCACCGAGCTAGCTGTCACCGAACAAGACCTCACCGCCTACAACCTCACCATCGACAACATCCACACCTACTACGCTGGCACCCAACCCACACTCATCCACAACTGCGGGACCAGTACAGAAAGATTACCGACGCCAGCGGAGGAAGGTCGCAAAAATCCAAGACGGACCAAGAACTGGATCAGGTCTCAAGACTGACACTTTCCATCGAGCTACCGACTTTGTGACAGATGAAATTGCTGAGAAAGGAACAGTCTTTCCTCTCAACGGAATCAGCGACGCTGAGCACTTCATCGTGCAGATGCCCGGTGGGCTGAATGGTATGAACGGACGTTTTGAGTGGGTATACAATGGAGGAGATGTGACTCATCAGACTTTTGTTAGAAATGGCAGAATTCATGGAGAGACAAATAAACCATGAGCCATGATTACACGGTCGAGGAGCTATTGACGCTCTTGGTTCCTCCGAACTTCATTGAGGATTTGGTGAAGTTCGTGGTGCCCCCGAGTTCATTCTTGCAAGGGTTGTTCCCACTGCCTGAGAGTTGGCCTACGGGCACCATCACGGATGGGTCGACGACGATGGTGCGGTTCGATTGGGTGAAGCGCAGTATGCGTTGGGCATGCAGCAAACGTTGTCTGTCGAGGACGTTGCATTGCTGCTTGGCGATGAGTACTACAACGTGGAACGTCTCATGTATGCTGCCGTCACAGAGTTGGGGGCAGAGAGTGTAGGCCGTGAAGGTGAAGAACCTTGGAGGCTTTGGTTCTATTTGGCTCTGTCCTGGATGTATGACCATCGGTCCAATTACGAGGATCCACTTCTGATGATCCAGATGCTGTCGGCAGACTTCTGGGAGCCTGGTGAGATCAGGAACCTCATCATCTGGGTATCGAAGAATGAAGGAGAGAGCACCAGGGTGGAGCAGAATTGGCACAACTATGTGTCAGTCAAGGACGGTGAATACGCTGAGCGCACTGCACGTTTTGCCGGTGGTGAGTGGCAACCTGTTGACAAGAACTGATTGACCTCTGTTTGGAGTGACGGTCTCTTTCGGAGTTGTCCGCACTGCCTCAAAGACTGACGGTTTGATTCACCCCGGTCGTCCTTAAGGAAAGCCGCTGGTCTAAGCAATAGCAAGGCATCATGCTGTAACGGTCCTCATATTTTCCAGGATCAAAGTTGCTTATCTTGGCGGAAAAGTCTCCCTACGATGAGCAAATGAGAACTCTTCGTTACAGGTCCCTTGCCGGGGCTGCCGCCCTTTCCATTGCTACCCTCGGACTCGCTGGGTGCGGTTCCGATGACTCCACGAATCGGGGTGTGGCGTCGCAGTCAACTGGTTCCGCCTCGTCGTCGACCTTCGCCACCGCACAAGAAACTTCCCCTGCTGAGTCGCGAGCAGAAGAATCAACGCCGTCGTCCGCCGAGGCTGAGCTGACGCAGGAGAACTTTCTGGAGCGGACCAATGGTGCGATGCTTAAGCAGAAGTCTTACCGCTCGGAAATGACTATCGAAGGCCCCGGGATAAACGAGACCACGGTGACCGATACTGTCATCAGTCTCGACCCCTCGAAGCGGGTCCTACAGATGACGGTACCGATTGACGATTCAGGTACTCAGGCCACCGTGATTGTCCTCAACGGTATGGCCTACATGCAGTTCCCTGACTATGCCGAAGGAAAATGGGCCTTGCTTGATGGCTCAGATCCGGAGCTTCCCACGGCTGAGGATTTCCTTGCCGAGTCTGATCTCCTCAGCGTTGTGGCAAAATCCAAGAACATGAGTGAGGCCATCGTCAACTTCTCATCTGAGCCGGGTGCCGAGACCATAGACGGTGTTTCCACCACCAAACTTACGCTCCTTCTGGATGCGGAAAAATACTTGGGGGCAGATGCCGGTCCTATGATCGGGGATACCGTGACGGCGACGTACTTCGTCGGTCCTGATGATCTACCGCGCCGGATTACTACGCAGGTTGGCCCGGGCGTTGTCACTATGGGCATGTCTCGCTGGGGTGAGCCCTTAGATGTGAAAGCGCCGCTAGGAGACGAGATCATCCCCCTCGAAAAGATGATGGAACTGATAGAGCAGCAGGGTTAGAAATGCCTTGCTGGGACGGTGCGGCGGAGTGAGGCTGAGAAGTCGAGAATGAATTGCGGGCCTGCATGAACTGAAAACGGGGCTTGGTGCACCCGTCGTTGAACTAAATAGCTTGGAGTGTGAGGGGGCGGGTGGGAGGATCGGGCGTGTTGGAGAAGGAATGAATGGTGGTTGTTGAGAATGCGAGTGGCAGTTTGTTGTTCTGCCATGTTGAGCACTTAGAGAGAGTCTGGTGAGCGTACCGTATACCGTCGAATGTGAACTTCGGCTGCTGCCAACCGGTGAAGGTGGGTTCCGAACGCCAATGACCGCGCCGACGCCGTCGCTCCTCTTTGCCTTTTGGGATGTTGAGGACGTTAAACAAGAGATTCAAATGGGAGCGATGATCAGTGGCCCGTTGATTCTTATTCCTGGAACGATGGTTTTCGCACAAGCTATGTTCTGGGACGATCTTGGACGCGTTCTTGCGACTCCCGGAACTAACTTCAAACTTTGGTATGCCGGAAGGATTGTTGGTGTTGGTCGGGTATTAAGGGTTTCGACCGGGGTGACTAGTGGCGCGGACGTCGTCGTCGACAGAAAGTCCTGAAGGCGAAAAACCCAAAACAAGAGGGTCCCGCTGAGAAACAAGCTGTGCGGCGCTGACGCGCAACTCGCTCCTCGACAGGACCCTCAGTCATGAATTGGCACAACCTCGCAGTTACACCAGGATTCCGCCACCCAGGTTGATGGGGCTGCCTTCGATGTTGCCAACGATGCCCTTGATGATCCCGGTACCGTCGGTGCCCCACAGGCTCTTGTACCAGGCTTCGGTGGCGTCCTCGTCATAAGCGTGGGTTTCCTCGCCGCGCTTGCGGGCGCGCAGTACCAGGTCACCGGCGCGTTCGGCGCGGATCTTCTGGTAGCGCAGCAGGGTATCCTCCACGCTGACAGTATTCGAGGCCACCGCGATGGCCAGCGCAAACGCGTCCTCCAGGGCGGAGCAGGCACCCTGGCCGATGTCCGGCGAGGTGTTATGCGCGGCGTCGCCGAGAATCGCGACGCGCCCCTTCACCCAGGTGTCGAACGGAGTGATGTCCCAGATCTCTACGCGGTTCAGCGAAGCCTCGGGGTCGATCGCACCAATAAGGGCCTGCACGCCCGGTGCCCATCCGGCGAATGCCTCTTCGAGTGGAGCCTTGCCTTCACTGCGGTCGTACGGCAGACCGGAGGGCTGCACCACGTCGAACCAGAAGTAGAAGCGATCGCCCGCCACCGGCATAACGCAGGCGCGCTTGCCTTCGGCCACGTAGCTGGTCCATTGGTTCTGGGGTCCGATGGCCTCGTCCACGGGAATGAGACCGTTGAAGTTGGTGTATCCGGAGTACTCGCGCTCGATGGGCGGGGCGCCCTCGGGGGCGACGTAGTCGCGGGTGATAGAGCGGGCGCCGTCAGCGCCGATGAGCATATCAGCCGTTGCGGTGGAGCCGTCGGCAAAGGTCACGGTGACGGTCTCGCCGTCGTCCTCAATGCCCACCATGCGCATGCCGAGATGGACCTTGTCCAAGCCGAAGCGCTCCATGAGCAGAGCCTGGAGGTCGGCGCGTGCCACCGGGTAAGGTTTCTGCCCGGTCTGCTCGGTAACAGGAGCTAGCGAGAACTGGCACATCGTCTCGCCTGTCAGGCCATCAACGTAAGCCATGTCGTCCATGGAGCCACCCAGGGCCTTCACCTCGTCGGCCAGTCCAAGCCAGTTGAGTACCTTAACGCCGTTCGACCACAGTGACAGGGCTGCGCCAACCGGCTTGTTCTCTTGCATCTGGTCGTAGATGACGACCTCGTGTCCCAGCTTCTGGAGCGCGATTCCTGCGCTGGTGCCGCCGATTCCGGCACCGACGATGATGATCTTCATGTGCTACCTGCTCTCCGACTTTCGTCCTATGCGAGTTGTCGTGAAGCTATCAACGAAATGTGGCGGGGCCGTTGCACCCCAGTTTCGGCCCCGTTTCGCCTGATATGGCAACGTTTCCTAGTTGTGTAGCGTCAGCCTGCCACGCAGCACATCCATAAAACACAGTGTGGGGTGCAGCCGTTTGGCCACACCCCACACTGTGTTTTACTTGCTTGCTACCTCGTTATTTACCGGTAGCCCGAGTATTCACTGATCACTGCCCGCCTTGCGGCGTGCGATCGCGATGATGGTTCCGCCGCCGATCAGCAGGAGCGCTGCGGCAGGGATGAAGTAGAGCACATCGGCTCCGGTATTGGGCAGTTTTCCGTAGTTTTTCGACGACGACGGATTCGCCCCCGGATTCTGCTTGCCACCACCGGTGGTGGGGTTTGGCGCAGGATCCTTGGTGGGCGTTGGCTCGGAGGTCGGTTCGGGGGTCGGCGTGGGATCGGTCTTCTCGAACACCACGGACGCAACCTTCTGACCGGGCTCCACCGAGATCACCTGACCGCCAGCGTCTACCGTCACCTTGGAGCTGAGGGCGGCTGCCAGATCAATGCGCTGCCAGCCTTCGGAGCTGGAGTCCAGCGGGTAGCCGGAGTCGATTTCGGTAGCGGCCAACACAGTCTGACGCTGGGCATCGGTGAGATCCGGGAAGGCTGTGACCAGCAGGTCCTCAGCTCCTTCGGGAACCACCGGCGCCTTGCCAGAGGCTGTTACCTGATCGAAGCCATATGTCATGCGAGCCTCGTAGGCGGTCAGGGCCGACGCGCGGTCCACAACCGGCGCGGTGGAGACGGCATCGGTGAAGGCGTTGGTGTAGCCGCCGTCGTCGTTCGCGCCGACTTCGTCGATGCACTCGGCCAGCGTGCTGCCGTGGCCATCGGCCTCGCAGCGTTCGGCGAGGTAACCGGTCAGTTCCTCACGGACGGGGAGAATGGTGTTGTCCACGTATCCGTCGGTGGAGAACAAGTTCGCCACGTTGACGTGGCCGGAGATACGGCCGCCGATGACGTCGAGGGGGTAGTGCACGCCGAGGACGTTGCGGGCGAGTCCCGCCTCCGAGGCGCGGGTGATGATTTCAGGGCCGAGCTCCGGGAGAAGTGTGGCGAGCACGATGCCGTTGCCGTAGGCGTAGGCGGTGTGGCCGGAGGGGAATGCCTGGTTGCGGCTCTCGCGAATCTCGTCATACGTACCGTCGTGAGTGATGCCTGTTGCGGGATCTGTCCACTCGGGGATTTCTGTGATGCCGAGATTTGTTGCTAGGCCGTTGAGCTTTACGGGATCTCCGAAGCTGCGATCCTCAAGGAAGGGACGCGGGTAGTTGTAGTAGAACTTTGCGTTACCCGTGCTTGCCAGGCTGTAGTGAATGTCCTCGTAGAGCCCTGTTGTCTTGGACAAGGAGCCGTCCGCTAGGCCTTCGGCAAAGTAGGCTCCGAGGACCGGGCCGAGTGCGTCCGAGTACGTCAGCTTCCAGTCAAGATCGGCGTCAATAAGTGCGCGCTTGGACTGGACTGGATCGGCTGCCCCCTTGGCATTGATGGCCTGGAGAGTTTCGTCGTTCTGCTTGAGAACGCCGCGGCCCGCGTCAGTGACCTGTCCGCGGTAAGCGGTGGCCGCCTTCGTTTCCTCGTTCGTGGTGTCGAAGGTTTCGGGCTTCCAGTAGGTCTCGAACTCGCCGAGGAGCGTGGCAATGTGATCCTTCGGCTGGGCCGGGGGCTCCTCCTTGACAACGGAGGCAACTTTCTGGCCAGGTTCGACGGCGACGACGTCGCCCGCCGAGTTGAGTGTCACCTTGGAGCTGAGGGCGGCTGCCAGATCGATGCGCTGCCAACCCTCGGAGCTGGAGTCCAGCGGGTAGCCGGAGTCGATTTCGGTGGCGGCGAGAACCGCGCGGCGCTGAGCGTCGGTGAGATCGGGGAAGGCGGTGACAAGCAGCTGCTCGGCTCCTTCGGGAACCTTGGGGGCCTGTCCGGCCGCGTTCACCTGGTTGAGTCCATAGGTCATGCGGGCCTTGTAGGCGGTCAGGGCCGACGCGCGGTCCACAACCGGTGCCGTCGAGACGACGTCAGTGAAGGCGTTGGTGTAGCCGCCGTCGTCGTTCGCGCCGACTTCGTCGATGCACTCGGCCAGCGTG
>JBDIAV010000066.1:0-19305 GCA_039812645.1 Actinomycetaceae bacterium
TTAAGAATACCAACCCAAAAACCATCAAGGGATTCACCATACGAACCACGACCCAACACGCCCACACAACAGAAATGCCGGAACATAGCGAACTATGTTCCGGCATTTCACATACGTCGGGCTGGCGGGATTTGAACCCACGACCCCTTGACCCCCAGTCAAGTGCGCTACCAAACTGCGCCACAGCCCGTTATCTCCATCGGACTCAACCGCCCGATCTCGACCAGACGAGGTTACACCATTGGGGGACCCACGTGCTAATCGGTCTGCTTCGACAGTTGATAGAACTAGCTTATGGAGTGCGCGCCAACCCCTGCCCCTCCTTGAGCAGCTCACCTAGAGGGACAACCTCGTATCCTTGCGCATCAAGTTTGTTCAACAGGATCGACAGTGCTTCGACAGTTTCTGAACGATCCAAACCGCCATCGTGCGCCAAGATGATTGTGCCGGGCCGGACTGCTGCCGCAACTCTGTCTGCCTCTGCCTGAGCAGATCCGGATGCGTGATGCTCCACGCCAATAGTCCATCTCACTGCTTGCAGATGCGAATCGACAATGGCTTGGGCGTTTGCTTTGGTATTTTGCCCGTGTGGTGACCGGAAGAACACTGGCTCACTTCCGGTCACAGAAGAAATTGCTTTCTGCGCCTCGAGAATCTCTGCCAAAGATTCGTCATATGACTTGTCATTCCACCCCACATGCGTCATCGTGTGATTGCCTATTTCATGGCCTTCAGCAATTTCGCGATGAACCAAATCGGGTAGAGCTTGCGCACGCCTGCCAACAACAAAGAAGGTCGCCCGAGCTCCATGTGCATGCAGAATGTCAAGAACCTCTGGGGTGTAGGTGGCATCTGGGCCGTCATCGATCGTCAAAGCAACCGTTTTTGACGAAACTCCGTCAACGTACTGGTGGACGAAAGAAGCTCCGGGAATGCTACGGTCCTTGACAATCAGGAAACCCCCAATGATCATGCTAATGATCAAAAGGAGGGCTCCTCCCATCTTCCAGATTCTCCTGCCCCCGAGAATGGGCGTAACTCTCATGAGATTCTCCACTACATAAAATCTGGAACGATAGCTCGATACAAAAAGAAGTGCCAGGACACCGGAACGATGTCTTGACACCTCGCATTTGTCAGGCATTCGGAAGCTCTTCTTCCTGTCCCTTTTATCATCGAGAATGGCGTGGGACCGGACTGATCAGTCCGGCCCCACGCCATTCCTTCGGATGTTGTCGGGCTGGCGGGATTTGAACCCACGACCCCTTGACCCCCAGTCAAGTGCGCTACCAAACTGCGCCACAGCCCGTTATCTCCACCGGACTCAACCGCCCGATCTCGACCAGACGAGATTACACCAGATCCTGGAGCGAACGCCAATCAATCCCACCCGCACGGCGAAACGTAAGCTAGCTAACGTTCGCGACGTGGATCGTCGTCGTCGGAAATGGGTATCGGTTGCTTTTGACTGTCGGTTCGGAGACGTACGTCTCTTCTCGCACTGTCCTCCTGTGGGGTCATGCGGCATCCTCCCGCGGAGTAACACACGGTTATTGTGGCTGGTATCGCCCAAAAATGCCTCCGTCAGAAGTGTCCAGAACTGGGGGAGCACGCGCATAATTGTTATACTGTCGTTACTCGAGGCATGCAGATATGTCTTGTGAAGAAGGAGGCGAGATGTCGGTTTCGAACGACCCGAATCAGACGTCAATCGGTGCTGAGGCGCTTGGCAGTACGTCGCAATTTGCGGTGGACGGCGCCTCCAAGGATTTCGTCGATGATCGCCGCGTCCTGCGTCCCGATGAGGTCGCTGCGATTGAGTCCCTTCCTCATGGGTCCGCGCTTCTTATTGCCCTGTCGGGTCCGAATGCAGATGCGCGTTTCCTGCTTAATGCTGATGTGACGAACGCTGGTCGTCATGCTCGTGCCGATGTGTTCCTTGATGACTTCACAGTCTCTCGCCGTCACGCACAGTTTCTTCGCGACGATAACACGTTCACCGTTCAAGACTCGGGTTCGCTTAACGGCACCTATGTCAACAAGGAACGTATTGACCGAGTTGTCCTCAAGGATGGCGATGAAGTCCAGATCGGTAAGTATCGACTGACCTTCTATGGATCTCGAGCTGCATCATGATGGCAGTGCCTTCACGCGCTCCAAAGCACGAAGAACCTCAGATCTCGTGGCCGCAGGATGTTTCTCATGTCCCGTCGTTGCGAATCGGTGAGGTTCGTACTGCTCTTGCGGCCGAGTTCCCCTTGTTGACGGTCTCTAAGCTTCGGCACTATGAGTCGTTGGGTCTAGTGACTCCTCACCGAACGCCATCGAATCAGCGCCTTTTTTCAGCCGCGGATGTTGAGCGTCTTCGTTTTGTCCTGCAAGAGCAGCGAGATCGTTTCCTCCCACTCACGCAGATCGGTGAATTATTACGCCAGCTTGATTCTGGTGAGTCGCCTGACGAGGTGCGCTCGGGGCGCATGCGCGCTATTCCCGACGACGAAGTCCGACGCCCCCAGCCGGGTACTCGCCTGAGGCTCATTGAAGTTTCGGACCTTACGGGTGTGGCCGTCACCGATATTGAGGACATGGTCAACGCGGGTATTCTAACCACCGACGCTCGAGGCAGGCTCACCAGCCAGTCGGTGGAGATCGTCCGTTATGCCATGATGCTGCAGAACGGTGGATTTGATCTGCGCCAGGTACGCAGTATTAAGAATTCTGCGCATTCGCATGCGGCAATGCTGACTGCAGCTGTCGCTCCCGAACGAGCTAAGGGCTCCCCAGTTGCAGGGGAGCGAGCCATTACGCAGACCGCGGAGAACTCTACAATCGTGGCACACCTGTATCGGGCCCTCCTTACCGAGAACGTGGAAGTAAATCTTCGCTAATAGGTGCAGATACCACGCCTCGTGCGGGGTAATATCGACGCATATAACATTCAAGAAACGCCGAATATCTCCGCAAGGTTGCAGAAACTTCAAGTTAAACTTGAGGGGACGACACGCCGCTCTCTCAACAGGCGGCACCCTTGCTATATCGTTGATTAGTCGGGTTTTCACGTCTACCGTTGAATTGTCCACCCGTAGGACGGTAGGCTCCCGCTGATTAATTCTTGAATGGAGACCTCAATGAGCGACGCAGCAGCGCCTGAAGTGAAGAAACAGCGCTCTCAGCAGATGCTCTTTGGCGACCCTCTACCTGATCTGGATGAAGACACGGGGTACCGGGGGCCAATCGCGTGCAAAGCCGCTGGCATTACCTATCGTCAACTCGATTACTGGGATCGCACAGGTCTTGTCTCGCCGTCTATTCGTACTGCTGCGGGCTCTGGGAGCCAGCGTCTCTACTCCTTCCGCGACATTCTTGTTCTTAAGGTCGTCAAGCGACTCCTAGATACCGGGGTTTCTCTCCAGCAGATCCGCGTCGCGGTAGCCCAGCTCGTCACTTATGGAGTAGACGATCTGGCACAGTTGGTGCTTATGTCGGATGGATCCTCCGTTTACCTTTTCACCTCGGATGATCAGATCATTGATCTTCTTCTCGGTGGCCAGGGAGTATTTGGAATTGCCCTCGGCAGAGTATGGCGCGAGCTGGAAGGTAGCCTCTCGGAGTTGCCTACTTCAAGTATTGAGGACGCGGGAACCGGAATTGACGAACTTGCTGAGCGGCGCGCGAAGAAGCGTACGGCCGTCTAAGCAAACGTCTTTTCAGTATTGACAACCTGCCTTCCTCCTTCAACTCACCGAACACACAGGAGATCCAGCAATTGTTGCGGTTGCTTGGATTCTTGACAGATCTTTCATTTACGGAGAGGTTTGAACTATGGCACATTCTGACGTGGATAGTAAACGCAGACGGCGAAGGGTTGTTACGCCAACGCTCGCCGCGTCCGTGTGCTTCATGGTATCAGCACTTTTCGGAAGCTTAGCGGCGGTGTTCTTTCTTCTGGGATTTCTGTTACTGCTTATCGCCTTGATCCAAGCGTTTCGAATTCAGAACACGAACAATCGGAGGTCATAGGCTTACGTTAGCTGGCTAGGTAGCCGAAAGTGGCCGCGTGAGAGAACGATTGAAGGTGCCTTTTTAGCATGCATGCATGACTATGGCGAGGTTCTAAGCGGGACGGTATCTGAATGTTCGCATCCACGGATGAGGGGCCCGGCGATACCGCCGGGCCCCTCTCAAGTATTCGAGGCTAGGTGAAGACACCCAAGAAGCCCCAAGCAAAGATCGTCACTGCTTACGTGCGAATTTCGCTTCCCATGCTGCACGGAGCGGATTGGCGTCTGCGAGCATGATGTCGAAACGATCATTCGCAATCTCAACCACCTGAGAGAGTGCTACGACTCGCTCCTGGACGGGAGAGTTCGCGAGGCGACGCATACCGCTGGCAATAATCTGCTGCGTAGTATCGAGAGGTCCAAGATAGCCGATGAACGGCATACCGAATTGCTGCTCGTACTCCCTGGCGATACGCGAAACTTCTTCTAGTTCCTCACCGGTGGCCGATTCGAGGGCAAGTGAGCCGATATCCTTGGTGACCACAATTTCGTCGTCGTCCCCGGCGCCCAAAAGCTGGGCCATGTCCGGATAGTCGTGAATCAATTCTCGCTGAAGCTCGTCGTCGCCGGTCAACACAGCTTCCTGGATAGCGTCGCGAAGCTCGTGGGCGTTGGCAAACGGGCGTTGCTCCCAGGCGCTTTCCAAAGGCCAGGTCTGGGTGTTGAAGACACCGCGGAAGGTCTGGACGAACAGGGCGCGGTCCATCTCGTTGACATCTTCGATACTCAATCCGCGACCTGATAGCCCCTTGACGACGTCGTCGCCACGCTGCTTACCCACATGGAAGAAGAGCAGGTTGAGTGCGATGGCGGTGATAGCACCGATTGTCATGCCCGAGGAGAAGAAGATCTGTGCCCACGCCGGGAAGACTAGCGCGATCGTTGGCTTAAAGGTGACGAGCATGGCCAAGCCAAGTGCCGTGGTAACAATGACGGCGTTGCGGTTGTCGCGCATGTCGGACTTGGCGATCGTCTGGAGACCCACCCACGCGACGTTGGCGAACATCGCGAGGCTTGCTCCACCTAGTACAGGTGCGGGAATCATATTGACGATGGCACCGGCCTTCGGCAGGATACCGAGAACGATCATAATCGCACCAGCTCCGGCAGCAACCCAGCGTGACTGGACGCGGGTAATACGCACGAGGCCGACGTTCTGCGCGAAGCAGGTGTAAGGGAACGAGTTCATGAGGCCACCGAGCAGGGTGGAGACGCCGTCGGCGCGCAGGGCCGCCGAAATGTCGTTCTTGGTGATGCGCTTGTTGACGATCTCGCCGGTGGCGAAGACGTCTCCGGTGGTCTCAACCATCGTGATGATCATGACGATGATCATCGAGAGGCAGCCGGTCAGCGTGAACACGGGAATGCCGAAGTAGAACGGGGTAGTGACGCTCAGGGCGCCGGCATCATGGAAGGCCTGAACCTTATCCGCGGCAAGGTCGCCGCGGAACAACGCAACAAGAGTTCCGCCCACAAGGCCAACGAGAACGGCAATGGTTCCAAGGAAGCCTTTGAAGAAACGCTGCACTAAGACAATGGCACCGAGAGTTCCAAAGCCGTAGGCCAATGCGGTGACATCCGGAATGTCGACGGCATAGTTGACGAAATCGTTGGCGGAGACCGAGAGAAGGGTAGTACCCATGACGAGCAGCACGGTTCCGGTAACAACGGGCGGGAAGAATCGCAGCAGACGCGCAAAGTATGGCGCTGCAAAGAAGGTAAAGAGGCCCGCGACAATGATGGAGCCGTAGATGGCTGGGAGGGCCGCGTTGCCGCCCTCGCCGTTAGTTACGGCTAGGCCGATCGCGATGATCGGGGCAACAGCTGTGGTGGTGACGCCTTGAATGATAGGAAGACGGACGCCGACGTACTTGGTGATTCCGACCGATTGAATAAGGGTGGCGATGCCACAGGTGAAGAGGTCGGCGTTAATAAGATGGATGGTGGTCTGTGCGTCGAGTTTCAGACTCGAGGCGATGAGCAAGGGGACAATAACCGCGCCCGCGTAAAACGCAAGGACGTGCTGAAGGGAAAGGACCGCTAGTTTGGGTGCCGGGGGCACCTCATGTACTGGATGCTTCTGAGCCACACGGTCACCTTGTCATTCACTTTGGCTCTCGCCCCACATATTTCAATAATTGAGACAACTAGCACCCTTTAGTGTCTCACATAGAAAGACGGTGGCGGTGCTGAGCGTTGATATCTCAGCAAATCCGCCACCGTCGTGGAGTCTTTCACACACTCGTTAGTGAGTGGCGCCGCCTGCCTTTATCGGAGGCGCTTATCTCCCAAAGACTTCTTGACGGAGTAACCCGAGTCAACATCCGTGATGGTCACTTCGACGATACCGTTGGGGTCGATCGAATACAGCTCCTCAATAAGAGGACCGTTCTCCACACGCTTGACCTCGACGGCTTCAAGGTCCACGCCCTTTTCGCGCAGCGCGGGGTCGAAGGGGAAGAGGATGTCTCCGAGAGGGACGACGTCGCCGCGAGGCTCACCATCATCCTCGACCGAGCTGGACTCGGCAAGGCGATACCAGCCGAGGTTATGGGCCGCACGGTACGTACGGGTGACAGTTGCACCATCCTCGGTGATGACGGTGTCTGGACCAACGAGAACATCGAAGGACACCTTGGCGCCGCCATCCCACTCGCGGAAGACTCCAATCGATCGCGACAGCTGGTCGACAAGGGTGAAGCCCGACTCGGGATCGGCAGCGATGGACAAGCCAATAGCCTGCGAGCCTGCGGTGTAAGGCGAACGGCGAATACGACGGCCGAAACGCTCCTTGAGGCCACGCATGATGGCGGGAAGCTCGGAGCCGCCACCTACAACGTAGATACCAGAGACATCGTCTGCCGGGCGGTAGTTGCCATCCTTATCCAGGATGAGAAGGGGCTCCATCGTCTCGAAGGTGGCTTCGATGAGAGGCGCGCAAGCCTCGTAGAAGGTGGCCACGGGAACGGTAACGGACGTGCCACGAATATCGAGAACAGCATTTCGAGACTGGGGGCGAAGAGCTTCCTTCACATGCCGTGCGGAAAGAAGAAGCTGGCCAAACTCGGCGTCGTCGAAAGAATCACGGTCGAAGTCGCCAATTTCCAGGGCAATCTTGACGAGAACTTCGTCGAAATCGTCGCCACCGAGGTTGTTATCACCGCGGGACGCGAGAACTTCGTGTTTGGTGCCATCCGCGACCACCAGTGAGGCATCGAAGGTGCCGCCACCCAGATCGTAGACGAGAACCTTGGAGCGGCGAGAGTTGATGAGGTTGGAGTAGCGGTGCGTGTACTCGAAGCCGGCAGCAGAAGGTTCGTTCACCATGGCGATGACATTGAAACCGGCGCGGCGGAACGCTTCGAGGGTGACGAAACGCTGCGCTGAGTGCGCATGTGCGGGAATGCCGACGACGACGTCAAGAATCTCCTTGGGGGAGTCCGTCGCCTTGCGGATACTCGCCGCTACATGGAAGAGGAAACCCGTTACAAGGTCGAGGACCGGGATCTCCTTCTCGCCCAACTTGACCGGAGTTTCAGCGGTGACATCCGGAGAGGCAAGAAGACGCTTAAACGAGCGCACATGAGGAGCGCCCTCGTTGGCCAAACGCAATGCGTCAAAACCATAGACAACGCCACGGCCCTCTACAGCTGCGAAGGACGGGATGAACTCATACGAATCGCCATCCTGATCGGGAAAAGCGATAAGAGGATAGTTACCCCGGTCAACCAGCGCGACAGTTGTTCGTGTCGTTCCAAAATCCACACCAAGTCTCATGCTTTGAGGCTAGCGCTTAAATGACCAAATAGTGGAAAATCGCCGCAATGCAAGATCACAGCGACAAATTTGTCCATCCTGTGACGTAACGAGACGTATTTAGTGTGGAATTCGACAAATATGGCGTGTCGTATCCGAAGCAACGCCCGGAAACATGCATTTTCTGCGGACATCAGCCATCTACGACACGCCACTCTGGGGGACCGTAGTCGTTTTGACGTATCAGTCGGCCCGATACAGCGTCGACTAAGGTGCACATTTCCTCAACCGCCCGCCCGACTTCTCACATGGCTATGATGATCCGTCCAATCATGCTTCAATAACCCAAATTATCGTAGCAAATGGCTGAAAAATAGATGAATAAATCGCCTCATAGTAGCAAGAATGCTCGGGCTGCCAGGGCTGAAACATAGAATCTGTGCAGCGGGATACCCGAAGGCAAAGTTGAGACAGTGTGCAGTAGCTTCAACAGCATAACGAAGAAGTTGTTCAAGAGGGTTCAGGTGCATGCTGCTAAGGGGGAGTGGCCCAGAAGGGACTGGAGGGCACGGGAATGGAGCCAAGGAGGCTGGCGTTATCTCTCGTGACCAGTTTTGACATAATGTACATTATCGGCAAATGGGATACGTACGGATTTTACTTGTCAACGCGAGTTTTTAGACGGCGTTACGCCACTCTCGGGCTTGACTCCCAATCGCCTGACACAAGGCCCTTTAGACTGGCTACGATTTCTACGAAGGGACACACAATGGCAGAACGCTCACTGCGTGGCATGAAGATTGGCGCGAATTCTCTCGAGTCTGACGAGGGTGTAGCGTTTGTTGACCGGAAGCAGGTCATATACGAATGCCCCGATGGGACCCAGTTTGCGGTTGCTATGGCAACCGATGCGGAGCCTCCTGCAACTTGGGAGAACCGTGATGGCCAGATTGGCAAACTCCGCGACGCGGTAGCTGTCGAAGACAAGAAGCCCGTTAAGCCTCCCCGCACTCACTGGGACATGCTCATGGAACGCCGCACGGAAGATGACCTTAAGGTCCTGCTTGACGAGCGCCTGGAGCTCCTTCGCTCCGGTCGTCTGCGCATGCACCGCCGGAAGTGATTGAGTAGAACGACGACGGCGCCGCGGGTTGATTCGTCAGGTCCTGCCGATCGTAGTAGATGATATCTAGGCTGTGAGAGTGCACCAACGAGCGTCAACCGCCTAGGCCCGTCTCACTCACAATTTAATGAAGGGGGCGACCATCGGAATGGTCGCCCCCTTCATTTTCACGCCTCGGTTGCGAAATGGTGCAGTTCCGTCAGCACCCCTGGAAGAGAAAATAAATTATGACAATTTCGCAGGTAAACATACTTATTGACATAATTTATGACATAATATTCCAGCAAAACTCCTGCTTGAACACACGTTAAGAATGAGTAATAGCCTGTTGATCACCGAGTAAGTTTCTCGAAGAACAATCGATTTATCGCTTGAGCCTGTTGATCACCGACTGGGCAGTCGCTTGTAGCTGACTTCCTCGCCGCTTGGCGCCCATGGTCGTGGCCTTCACGAATGACTCGGTGAAAATGGAGCCCGATAGCTTCGACTCCCCCGCCTCGCGTTGACCAAAGCTGATTGGCATTTCGACGATGTGGCCATCAAGCAAATTGACACGATCTGTCATATCTGTTTGGAAAAAGTATCCCCTGGACTCAACGGCGCTGAGGTCCATTCGTTCGAGAATCGCGATGCGATAGACGCGGTATCCTGCGGTGACATCGCTGGCAGGAAGCCCCAGCCACGCCTTGATATAGAAATTTCCCGCACGTGAGAGCACCTCGCGGGACTTTGGCCAGCCCTCGATTTTACCGCCGCGGACGTAACGTGAGCCGATGACAAGATCGGGATGATCAGACATCGCCGCCCGTTCCAGAAGCAACGGAAGTTGTTCTGGACGGTGTGAGCCATCCGCGTCCATCTCGACAACATGGGTGTAACCGCGCTCAATTGCCCACTCAAACGCCGCGATATAGGCACGCCCGAGGCCCTCCTTGCCAGCCCGATGTAGAACATGGACCTGCTCGTCAGCCGCCGAAAGTTCGTCAGCGAGCTGTCCGGTACCGTCCGGAGAGTTATCATCAACGACCAGGATATCCGCTTCACGTACCGCCGCTCGTGCACGAGAAACAATCGACCTGAGTGACTCAATCTCGTTGTAGGTGGGAATAGCGATGAGAACCTTCACTAGGCGCCTTTCGGATAGTGCCGCAACTGCCTCAATGCTACCGCCGCGAGTAGAGCGCCCATGCCAAACACCCCCACCCAGAGAATGTCACTTGCGCGTGTGGCGAACGTTAACTCACTGCGTACTCCAACGCGTGCCGCACGCGCATCTGCCGTCCAAGGCTCAGTTTTTTCGCGTACCACACCGTTGGGTTCCACAATTCCCGAAACACCCACAGTGGATACCTGAATGGCTGTGCGGCTGTGTTCGATCGCCCGAAAGCGCGTCATTTCAAACTGTTGACGCGATTCCGCCGTCGTTCCATACGATGCATTGTTCGTTGGCACGATAAGAAGTTCAGAGCCCTCACGGATGGCTTCGGCAACCAAACGGGTTTCGGCAATCTCAAAACAGATGGGAGCGGCGATTCGAACCACTTGATTCTTGAGAGCGAGGTCTAGGAAAGCAGGCTTATCACCTGGCAACATGTTGATACTGACGAGGTCAACGGCTTCGGTGAACTGGCGGAAAAAGCCGCGGTAGGGAATATATTCACCGAAGGGAACGGGGTGCTGCTTCGAGTAGGAGTCAACGATTCCCTCTCCCGGCATCCATACGACGTACTCGTTGTAGCGATTCTCTCCCGGATAACTCTGCGTTCCTAGGACAAGTGGAACACCCAAGAAATCAGAGGCTTCTTCGATGAGCGAATAGGCGGACTCATCCTCCCGCGGGTCGCGGTCCGAGGCGGATTCCGGCCAGAATACGGCGTCAAGGCCGTCCGGTAAGGTCCGGGAAACTTCGACGAGATTCGACGTCACAGTGAGCGATTGCGACACACCCGCAGGAAGTTCACCCGCGCGTGGCACGATCCCCTGGGCAAATCCAATGTTGATATAACTATCTGGTTTGGTCGCTAGAGGGAGGAAAGTGGGCATAAGAATCATCACTCCCCCAACACCTAGAGCGATCAGAGCGCTGCCGATCCGTGCACGTTTTAGTGAAGAGAATGCATGTTGAGCAAGAACTCCCACGAAGACAAGGACGAAACCAACAAGCTGGACCGAACCCCACGGGGCGAGCCGCACGAGAGGGCTGTCCACTTGGCTAAAGGCGAGAGTCCCCCACGGCATACCACCAAAAGGAAAAGAGGAACGTAACTGTTCGACGGCTACCCAGATAGCTGCCATGCTGCCTGCTCGGATGAGCGTTCGTTCCCCAAGTGGCCCCCGCATCAGTCCCTGCCAAAGTACCGAGGTGACGGCGATGAACAGAGCTTCAGTGACAGCGAGGCCAATCTGTGCAATGAGTACCCCGGAAGCAACTCGAGCCCAATCGAACAGTGGGAAGAAAAAGATGATGCCGGCAAGTAGACCCCACCAGAACGATGTCAACCACGTGCGTCCTTCGAGAACGGCTACGAGTAACGCGATGCCGAGAATAGCCATGGGCCACCATCCGACGGGTGGGAAGGCCGCGTAGAGGGCTAATCCAGCGCCGATGGCTGCGACATAGCTGGTGAGGAGATGTGGTTTCGTCACACATGCAGCTTACCGGCAGGTACCGACAGATTGTGCGGGGGCCTTTCTTGCGGGTATGTGCAGCCCGTGAATTTTCTCGAAATAGTAACGTGGTATATCGAAAAACGATATGATGGTTGGAGTGCCGGATATGCGAGATGTCACATGATTGGTCATCTTCTTCTTTCGCGGTCGCTCATTTGAATGGGAATAGTCATGAACCGAAAGTTTGTTGTGAGAGGGCTCGTGTTACCTTGCGTGGCCGTCGCCGTGATGACTGTCTCCTCCTGTTCCTCACCACAGGCAGGTTCGTCGCCAGATGAAAGCGGGCGTGGCACGTCGTCGGCCTCGGGCATGGATAGTTCGCTCCTGTACCCGGACGTGGATCTCGCTGCCGGTCAGATCCCGCAGGAGGCCACCGCGTGGCTTTCGGAGGAACTAGCAAGCTTCACTCACCCATTCCCGTCGGAGGCTTACCTTCCCGCGACGATCTCGGATCTCAATCTGGGAATTGACGGTGCCGTCTCGGCCGAGCAGGATGGCAGTGGGAATTCTTCTAGTGACGACACTCTGCGTCTCCAGATGGCCGCGCCAGGAGACGACGGCGTACCTACTTTCGTGTCCGTGTCCCGCGGCGACGTGTACAGTACGATGGCGGATCGCTGGTACTGCGCGTGGGTGGACGAATATCTCCAGGCTACGGATGCCTCGGATACGGCCCGTGAGAAACGCGCACTGGACTACCTGACGGGTTTCACGGACGATAAATTGGTGGCGCAATTCGCGACCAACGTACCGATCTACCAGGAGAGCGTCCTGACTCCTCTCGAGCAGTCAGACGTAGAACCTGCCCGCTCATTCGTCAAGACGTGCGAGGTTTTCACAGGAAAGTAAGGCACATGAAGCGCATCAATCTTGGCCCCGCTGACCCGCTTCTTATACCTGGTGTCCTCGCGGCGGGCTGTACCGCTGGATCTGACAATCCAGAACCTGTTGCGACAGATACCGCAACGTCGTCCATGACCACGCACCCTGCTGTGCCATCATAGTCTTCTGCCGTTCCCCACAGCATCAGCGATGTGTTTCCGGGAGATCGTGCCGTCAGTGTGGCCAGATTCTGGGAGGTGAGCCCAGGGCTGGCACCGAAGTATCTCGGATGTGCAACCTTGCTCCTCGATATTGCGCATCACTCGCTAAAATCAAGGACGATCTGAGCGATTGCGAAGTCGAGTGGTGCTACGCCTTTTCGAGATGGCTGGTGCACATCGAACCAATCGAGCTCAATGAGTTCATCGGAGACAGATAGCACCTGCGGTCCCGATTTGTTTTCATTACAGCAGCTCGCTGCGCCGCATCTTGTCCCGTGCTTCTCGGGCCGCGTCCGAGATCCACGTGCCGTTGCCCGCAACAATGATTTGTCCGAGCAGGTCGATAACGCGCCGTGCAGCAGTAATGAAGTCGCCTGCAACCATACGTGACATGGTCAGGCAGTCCTCCAAACTTGCACCTGAGCACCACGCTGCGAATACATCGGCGCAGCCGGGAGTCACTTCGCCGGTCCGTGCGATCTCATGCCGGAACTCGACGCCGTGTAGGTACTCAGCGCTCTTGCGCGCGTGGCGAGTAAGGTTCGGTAACTGTCCCCAGGTAGGGGTGTGGGTCCCCAGGCGGTCATCGCCGAGGAACATAGATGCCCACCCGGCCATCGCGGGCCCATCCAGTTCGCCTTCCTGCAACTGCGCGAGACATTCGTAGAGCAGCAGATCGCTCTCCAAATGTAGGTGCCGCAGAATTGAAGCACCGGGACCAAGCCGAACCCCGGCTTCTGTCAGGCTGTCGCTAAACTCAACTGCGTCACGCTGCAAAATTCCCAATTCCAGTAATACGTTGGCGGTCCGATCAAATTCACGCCCAACGGAATCGGTGAAGGAACTCGCCTTTTCGCGCAGCTCTCGCAGCCGAGAGTCAAGTGAGAGCAGGGTTTCCGCGTCACGCATGTGCTGCTCTAGATCCGGGCAGTTGGCGCACGGATGATAGGCAAACTCTTGGTCGCGAGGCTGAGCGAAACGGGACCAAGAATCGAGCAAATCGTGGTCGATCCCCAGCTCTACTCGTTCTTCCACGGCGTCCAGAATGTCGTCAGCGATCTGCTCGCGCACCGCCCGATCGCGAAGAGACCGGCCTGTGGGCATCTGGAACGGCCCCAATTCACGAAGTTCAGAGGACAGGGCATCCTCTCGCAGCCACGAGACTTCTCCATACCAATTGATCACCCGCAAACGAGAGGGATCAACGGACAGCACCACGCCATATTCCAGCTCGCCACCGCGAGCGAAGGCATACAAGGTTCCGGTGCGAGCATCCGCGAACGTCTCCGCGATCCGCTGCCGATACGCCCGCTTGGCCGCTTTACGTGCCGATTTGGCGGCGCGCCCCGACTTGTTCCGCAAGCGCAGGTACTCCACGATGTCGCCGTGTTCGCAAGTCAGACGCTCTTCCTCAGCTGCGATTCGGCGCCGCACACGCCCCGTGCGCGCCTCCACTTCACCGAGATCGGAGTTGCGCTGGTACTGTGCAAAACTCGCACCCATGAGCGCCCGCGCATCCACATACGAACGTTCGGCCAGCAGATTGACCACGGTGTTGTAGGAGGGCTGGAAGGCCGAGAGCAATGGCTCCACCCGGCCTGATCCGAGATCAGCCAGTGCCCACACATCGAGTTCTGGATGTCCGACGACGACGGCATGCCCCACCTTGTCCTTGCCGCGCCGCCCCGCTCGCCCAATAAGCTGGGTGTATTCGGTGGCCGTCAGGTCCACGAATCCGTTGCCATCCCAGCGGCGCAGATCCTCAACCACTACCGAGCGCACCGGCATGTCGATGCCCAGCGCCAGAGTGCCCGTGGCGTACACAAGCCGCAGTAAGCCGAGTTCCATAAGTTTCTCAGTGAGAGACTTCAGCGCCGGCAGAATTCCGGCATGGTGCACACCAAAGCCGCGTAACAAGAAGTTGGCGGTGGTCTCAAAACGAACGGCACGCCGGTCGGATTCGGAGAGCGTATCGCGCACCTCCCCCACATGCCGGCGAATCTCCTTCTGTTCGGCCGCACTCGTTAACCACACGTCATTCTTCTGTAACGCGGTGGCTGCGAGGTCACACCCCTTTCGGGAAAAGATGAACTCGATAGCCGGGAGCATGTCATGGCGCTGGAGCATGGTGATAATACGGCGGCGATCCGCATCCGAGAGCCGTGGAGAACGATCACGCCCGTTACCACCTTCATTCTTCCGCATGGCATTTGTCAGCACCGAAGAAGGCTCATCATTCGGCCCGTAGAGCGGATACATCTTCCGCCCAATGGCCACGTGCTGCTCCAACGGAACTGGACGCACCGTGCTCACAATCAGCTCGGTATTGCCACGTACGGAGCGCATCCAGGAGACGAACTCGTCGGTGTTTGCCACCGTAGCGGAAAGTGACACGAGCCGAATGTGCGGTGGCAGCGACAAGATGATTTCCTCCCAGACAGGGCCGCGTTCCCGGTCTGCCAGGTAGTGCACCTCGTCAAGCACCACGTATCCAAAGTCGGGAATATCTGGCGAATTCTGGAAGAGCATATTGCGCAACACCTCGGTGGTGACCACGAGGATCGCTGCATCGCGATTGATGGTGACGTCACCGGTGAGCAAACCGACGGTCTCTTCGCCGAGACGCCCGGCTAGCTCGTTGTACTTCTGGTTCGAGAGTGCCTTGATAGGTGCTGTGTACACGCAACGTTGCTCGGTGGCCAGAGCCAACTCGACGGCATAGTGCGCCACCACCGTCTTTCCCGAACCTGTGGGTGCACTAACAAGAACATCCTTGCCGCTTCCAAGTGCCCGACAAGCATCCACCTGGAAGGGATCGAGTATGATCCCGCGAGCGCGGTATCCGTCGACGTATTGGGAAAGGAGGAGATCGTCATCGCGCATGGGTTGTCCTCGGCTATTTGGCTATTCGGAGGCGAGTTTGGCGGCCGCGCGAATTTCTTTGCGCTGTGCCCAGTTTGCCTTTGCGGTGGCCCGATCGAGTCGCGTGTATGGTTCCTGGGCGACGTCAATGCGGCCCCAGCGGCTTGCTACACGCTTGAGGCGCGCGCGGCGCAAGCGTGTACGTTCGGCATGGACCCGCTGTAGATCCTGTAGGGCAGCCGCGCGACGCTCTTTCTCGAACGGTGGGGCAATCGGTTCCGGCGCCGGAAGTGGTGGGTACTTCGAGAATGGCTCCGTGACCTTTGTTCCGATGTCACCAGCGAGCCCCATAGCGGCCTGGACAGAGCGCCATAGTTTGCGACCGTTGAGGAACGCGTAGTACCCGAGGGCAGCAATAACCAGCACCACAATGAGTGTGATAATCAGGGCTTGCATCAGGTCTCCTTAAGTAGCCGCGCACATCGTTGCGCGAGCCGATCGGCTATGTTTTGGGGTTCGACCGCGAGGACGGCATCTCCCAATTGTAAGAGGAGCGAGAAGAGCCATTCCTCGCTGGTTACGGGAAGTGTCACTCTCAGCGTATCGCCTTCTTCCTCTGTGACGGCACCCGGCAGGGTTTCTCCCGCCCATTTACCTGGGCGTGCGAGGTGAAGTGTGACGGATTCGCCGTCGGGTTGCCAGGCGAACTCCCCTCGGCGGGACGCGGCCACTGCAGCGCGTTCCTCGTCCTTGACGAGGGCACGGGCTTCGGTGAGGTCCTTGCGCGGGATCGTATCTCCTGCATGGACCGTTCCGATCCTGTCCAGTCGATAGCTGCGGACTGAACCGTTACTGACCGCTTTCAAGACGGGTGACGCTCCGGTTGAGATAGATATAGGAACGACGACGACGTCCTGCACCGCCTCGCGTAGCTCCGGTCCGGCGCGGTGATAGGTAAAGCGCACAGTTCGCCGTTCGTCGATACAGCGAATGAGCGTCTCGAGGGAGTCAGCCGCGATGGGTGATTCTGGCTCTCGCCACAGTGCCTGACCGAAGCCCGCGCGGGTGGCGGACTCGGTGATCTCGCTGCGCAGCCGTAATAATGCCTCGCGGGATTCTCCCGGTGGTGTCACTTCAACAACGTTGTCCAGCAGCGCGAGGAGAACCATTGCTTCTTCAAGAGTGAGGTTCAACGGCGGAATCTCGCCTGAGCTGGCAGCACCTAGCCACACGAGCGAATCTGGGCTCGGCTCCTCGCCTTCACCATCCCACTGCTCGGGAAGATCAGGGAGTACAAGATCGAAGGGAGCAACCATGCCTGGGATCTCAATGAGGTTGGCATCCCACAGCAGTTTAAGGACCGTTTTCCACGGTGTATGAAAGTGCTGGGAGAGCTCTCCTAACGAGGCACAGCCGGCCGGTCTGCTCGCCAAGTATGTGAGGATTGCGTGCGTTCGTACGATCTCATGAACTTTTGCCATCAGGGTGCCCCTAGTCCGGCTAAGTGACGCAACCGGGCCTGCCACTGGTGGACGAGTTCGTCGTTGCCAAGGAGACGGACGTCCAGGCCATAACCGGCGAGCTCTTCGAAGAGTCGCTGCTGGTCGACGTGTAGGAAGCGGAACATCGGCCAGTCATCGGGCATACGTGGGGCGACGCCGTCGTCGTCCAAAACATCGCGTGGTTCAACCTGTTCGCCACGCATAGCAAGCGGGAGTGCAGTACCCGGGCGGATCGCCACAAGTGCTTCCTCAGCGGTGAACACGGAGGCAGAGCCGGTGGCAGGCCGCGGACGCTCAGCCGGCCCCACAGTGCTCAGGGACCCGGGAACGATGCGGGTGGCACGAAATGTTCGGCGTTGTTCCCAGCGGCCCGGTCCCTTCGGGCCGCTCAGTCGTTTGGCCGCACCGGAAACGTAGTAGACATCGAAGTGTTCTTCAAGTTCGCTTGGCTCCAACAGATATTCGGACACTCCCGCCGCCGATGTACCGGAGTAGGCGAATCGGACCTGCTGGTGATACTGAAGGGCACGCGCCAAACGCAACGCTTCTTCTCCCGCTGGAATATTCGCGGTGAGGTACGAGGCACGATCCTGGAGCGAGTTCGAGGTGGCCAAAAGCTTGTGCAGGCCGTTGTTGGCGGCGAGATAGAGAGGGCCCCGCGTGGTCACGCCGGAGAGGAGCGCGCGCAATAAGCTGATATCCAGCGCGCTGACGTTCACTGCGAGTCCGGCGGTGCGGTCGTAGCGATAGGTGTAATCGTCAGACACGATAATTGGGTATCCGGCACGGCGCAGGTTCTCTAGATCGCGCTCGAGCAGCCTTTCAAACGCCGCATCGTTCCGGTCCGCATAGGCCGGAAGGAGCTGGCGGACATCGTGTTTCGTCACCGCACTTCGGTTGACGATCAACTCCAGAAGGGTCAACTGCCGCTCGTTCGGCGTATAGACCGCAGCTTGACCGGCTATCTCACTCACCCTTTCAAGGATAGTGGAAGTTCGCGGGCGGCTGGGGTGTATCTCCTTATTCCATTCTGTAGCGAGCAGTGGTGTGTGGAGTGGTTCGCAAGGCGGAAGGAAAGAGGCGATGCCAAAGCATCGTTGACTTCCGACAACACAGCGAAACGCCCACACGCCGTCGCGTAGTAGGACAGAAAATAAGGAGACGCGCCCTAAACTAGAACTCGTGATGATGTGGCGCAGAGGAACCGTGGTGAAACTGGGTAAGGCGTGGGGCCAGGCTCAGGAATGTACCGTCGAGCTCGAGGATGGTCAAGAGGCACGGGCACTGGCCTACTGCCCGTTGGTGGGTATTCCCACGGTTGGCGATACCGTGTTGTTGACGGCTGCGGCCGCAGCTCGTGGGCTTGGCACAGGCGGCTATCTGATGATCGCCGCTATTCCAGATCGTTTGCCCACCGACCCTGAGCCTGGTCCCGGCCATATCGTCAAGGCTCGCTACACGCCGTTGCAGTACATGACGATGGGTGCTGATGAGCAGGAATCTCCGTGGCACGAGCTTCTCGCTGAAGCAGACTCCATCGACGGTATGCCCGTTGTGGTGGCTGACCTGCATTCCGCGCTTCCCGCGGTTGTTGCGGCTATTCGCGCGCGTCGGCCCGAGGCGCGTATCGCCTACATCATGGACGACGGCGGCGCGCTGCCTGTCTGGTTTTCACGCACCTGCAGCGAGCTGACCGAACGCGAACACATTTTGGGAACCATCACCGCACGTCAAGCCTTTGGTGGCGAGCTGGAGACGGTGAACATTCATACGGCGTTGCTCGCTGCACGGCTCGTATGGGATGCGGACATCGCTATTATTTCGCAGGGACCGGGCAACCTCGGCACCGGCACCACCTGGGGATTCTCGGGAACGTCCGTGGGCGAGGCTGTTAATGCCGTCAATGCACTTGGTGGGCACCCAATTGCCCTGCTGCGCATGTCGAGTGGGGACAAGCGGGAGCGTCATCTCGGGCTGTCTCATCACACGGCCACTGCGCTGACGCGCGTGGCTCTCTCCCCCGTGGTGTGCCCGGTGCCGGATCTCGCCGAGCAGGATGAGCTATCGCAGTTGGTCTCGTCGGAGCTGCGGGAGACCGTAGAAGCGCAAATGAAGGCGCTGTTCTCGTGTGCGCGGCTTTCTCGCTCCGATGTTTCCACGGCAGGGCTTACCCGGGTGCTGGAAGGCTCCCCGATCCGTATGTCCACCATGGGTCGCGGCTTGCGTGAGGATCCTCTGGCATTCCTCGCCGCCGGCGTAGCAGGCTACGCCGCGGCGGAGTTGGTCTA
>JBDIAV010000067.1:0-19133 GCA_039812645.1 Actinomycetaceae bacterium
ACTAGGAATGGCCTTGGCATCAGCCGGCCTTGCCGGGTGTTCGAGCAGTGGCGCGACAGAGCTTCGCTTCACATTCAGCAAGCGTGAAGCGATCGACTTCATGAGACAGGTTGTCAACGATTACAACGCGGCAAATCCTGATGTGCACGTTGTCCTCGATACCTCGGGACCTGACGTAATTTCTGGTGGCTTTGTGCGCGGTAATCCGCCGGATCTCATGTTGGCCAACTACAATCACGAGAACTCGCGATTCATTCAGCGATGCGCTCTCAGTGACCTCTCCGACTTGCCGGAAACGAAGCGAGTCCGTGAGGAAACATGGCCGCTCATGGACGCATACGGCGCCTGCCCCGATGGTCGTATCAGTGCCATTCCTTACTCGTTGATGCTCAGCGGTGTCATCTACAACAAGGACATCTTCGCGCAGTATGATCTGGAAGTTCCCACCACATGGGACGAGTTGATCGAGGTTTCTGACACCCTCAAGGACAACGGCGTGGATCCTTTCTACGCCACGTTCTCCTCGGGTGAATCATGGACGATCGGCCAGGGTTGGTTCGACTACACGGTGATTAGCTCCATCGACGTGCTTGACTTTTTCAAGAAAATGAATGAGGAAGGAACCGACGTCGGTCCGGATTCTGAGGTTTCCTACGAGAAGGATTTTGCCGAGCCGGTCCAGAAGATGCGTGAGCTAGCGGATAACTATACGAACGCCGACGCCCGCAACCGCACCTACGGTGACGGCAATCTGGCCATGGCTCAGGGTAAGGCCGCCATGATGATGCAGGGTCCCTGGGCGATGGCTGAGATTGCGAAGTCCAACCCCGATGGGAACTACGGCATGTTCCCCCTCCCCGCCACGAACGATCCGGAGAAGACAAAGGCCCGTTCCAACACTGACCTTGCGCTCATGATCCCAGAGGATTCGAAGCACAAGGAAGAGGCGCGCGAGTTCCTGCAGTACCTCTACCAGCCTGAGATGCTCGAGGAGTACAACGCATCGCAGCTTGGCTTCACCCCCACCACTGAGGCGGAGGATCCCACCGATCCCCGCATCGAAGACATGGTTACGGCATTCAAGGACGGCAAGTACTCTGAGGGGCCATCCGTTCTGACTCCACGAGCCATCCCCGTGAACAATTACACCCAAACGATGATCTTGGGTTCGGATCCCACAGCACCGCTCAGGACGATGGACCAGGACTGGGTCCGTCTCGCGAAGCGCGGATAACAGGAAAGAAAGAAGGAGCTAACCCATGTCTACGCCTGTTGTGTCCGGTGGTGTGACGATCCGTCACAGGAAACGCCGCACAGAACCTCTTTACTATCTTTTCCTCTTTCCCACGCTCATCCTCCTGACCATTGCGATTACACTTCCCGGAGTTGTCGGAATCTTCTTCTCTATCACCAACTACATTGGTGTGGGTGAGTGGAATTTCGTTGGCTTCACGAACTACGCCGCATTGTTGAGCGATCCGGCAATCCGTCAGGCCTACATCTTTACGGTCGGAATCGCGTTGGCAACGGTGATTGTCGTTAACGTCATCTCCTTCCTCCTGGCTGTCGGTCTGACATCCAAGATCAAGTTCAAGGTAACGCTGCGAGCCATTTTCGTTATCCCCATGGTGATCTCCGGCATCATCGTTGCCTTCATCTTCAAGTTCATCTTCGCCAACACGGTCCCATCGATCGCGGGAGCGTTGGGAATCACCTCTCTTGAACTCAGTATTCTGGAGAATCCCAGCCTGGCGTGGATCGCCATCGTTATCGTGACGGCATGGCAGTCCATCCCCTCTACCCTGCTCATTTACATCGCGGGCATTCTCTCGATTCCCGGAGACGTGTATGAGGCGGCAGATATTGACGGAGCTACCAAGACCCAGCAGCTGACCAAGATTACGCTGCCGCTGGTGTTTGGATACGTCATTATCAACATTGTGATTGGCTTCAAGAACTTCCTCGGCGCGTACGACGTCATCGTTGGTTTGACTGACGGTGGCCCGGGAACCGCCACTCGCTCGGTCACCATGACGATTATTCGCGGCTTCTACAGCGGCGATTACGCCTACCAGATGGCCAACGCGACGGTGTTCTTCATTCTCAGTCTCGTCATCGCGCTGCTCCAGCTGAGGCTCAACCGAAGGGATTCCATCTGATGTCCGCCACCACAACTACTGCTCCCAACGCCCAAGTTGGCAAGGTCAAGGCCTCGAAGGATCCGGTCAGCTGGGGTACCACGATCGTCCTGATCCTCTGCGCGCTCACGGTCATCCTGCCGCTCTTCGTTGCGGTTTCCATGGCGTTCAAGACCTCCGCTCAGGCGGTGGACGGCCAGGCCTTCACCCTGCCGAGTCCGTTCTCCATCTCGGGCTTCGTCGAGGCCTGGAACCTGACGAACTTCCCGGTGGGCGCTGGTATCTCGTTCATCGTTACCGCCGGTACCGTGGTCTGCACGATCCTGCTGTCTGCGATGGCGTCCTACGCCATCGTGCGCAACTGGGATCGCAAGCTCTTCAAGTACTCCTTCTTCTACCTCATGGCCGTTATGTTCATCCCGTTCTCGGTGGTGGCCCTTCCGCAGATCCAGTTGACCGGTATCTTGCACTTGGACAACTACTTCGGCGTGATCTTCCTGGCGACGATGTTCCAGATGGCCTTCTCGGTCATGCTGTTCACCGCCTTCCTGCGGTCCATCCCGTTGGAGCTTGAGGAGAGTGCCCGCATTGACGGTGCAACCACCTGGCAGGCGTTCTGGAAGTTGATCTTCCCGCTGCTTGCTCCGATGGCTGCAACGGTTGGTATCTTCGCCTTCCTCTACGCGTGGAACGACTTCATGATGCCCTCGCTCATGATCTCTGATCCTGACATGCAGACTCTCCCCGTGCGCCAGCAGCTGTTCCAGACTCAGTTCTCGAACAACTACAACGTGTCATTTGCCTCCTACCTCATGGCAATGACTCCTGCGATCATCGTGTACCTCTTCTCCCAGCGTTGGGTGATGGAGTCCGTGACCCAGGGCGCCGTCAAGGGCTGATCCCTATCTCCCTCAATCCGGGCCTCGCGTACACATGTAAGCGGGGCCCGGATTCGTCTGACAATTCATTGGGACGACGGCTTGTTGTTGGGACGACGACGAATTTCGGCGCCATTCCGTGACGACGGCGAGTTTCCCTTCCGCTGTTAATGCCCGCCCTTCTTGACAAAACGTCCGCGATTCCACTGAATCTCCGCAACTTCACGACAGAAAAGGACATGATCGTTGCTTTCCGATCTGACACATGATGCCGCATGGTGGCGTCAAGCCGTTGTTTACCAGGTCTATCCACGTAGTTTTGCTGACTCGAACGGTGATGGGCTCGGTGACATCGCAGGCATCACTTCCCGCGCCGACTATCTCAAGGATCTCGGGATTGATGCCGTGTGGCTCAGCTCGTTCTATCCTTCTGCGCTTGCGGACGGCGGCTATGACGTGGCGGATTATCGCAACGTGGACCCGAAGTTGGGGACGTTGGAGGACTTCGACGATATGGTTGAGGCCCTTCACGCGCGTGGTATCCGTGTGGTGGTAGACATCGTCCCTAATCACACGTCTGACCTGCACCCCTGGTTCCAAGCGGCACTTGCGGCCGGCCCCGGTTCGCCTGAGCGGGAACGCTACCACTTCCGTAAGGGTCTTGGGCCGGATGGCAACGAGCCGCCGTCGGACTGGCAGTCGCATTTCGGCGAGGTGACGTGGACCCAGGTGGAAGATGGCGAGTGGTACCTGCATACCTTTGCGAAGGAGCAGGCGGATCTCAACTGGGATCATCCGGATGTGAGGGCCGACTTCATCACAACGATCCGCTTCTGGTCCGATCGCGGCGTTGACGGTTTCCGGATCGACGTGGCACACATGCTGACGAAGAATATGGACTTCGAGGTGCTACCAACGTGGGCGGAGCTGGAAGCCACACCCATCGACGGCAACCATCCCACCTTGGATCGAGACGATGTCCAGGAGATTTATGCGCAGTGGCGCAAGGTCTTCAACGAGTACGATCCGCCGCGCACCGCGGTGGCGGAATCCTGGGTGGCGTCCGATCGTGTTCCGCGCTACGCCAACCCGAATAGCCTGGGGCAGTCCTTCAACTTTGACCTTCTCGAGGCCGACTTCAACGCCACGCACTTCCACGACATCGTGACCCACAACCTCGATCTTGCTAAGAAATCGGGCTCCTCGAGCACCTGGGTGCTCTCCAATCATGACGTTGTCCGTCATCCTACGCGGTATGGTCTCCCGACCGTTGGCCGCCGGGAGGATGGCAAGCCCGTGGAGCGGCAGGGTGGGGCATGGCTCCACAGCGGCGGAACCGATCCTGAACTCGATCGCGCGCGGGGACTACGCCGGGCGCGCGCCGCCACTCTCTTTATGTTGGGCTTGCCCGGCTCGTCCTACCTTTATCAGGGCGAGGAGCTGGGCCTTCATGAGGTCGTTGAGATTCCGCCGGAGCAGCGCCAAGATCCTCGGTTCATCAATACCGACGGCGAGGATGTGGGTCGCGATGGCTGCCGTGTCCCGCTTCCGTGGACGGCTGAGGGATCGTCGTTCGGTTTTGGCGACGATGGCGCTCACCTCCCGCAACCGGCTTGGTTCGCTGACTTTGCGGTAGATGTGCAGCAGAGGGTTCCCGGCACCACCCTCTCGATGTACCAGAAGGCTTTGGCGATCCGGAAAAGTTTGCAGGCTGACGAAGAGCTGGAGTGGGTGGATGCCGGCCGGGATGATGTCCTCGCTTTCCGCCGCCCCAACGGTTGGACCGTGGTGACGAACTTTGGATCGGAGCCTTATGGTTTCCAGTCGGATGACGTGGCGTTGGTGTCCGGTCCGATCTTCCAGATGGACGGCGTTGTCACTGTTCCGGGTGAAACCACGGTGTGGCTGGAGCCGACCGCCTAACGATCATTCTCATCATCAGCGAAGTGTAGGGCTTATACACGACACCCCGGTAAATATCGGTGACTTGTTGCATAAGCCCTGCATTTCGCGAGATTCCGTACGTGGCGCTGGGCGTATCTCGTATCACCCGTGGGTAGGACGACTCCCCACCCGCATTGTCGGAGGCTTCGGGTACGGTTGACGTTGTGTTAGATCGTCAGGAGATTGGCGGATACCGGATCATCCAGCGACTTGGGTCCGGCGGTATGTCCAAGGTGTATGAGGCCATGGATGGTGCCGGTGGTCGTGTTGCGCTGAAGCACCTGTTCGAACATATCGCTGGTACACCCGAAGGTAGGGATCGCCTGCGTCGTGAAGTGCAAATGCTGCGTAAGGTGCACGGGCCGTATGTGGCCGAGATCCTCGACGTTGAGACGGAGGATCAGGACGCTTTCATCGTCACCCGACTCATCGACGGGCGCACGTTGGAGGAGGATGTCGCCGTCGTCGGAATCTTTACCGAAGGAGAACTTGTCAGACTTGCCGAAGATCTTCGTGACGCCGTGCGTTCTATTCACTCCGTAGATGTCCTGCACCGGGATCTTAAACCATCCAACGTCATGATGGAGGGGGAGCGGCCAGTCCTCATTGACTTTGGTATCGCACAACTTGGCGACGATCCGCGAATTACACAGATAGGACACGTCGCTCAGACTCCCGGCTACTGCGATCCCGAAGTAATTAAGGGCAAGCAACCCAATGAGACAGCGGACTGGTGGGCATTGGCGGCTGTGCTTGCCTTCGCCGCCACTGGTTATTCTCCTTTCGGCGACGACGGCGCACTGCCGATCAACCATCGGGTGATAAACGGTCTTGTGCGTCTTCCGAATCTCGAGCCGGAGATTGCGTTTGCTTTCCGGAAGGCCCTCGCTCCCGATCCAGCGGACCGCATCACGTTCGATGAACTCATTGCTGTTCTGGAGAATCCGGAGATCGCCGAGGACTTTGGGTACGACGCTGCGATTCATGATGTGGAGAATAACGACGACGGCGACCCGGCGGCCGGTACTGGGAAGTTTGCGTTCGCAGGGCTTCCGAGTGTCGATAATGCTGCTTATGGGTTTGCCACAGGCGGACAGGGAAGCGGTAGCTTTGATGCCCGCACGGAGATTATCGGTGGCGGAACAGAGGTTCGTGGGGCCCGCACGGAGGTTCTTCGCTCGGGCATAGATGCTGCGAATAAGACGGAACAGCTAAGAGTGGCTGATAACCAGGCGACTGAGGCAATTGATGTGTCGTCTTTTTCTCGGGACGCTCTACGACATGAGTGGGCGCATCCTGGTGAGAACTCGGCCGATGGTGCCCCCACCCAGGTGTTGCCCGCTGGCGGGCATGAAAAGACACAGGTGTGGCCTGGCGAGTCCGGGGGGCTGGCGGCGAGCGGTGGACCGAGCGAGGACAGCTCAACAACACAGATTTGGCCAGGTGAAACTGGTGGCCTCGGTGTTGATCATGAAAAAACTCAGATCTGGCCGGGCGATGAGAGAACTCAGGTGCGGCCGGAGGAGGGTACCGCGCGAACGCAACGTCTGCCCGTGGTAAATGCGGACCGAACCACGGTCTATCCGCACCCTGCGCCCCCGGCTTCGGGTTACTCGAACCAGCCGTCTGGTGGAGGGCCTCGCCAGTATGCCGGAGGCACAACGCAGCCTCTCCCAACGGCTCAACCTGCTCCTTCTCCACAGACTTATGGTGCACCTCCCGGTGGCTATACATCTGCGCCGGTGGCGCCGTCGTCGCCCACCCCCAACTCGGGTTATCCGCAGCAGATCCAGGCGCCTGGTACTCCTAATCCGTGGGCGGTTCCGGGCCAGTCACCCTACCCTTATAATCCCTATTCCCACTACGGGAGTGGAGGGGGCGAGTATCCGGCATGGGCGCGAGATCCCGCACCACAAAGGCTTCTTATCCTGTTGGTGGCGGCGGTTTTTGTGCTCGCAGCTCTGAGCTGGCCGATCATTGCATGCGTGCTGTTCTGTGTGGTGATGCTCGTGGCGGCCACCGTGGGAACTGTTTTTTATGACCTTGTTGAGAAGCGTAAAGATCGTGGGGGGCCCTTCGCTCGTGAACGATCGTGGGTTGTTTTTCATCTGCCATGGATTCTCATCAAAGTGTTGTTGACGCAGTTTATTGGGCTTGGCATTGGCGTTGGGTTCGGGATTCTTGTTGCGGTCCTTGTCGCGCTGCTGAACCCAACCGATCCGCGAATACCGCTGGTGGTCGGCATGACAGCGGGGGTTTTCGGCTCGTGGCTTATGGGTGGTCGAGAGAATAAAGCAAGGCCGGGTGCGCGGAGAATCGCAGCGACGTTTGCTCCAACTGTCGGATACAGGATCTTTTGGGTCATCGTATTTCTGGCGGTTGGCTTGGGCCTTGGTATCCATGCGTTTGTCGATGGCGCGCTGCCGAACTGGTATCCAATCAGTGAACCCGGGATCTTCTTCCAAGGATAATGAGGAAAGACTGGACAAACAGTGAATTCTCAGGACTCTAGTTTAAGATTCACTTATGGCATCACGGAATACCCCGGGCACTTCCAGTGCGAAACTAACAAAAGAGGAACGGCGTAAGCAGGCGCGCGAGGCCGCTCGTCTACTTCAGATCGAAGAAGCAAAGCGTGCGAAAAGAAACCGGATTATGGTTATCGTCGGCGTTATTGTTGCGTTAGCGCTCGTCGCAACCGCTGTCTATTTGGTATTGGCCAACGGGAAGAAGAAGGAACAGAGCGAGGCTTGGGATGATTTTACTCCCGCAGCGAGCGTGTTCGTCGATGGTACTCCCGGCAACGTGACTGACCAGGGCGCTGTCACTTTTGGTTCGTCCCTCAGCGCAGGAACCGTGAACGAAGGTGCACCCGCCGTTCAAATCTACTTCGACTACCTCTGTGTTCACTGCAACACGTTGGAGAACGAGCACTCCGCTGAATTGTCCAAGTTGGCAGAGGAAGGCAAGATTACCCTCGTCCTCCAGCCTGTGGGCATGATGGGTGATTTCTCCCGAATTGCAACGGGAGCTCTCTACTACCTTGCTGAGAATGCCCCCGAGCAGGCACTTGCTTTCAATAACAAGGTGTTCTCTGAATTGACGGCACCGTTGTTTGACGGGAGTGGAGCCACAGAACCCACGGCTGCTGATGCGTTGAGGGTTGCTGGAGAAGTCGGCGTTCCCGCGGATGTTCTGACAGGGTTGGAAGGCGTTCTTAATGACGGCAGCTATGCAGGCTACGCCGATCTTGCGTATGAGCAGGAACAGGCCAATGGTATGAGCGGTACACCCCACGTCATTATTGACAACCACAAGCTCCTCAACTGGCCGGATATCATGACGCAGCTGGATGCGGTTATCGCGGGTGAGACCCCGTGGGATGCTTCCTAATGATGAATGATGGTCATGAGTGATCATTTATAGTCAAATGCCCGGGATTGACGAAATCCCGGGCATTTGATGTTGTATGGGCATTGTTTGTTGTGTGTAATTATCGGCTGGTATGACACTGCGTGAACAGTTGGATGAAAAACCTGACGAAATAAACTCCCTCGTTGTAGGGTGACGAAAGAGACGCATGATGGAGCTACGGCGCTTCAGCGGGCGATGACCAGTCGTTTTTCACATTTGTTGTGCGATTGTCGGCGCCCGTTTCGTCTCGGAGTTCTCACCGAGGAGTTTTCGATGAAGAAAATGAGAGTGCTTCCCGCGGCGATGGCCTTTGCCTTAGCTCTTGCTGGCGGGATTGGGATGCCCGCCCTTGCGGCACCTGATAATGACCCACCGTCCAGCGATGCTGTTCCGTTTACGCTTGATGCGCAGGTGCTGGATAGTGGCCAGCAGGTTGTTTCGCTGACGCTAGAAACGTCAGATGTAGCTGTCGATGAGTCCAGCTTGACGGCGGATACGTTTAGCGTGCACGCGAAGGGTACGAATCCGTTTGTGTCGCTGACGGATGTTGCTGGTTTTGATGTGGACCGTGAAGTCACCGGTGCATCGGTGAATGTTGATGGCGACATCGTCATTGATCTCGGGTACGGATTTATGGTTCCGGGTGCCGACACTCTGGGCTGGTCCAACGAGGCAGGGAGAAATATCCAGCTTGATCTGGACTACACGGTTACCCAGAATGAGCCGATTCTGTTGACGGATGACTACTCGTCCGTAATGTTCTCCGAGTTCGAGCAGGGTGCGTTGCTGGATTCTGAGGTGGACGTCTTCTCTTCCGGAGCGTCCGCAGGGTTGAACTACCGTCTCTTCACACCAGGGGCTGCGGCTTCCTCGGAGCGTCCGTTGGTCGTGTGGTTGCACGGCGGTGGTGAGGGTGGCTGGGCCGAGGCCCAGGATAATGCCCTTCCCCTGCTCGCCAATCGAGGCGCTTTGGGTTTTGTGACTCCAGAGGCTCAGGAGACCTTCGGGGGTGCCTATGTGCTGGCCCCGCAGGCGACGGATTTCTGGATGAATGACGCGGCAATGGGGTATTCGGCGCAGTTGAAAGCGTTGATTGACGACGTCGTCGCCACTAACAATATCGATGCGTCCCGGATCTACGTGGTGGGCGCGTCCAACGGTGGATACATGGCTGCTCGCCTTGGTTCCGACTACCCGGACTATTTTGCGGCCGTGGTGCCGATCTGCCCGGCGGTTGCTTATGATGACACAACATTGCTCACGGATGACGAGCTAGCTGTTCTCCGGAATGTTCCCACCTGGATTGTCCAGGCAACATCGGACGATGTTTTGCCCTATGAGGACAATGGTGGGCACATGGCCGATATCGTCGATAACGCCATCTTGACCACGTATCCGGACGTGACGTCGGGTGGAATTACCTACCCTGCTCATTGGTCGTGGATTTACGTGGCCAACAACGATCCCGTCAATGCGGACGGACAGCACATCTGGCAGTGGATTGCATCCCAAGAACTTGCCGGTAACTCGGGCGATTCTGTACCGTTCACGCTCGACGCGCAGGTGTTGGATAGCGGCCAGCAGGTTGTTTCGCTGACGTTGGAGACATCGGATCTGGATGTCGATAGCGCGAGCTTGACGGCGGATACATTTAGCGTGCATGCGAAGGGTTCGAACCCGTTTGTCTCGCTGACGGACGTTGCCGGTTTTGATGTGGATCGTGAAGTCACGGGCGCGTCAGTAAATGCTGATGGGGACATCGTCGTCGAACTTGGACACGGGTACAACGTTGCAGGGGCCGGGACCCTCGGCTGGTCTAGCTTGGTTTCACGTAATATCCAGCTCGATCTGGAGTACACGATTACCCAGAATGAGCCGGTGACGCTTGCGGATACCTCGTCCGTTATGTTCTCCGCGTTTGAGCAGGGCACATTAAAGGACGCGGAAGTAGATGCGTTCGCATCGGGTGCCGCGGCGGATCTTAATTACCGTCTCTTTACACCGGATACTGCTGCTTCCTCGGAGCGTCCGTTGGTCGTGTGGTTGCACGGCGGCGGCGAGGGTGGCTGGGCTGAAGCGCAGGACAACGCGCTTCCTTTGCTTGCCAATCGAGGGGCGCTGGGATTCGCCACCGCTGAAGCCCAGGACATCTTTGGCGGAGCCTACGTGCTTGCTCCGCAGGCAACGGACCGCTGGTTCAATGACGCCGAGATGGGATACTCGGCGAAGTTGAAGGCGCTGATTGACGACGTCGTCGCCAATAACTCGATTGATCCGTCCCGGATCTACGTGGTGGGTGCGTCCAACGGTGGATACATGGCTGCTCGCCTCGGTTCCGATTACCCGGACTATTTCGCGGCTGTGGTCCCGATCTGCCCTGGTGTGGTGTCGCGTGGAACCACGCTACTGACAGATGAGGAACTGGCAGTTCTCAACGATGTTCCCACCTGGATCGTGCAGGCCACGACTGATGATACGTTGCCGTTCGAAGAGAACGGCGGGCACATGGCCGATATCGTCACGAACGCAACGTTGAGTGCCTACCCGGATGTGACATGGGATGGGGTGACGTATCCTCCACACTGGTCGTGGATTTACGTGGCCAACAACGATCCGGTCAATGACGAGGGACAGCATATTTGGCAGTGGATGGCAGCGCAGAAGCTTGCCGAGAAGCCGGGTAGTGTTGTTCCGTTTACCCTGGACGCGCAGGTCCTGGACAGCGGCCAGCAGGTTGTCTCCTTGACACTGGAAACTTCAGATCTGAACGTTGATGGGACGAGCCTGACGGCGGATACGTTTAGCGTGCACGCGAAGGGTACGAATCCATTTGCTTCGCTGACGGATGTTGCTGGTTTCGATGTGGATCGTGAAGTCACAGGGGCATCACTAAATGATGACGGCGATATTGTCATCAACCTGGGTCATGGGTTCACGGTTCCGGGTGCTGATACGTTGGGTTGGTCTAACTCCGCCGCTCGCAATGTCCAGCTTGATCTGGAGTACACGATTACCCAGAATGAGCCAATTCTGTCGACGGATGACTCATCCGTGGTGCTCTCCAAGTTTGAGCAGGGTGCATTGGTGGATCCTGAGGTGGATGCTTTTGCTTCGGGGGCCGCAGCGGGTCTCAACTACCGTCTCTTTACGCCGGATAATGCGGCGTCATCTAAGCGGCCGCTAGTCATCTGGCTCCACGGCTTGGGTGAGGGCGGCTGGGCTGAAGCCCAGGACAATGCCCTACCTCTCCTTGCTAACCGAGGCGCTCTAGGTTTTGTGACGCCCGAGGCGCAAGAGATCTTCGGGGGTGCTTATGTGCTTGCTCCGCAGGCAACGGATTTCTGGTTCAATGACTCGGAGATGGGATACTCGGCGAAGTTGAAGGCGCTGATTGACGACGTCGTCGCCAAACAAAACATCGATCCGTCCCGGATCTACGTGGTGGGCGCCTCCAATGGTGGATATATGACAGCGCGTCTTGGTGTGGATTACCCCGAGTATTTCGCGGCTGTGGTGCCGATCTGCCCGGGCGTTGTGTATGACGGCAAGACGTTGCTGACTGACGACGAGTTGACAGTGCTGCGTAACGTTCCGACGTGGATCGTGCAGGCGACGACCGATGACACCTTGGCCTTTGAGGATAACGGCGGGCATATGGCTGACATTGTCACCAACGCGATCCTCACTGCCTACCCGGATGTGACCTGGAACGGGGTGACGTATCCTCCACACTGGTCGTGGATTTACGTGGCCAACAATGCTCCGGTGAATACCGAGGGACAGCATGTTTGGCAGTGGATGGCAGCGCAGAAGCTCGCCGATCCAGTTGATCCGACGCCGACACCAACTCCGACCGATAAGCCGACTGTGAAGCCTACGGACAAGCCCACCGATAAGCCGACTATGAAGCCTACGTATCCGGTGAAGCCAACGACGAAACCCGGACCGGGTACCGGCGGTAAGCTTCCTCTGACCGGTGCATCGGTGGAAGAGACGGCCTTTGCGGCTCTCGCTCTAGTTCTTGCTGGTGGCGGACTCGTCCTCGTTCATCGAAGGAAGACAAAAGTCGACTGACGTGTAAAAGCCATGTAAGGGGCCGTACCCACAGCGCTTTTTCGCTTGTGGGTGCGGCCCTTTATCTTGGTCCGCGGCGGTGGGTGGAGTGGCAGAAACGGATGTGGTGAGGGTAGCTGGTGTGAGTTGCTTAACCGGTGTGAGAAGCGCGGAGTTGCGAGACTCAGTTGGCGAGATCTGGGCGCTTCTGGCAAGATATAGGACGCTGCAAGAAATTGTGGTGGTGCTGGTGATTTATTCGCGTGGCACAGTAGGTGTGTGAGGCGTGAGACTTTCTTCGGAAGGTTTGAAGGTTTCGCGGACATGCCGACTTAGCTCAGTTGGTAGAGCAGCTGTCTTGTAAACAGCAGGTCAAGGGTTCGAGTCCCTTAGTCGGCTCCATCAAGCAAAGGCCGGTATCTCGTTTTTCGTTGAGATACCGGCCTTTGTGCATGATTCTACCGGGCAGGCAGTTGTGGCCTATAACCTACAATAGTTAACTTGTAGCAGCTTGTACGTGTGTATTGCGGCTGTCGGAGCCATCATGCTCTGTCCAGAGTTCCCCATGAGGTGACTCGTGAGAAGTGGCTGTACATGGATGTGTGATGGGCCAGCTCCCTCGTGGGTCACAGGTATGGTCGGGTCGTTAGCTCAAGGTAGTGCCCCGAAGGATCGAGCAGGTAGACGCCTCGTCCACCGTGCTCATGATTGATCTCTCCGGCGTGTAGGCGCTGTGGGTCGGCCCAGTGCTCACGCCCTTGTTCTTGGATTTTTGTGTAGGCCCGATCAAAGTGCTCGTCGTCCAGCAGATAGGCATAGTGCTGGGGTGGGAACTCGATTGGTGGTGTGGCGAACTGAAGCAGAACGCCGTCGTCGATCTGAATATTCGTGAACGGCCCCCAGGACTGTACGGGGGTAGCTTCGAGCAGATCGATATAAAACGCGGCCATGTCTGCCGCGTTAAGTGAAGCGATGATCGTGTGATTGAAACGCGCTGTCATGATTCTCCTTAGGTCGTAGATTGGTTTGAGGGGTATCTACGCCGGGAGGACCGCGGATCAAGGAACGGCCAGATCGCCTATCCGGGAGTGGCCGCTTTGGGCCGGGCTGGTCTTCACGGGGTAAGCCTATCGTGTTGCCCATGTGAAGCGAAGTTTCATCTTCTCCAGAAGACCTTATCTATGCATGACGTACAAATAGGTACCGCTCACAGAGATGAAAATCTACTCACGGACATTGGCTTGAAATCTGGCGATGCGCCAGATGGTAATGTCGCGGTGACGCCACAGGAGGAGAAATTATGAGGCAGCATCCATCCCAGATTCCTTCGCACGGGAGGCCACAACGTAGCAAACCGAAGTTTATTTCCGGCATCATTCTTGTTGTCCTCGCCGGACTCTTTCTCCCCAGCGCTATCACGGTGATTCAGAATGCCGTGTCGAGTAGCTCGGCTGACACAACATTTATCGTGGGGAGCGCCTTTGGGGCAATGGCCATACCGGTGGTTCTCTTGATTCTTGGGGTCGTACTGATTTTGAAGTCCCGCCCCAAGCGTTAATTCATGTGGTGGGCGTGACGCGGGTACTGCCGGGGACTGTGTGAGTCCTTTGGTTTGGCGAGTGTCTCTGGAAAAATGGTGCCATGCTGCTTGAAGATTTCCTCGCTCATGTTGACGCAGGCCTCCCAGTTGAACCAGGCACTGAGCCCGCTGCCATGCAAAACCAACTGGCAGATGATGCCATCCGTCTGTGTATGGAACTCAATACTCGTTACTCGACGCTTGAGGAACGGATCGCTCTTATGGAGCAACTTATCGGACGTCCAGTGCCCGATTCGTTCCGGCTGTTCCCGCCTTTCACCACTGACTGCGGTAAGAACATCCATCTGGGTGAACGCGTCTTTATCAACAGTGGCTGCCGGTTCCAGGACCAGGGCGGGATTTACATCGGCGACGATGCCCTAATTGGCCACAATGTTGTTATAGCGACCCTGAATCATGATCTTGATCCGGCGAAGCGGGCGGCCACCATTCCTCAGCGAGTAACCCTGGGTCAAGGTGTATGGATTGGAGCGAATGCGACGATCCTGCCTGGTGTGACGATTGGGGATGGGGCAGTGGTGGCGGCGGGCGCCGTCGTCGCCAAAGATGTAGCCCCGAGAACCGTGGTGGGTGGGGTGCCAGCCAAGAAGATCAAGGACATCAATACGTAGTTCTGTCTCGCACATCTAGATAAAACCCGCCCGGTTCTCGTCCTTACACGTGATGCTGGTCGGGCATCCATGACGAAGGTGACGGTCGCACCCATTACATCAATGATCAAGGGTCTCAGCAGTGAGGTTCGAATTGGTCCAGAAAACGGTTTGGATCATGTGAGTGCCGTGGCGATTGACAACATCCTTACCGTTGCTACAGAGATGCTTGGCCGGACAGTCGGCTATCTCCAGTCTTATCAGGAGTCTGAAATGGCGGCAGCAATGGTCGTAGCGTTCGATCTTGATCTTCCGATGTTGTTGTAGAAATCTGCGAGTTTCGGTTATTTGTGACGTGGCCAGCCCTCCCTTTGAGGAGGGTTGAGGACTATCCTCAAACGAGGAATGTGAAGGCATGCGACTCGATCTTAAAGATGCATCTCTTTGCGCTAGCAACCAGGGCTGCCAACGCCCGAGGAGTAGGAGTCCGATGTTTAGAGCGTTGGGAAGATTCACCACACGGCGAGCGTGGCTGGTGATCACCGTGTGGATCCTCATTTTGTTGGTTGCCGGGAGCGCCTCAATTATGGGTTTTGGTCATGGCGGCCTGTTTCAGCGAATGGAGACCAGCGAATATAAGGTTCCGGACACGGACTCCACTAAGGTGATGGATCTGACCCAGAGCACTGAAGAGACCGGACCAACCGGGATTCTTGTAGTAACAGGTGTGGATCTCGATGACTCGAAGGTTGCTGACGTAGCGAATGACAGTCGGCATCTCCTTGAGAGTGCACACGTCGAATCTGTGACGGATGCCTTTGCTGTGGCACAGATGCGGCAAGAAGCCGAGGAAAAAGCTGCCGCACAGGTCAAAGATGAGATCGCGAAGCAAATAGACGAGGCAATGAAGCCTCTCGAAAAGCAGATTAACAAGGGTGCCGATGATGCCAAGAAGGCTATTCAGGCGCAGATTGACGCTGCTGCCGCAATGGGCGCGCAGGCAAAGGCGGCAGCGGAAGCCCAGGCTAAGCCCGCGCTCGCGGAAGTGGACGCACAGACCAGCGCAGCACTTAAGGAAGCGAAGACGAAGGTGACAACCGAGGTCACCAAGGCGGTTAATGAAGCAGCCGCAGAAGCTTCGGAAAGTGACGAGGCCGTTGCCGCTCGCGAGGAAGCTGAGAAGCTTGAAGCTTCGCTGCTGTCTAGCGAAGGTGACGGTTACGCCGTCGTCGTTGCTCGAGAAAAGTTGGCGGACAAGGCGGAAACAAACGAGTCGCGAGCAGTACTCGATGAGGGGATCGTGGCCTACGAGAAGGCATTGCGGGCCGAGTTCCCGGAGGCACGAGTTTCGGAGATGTCTCAGGATTCCATCGGTGCAGCGATCAATGAGCAGATTCAGAAGGATTTAGTAAAGGGTGAGGCGCTTGGCCTGCCTGTCGCTGCGCTGCTGATGCTTATTGTTTTTGGTGGTGCGATTGCTGCGGGCCTCCCGCTCGTGGGTGCGGTGAGCGCCATCGCGGCGGGGATGGGTGTGCTGTGGGTATCCACCTGGGTGACCACGATCGACGCCTTCATCCTCAATGTGGTGTCGATTATTGGGCTGTCGTTGTCGATTGATTATGGTCTGCTCGTGGTGTCCCGATTCCGCGAGGAGGGAGCCAAGCGGCTGGCAGAGCTTCCCGAGGCCGAGCGAGATTTGGGGGCACCGGACGCTCGGCGACGGGTGGTGACGCCCGCGGTGCGCAAGACGGTGGCAAGCGCTGGCCGTACCGTCGTGTTCTCGGCCGTGACTATTGCGCTCGCCCTGGGCGGTATTTTCTTCATCGATCTTCACATGCTCAAGACCATCGCATGGGGTGGCATTGTTGTGGCGGTTCTTGCGGTGCTTGCCGCCGTAACGATCATTCCGGCGCTTTTGACACTGTTTGGGCATCGACTGCTTCGGCCCTCCCCGCTGACCCACGTGCCGGTGCTTGGCAAGCTGATGACAGCGGTAGGCGACTCCTCCAGCGAACATGGCGTGTTCTCGAAGCTTGCCCATGGCGTGCAGCGCCGTCCGTGGAGTGTCATGCTGGTCGCGGCAACGATTCTGGTGCTTATGGCGTTGCCCGTGCGTGATCTGGAACTGCGTAATAATTTCACCGATTACATTCCCAAGGGAAGCTCGGTGGAACTGGCCTTCGACACGATCGAACAGGACTTCCCCGACCTCGCCACGCCTGCCATCCAGGTGATTGTAGACTCGCCAACTGATTCCACGGCGGTGAAGGACTATGCCGATCAAGTGAAGACGTTGGACGGCATTTCGGATGTTACGGTGACAGAGCTTGAAGGGCATGAGGGCATGTCCTTGCTGGACGTGCGTGTTGACGCCGACGACCAGGCAGGTTCACAGGTCACCCAGTTGGTGCGGGAGATGCGAGATTTCGACGACGTCGGCGCGCAGGCTTGGGTGGGTGGCTCAGCCGCCAATCAGCTCGACTTCGTCACGACAGTCACGAGCGATATGCCGCTCGCGCTGGGCGTCGTGGCTGTGGCCGTGATGATCCTGCTGTTCCTTATGACAGGCTCGGTGATTGTGCCAATCAAGGCGCTGATCATCAATGGTTTGTCGATTGTGGCGTCGCTGGGCGTAACGGTGGCAATCTTCGAGAATGGCTGGCTCGGTGTGCCGCAGACGCCGGGCCTGGAGACTTTCATCGTGGTGTGCATGATCGCGTTCGGTTTCGGACTCTCGATGGATTACGAGGTGTTCTTGCTGGCGCGTATCAAGGAATATTGGGATGCGGGTGAGTCGAACGACCACGCGGTGGCCAAGGGACTACAGCGCTCGGGGCGGATTATTACTTCTGCGGCCGCGATCGTCATTGCCGTGTTTGCCGGTTTTGCGATGGGCGACATGGTGGCGATCAAGCAGATCGGCGTGGGCCTCGCGATCATGGTGGCCACCGATGCCACGCTGACGCGTATGCTGCTGGTTCCTGCCACGATGACCGTTATGGGTAAGTGGAACTGGTGGGCGCCGAAGCCTCTGGCTAGGTTGGCGGAGAAGATCGGGCTGCGAGAGTAGCACAAATAATGCATGTGGGCGGTATCAGATGGAGAACACCATAAACGCATCGAAACTTTGGGGCATGATCCATGCTGAGCGGATGCGACTTGCCGAGGTGCTTGAGAGGCTCTCTGATCAGCAGTGGGGTTCGTACTCGCTGTGCACGGAGTGGACTGTTGAGCAGGTTGTCGCCCATCTGACCGCAGCCGCTCACACTGGGAAGGCTGCATGGATCAGAAGCATTGTGCGGGCGGGTTTTCGTGCGGACAAGCACAACGCTCGGTTGCTGAACAAATATCTTGGTGGGAGTACACGAGAGACGCTTGAACTGTTTCGGCGTTCCGTTCCCTTGACCACCGCTCCCACCAAGGACTTCGCGGCGTTCCTCGGTGAAGTGGTGGTACACGGCCAAGACATCGCGCGCCCTCTTGGGATTGGGCTTGCCCCCGATCCGGATGCTGTTCTTGAGGTAGCGAGATTCTTCGTTACGAAAGACTTTGCGGTGAAGAGCAAGAGCCTCGTTGAGGGACTTCGACTGGAGGCCTGCGATACGTCCTTCGCGAATGGAAAAGGCCCGGAAGTTCGGGGAAATCTGCTCGATCTCGTTATGGTGATGGCAGGCCGTCGAGACTACCTTGATGCGCTCCGCGGTGATGGAGTGGCTGAGCTCCGCCGTCGTCTTGGAGTGATGTAACGCTGGTTACTGGTTACTGGTTACTGGTTATCAATTGATTGTTCGGCCTGCCTCGACGTCGGTCGGGAGCGGACTGAATCTCTTTGGTGGAAGAGTGATTGGAGATTCATGCTGTGAGAACATCGTGGGAACCCTGCCACGATGATTAATCGTCAATATAACCTCACTCGTGTTCCGTGTACGTCAGTGTTGTCACTGACATACACGGACGGCTGGTTTTCGTACGTTGAGTTGCAGTGATATCTACAGTGACGATGTAGTGAGGACCTGGTATTGCAACCAACGAGGCGTCTACTCCGGAGCAGTTTCTAGGACCATGGTGATCTCGTGGAGACCTTGCTGCTCAAACGCCACATCACCCATCATGTGAGCCCAGCAGGTGTTGGCCACGGCCTGGTAGATGAGTTCGAGTTGCCATGAGTTGGTCCGAGGATCCTCGCCGTATCCGCGAAGGAATGCAGCTTCGAGGTCGGGGCGGCCGTTCCACTGACCGAGCTGGAGCCGGAGGAGGTCGCTTTGTGCGGAGCGCCAGTCGAACCGGCCGAAGTCGATGGCCATGACGTGTGGTGTCGTGGATGAGTCGTTAACCAGCCAATTTCGCGGGTGCCAGTCCCCGTGCGTGGGAACGACGCGAATTGGCTCGGGTGTGGAGGCGTCGAGAACAGCGTTGATCCGTTCGACCTGGTCCGATGGAATGTTGTGTTTGCCGTCCAGCCACCGCCGTGTGCGAGTGACTAGGTTGCGTTCGTAGTCGTCGTCGCTCTGTGTTG
>JBDIAV010000068.1:0-19050 GCA_039812645.1 Actinomycetaceae bacterium
TCTGATCGTTACCGGGTGTTCGCAACGGTGATACCCAGTGCAAAGAGGGGATAGGCAATGCCCCACCACTGCATCGGAATCCAGAACAGCGAGTGTCGATTACGGTAGCGCTTGAGCAGTTGGACCTCCGCGGCGTTGAGGGGAGGCTGTTGGCTCAGAGGGAGTGGAGCGTAGGAGCCGTCCAAGGAAGGCTCAACGTACCCCTGTGACAGCGCACGATTCTGGGCAAAGATCCGGGTAGGACGCACGACGTTAACATAGCGGCCAAGGAAGAAAATGGCCACGCCACCAATAAAGAATGCGGGAATCGCCTGCCACGTCAGGGTGGCCATGGTTGCGCCCGACAGTGTCGAGAAAATCCCCGTCAGGCCAACGCATAGTCCAATCGCGAAGAAAGCTAAAATTCCCCAGCCTCGCCAAATAATCATGCAGATATCTTGCCACATCGAGAAAAGCGAGGGTCGGTACCGCCGTGGTCAGATGATGACGGCCGTTCCGTTAGCGATCGCGGCGAGCATGCCGTTATCTGTACCGGCAGTGAAGTAGTCCACTCTGATACCCACGACGGCGTTCGCCCCCATCGCTTGGGCGCGCTGGCTCATCTCCGAGATCGCTGTATTGTAGGCGGCTTGGATTTCCTGCTCATAGCTTGCCGAGCGCCCACCGACGAAGTTGCGGAAACCGGCGGTGATGTCCTTAATGACGTTGACGCCAGAGATCGTTTCGCCGGATACCAGCCCGAGGTAACGCTGAATGGGGTAGCCCTCGACGGTGGCTGTTGTGGTCAAAAGCATGAAGGTTTCCTTCCCTCGTGGCGCATGATCCTCGGCGGGAGCGTGGCCGTTCCGTATAGAACTAACCGTAACCGCGAAGTTGCCTGACGTCAGGAAAACGCCTGATATCGCTACTCTCCAGCACATTTCTTCTCTGCCGAGAGCAGAGGCGAGTGGATTGGCGGTGACGCGCCGATAGATTAAAGCATGTCCACAAATGCTCGGTCAGATGAATCCTCCCGGAGCACTATCAAAGAACCGCTCTGGCGTCACATGGTTGGTGCAGAGTTCCGCAGGTTGCGCCACGAACGAGGCGAGACGCTCGACGACGTCGCCAAACGCGCTGGCGTATCCTCGCAGTACCTGTCTGAGATGGAACGCGGCGTGAAGGATCCTTCGTCAGAAATGATCGCCGCGGTTGCGCGCGCGTTGGGCATCAGCCTTCTCGATCTGACACGAGCCATATTCAGCAGTCTTGTAAACGACGACGGCGTATCGAACGCCAACGAACGTCATGTCACGGCTTGCGCCACTGGACGGCATTCCAGCCATCGACTTCTCGCCCTCGATTCCCGGCACGTTGTGGCGGTTGTCCCCGCCTCGGTACCAATCAATCAGATCAATCCAATCGCTTCACCGGGAAACTCTGCTGCCAGGCCACGCATCCAACTGGTGGCCTGAAACCGAGCCGGGCCGCGTCGTCGTCGTTCAATGTCCGCGAACCCGTTGTTCTATAACGTGATCGAGTAGTCCATACTCCTTGGCTGCGGCCGCGGTGAAGACTCGGTCGTGATCGGTGTCGGCTTGTAGTGTCTCCTCGCTCTGCCCGGTATGCCGCGAAAGGATGTGCTCCAGTTCGGCGCGGACGCGTCCCATTTCTTCGGCCTGAAGGATAAGGTCCGGAATTGCTCCGCGCTGCCCCTGGCTTGCGGGCTGGTGCAAGATGATTCGAGAATGAGGCAGCGCCGCCCGTTTTCCGTGGGTTCCGGAAGCGAGGAGGATTGCGCCGGGGCCAATTGCTTGCCCGACGCACGTCGTGGCAATAGTGGGGCGAATAAAACGGATTGTGTCATAGATGGCGAGCATGGCGCTGGGGTCGCCGCCTTCGCAGTTGATGAAGAACTCGATGTCGCTTTCTGGACTCTGGGATTCGAGATAGAGCAGCTGCGCGATGAGGGCGTTGGCTACTCCGGCGTCGATGGGTGTGCCGAGATAAATAATCCGCTCTGTAAGAAGGTGGGAGTAGACGTCCATGATGCGTTCGCCGCGCGGATGCTGCGAAATGACGTTGGGAATGGTGTAGCTGCTCATCGTGAGTGTCCGTCGCTCTCTGTTTGGGGAGGTGTCGCACGTCCTGAGTTGTTCTCTACCGCTGACGTGGCTCCCGTCCGAGAATCGAAGCCAGCAGTGGAGCCGAACCCTGCCTGTGTACGTGGCCTCGGAGTGATGCTTGCAAAATTGTCGACGACGGCGTCAATGAATCCGTAGTCCATCGCCTGCTGCGCGCTGTACCAGTGATCATGTAACGAGTCGTGGAAGATCCGTTCGAGGGGCTGGCCGGTGTCCTTAGCAATGAGGCCAAGCACGGTGTCGCGAGTGTGTCGGAGATCGTCTGCCTGCAGCTCGACCTCGGTTGCCCGGCCTCCGATACCCGCCGACCCCTGATGCATGAGAATTCGAGAATGGGGAAGCGCCCGCCGCTTGCCGGGGGTTCCCGCGCTGAGAAGAAACTGACCGGCGCTGCAAGCGAGTCCCAGTGCGAGGGTAGAGACAGGGTTAGGGATGAGACGCATGATGTCGCGAATGGCAAGCATCGCTGGCACCGAGCCGCCGGGAGAGTGGATCCACAGCGAGATCTCGCTCAACGGGTCTTGTGCTGCCAACGCTATGAGCTGACTGGCAAGAAGCGTGCCATTGTCATCGTCGAGGGTACCGTCAAGTACCAGGATTCGCTGCTCATACAATTCACGCCGAGCATGTTCGTTAAAAAGTGAGGGTGAGGGTGTTTCGCTCATGTCTCAAGCATGGCTGCTTCTTCGCCTGATTCCTCGGATTGCTGCTCCTGGCAGAGCTGCCGAGAGCAGAGCACCCACCGCATCCTCCGAACTTATATTCCATATTTCAGATGGGGGTTGTAGGTATAAGTTTGTCGGGCTATTCTCAAGGTACTTAATCAAGGAGGCCACATGAACAACCAGCCGCACATCGTGCCGCCTGTTGCTGTCGCGAGCGCGAAGCTCGTGCGAATGTGTCGCCGCTCCACGATGTCCTGTCAGCTATAGACGGGATGCACGGGCGAGCTCCCGGTGGCCCCGCATCTTTTGTGCGAGCCATGCTGGTCGAGCGAACTGCCGCAGTTCCTGGAAATTGAGAAGCCCTGCATGAACTAGCAGGGTGTCATCATCTTCCTTGCGCTTCCAGAGTGAAGAAACGACGGACACGTAAGAAACCATTGGCATTAATGCTTCCGTATATATCAACCACCTGGCACATATGCGCAGGTGGGGCACAAGACGATATGCGGGCTCTAGCTACCTCAACCACGACCATCAAAGGTGAAATATGTCTTCTCCATGGCAGCCGCCCCGCGGACTTGACGCTCCGCACGCCTCGACGAACCGCGTGATTACCGCGGACCGGGCGTTCCAGGCGACGGGACCGGACGTCATCGTCGACCCAGCGGTTGTTATCACCGACGCAATAATCAGCTGGATTGGCCCGCGCGCCGAGCTTCCGGCCGAGTACGCGAACCTCCCCATCGAGGACCATCCTGGGGTGACGATCCTGCCTGGGCTCATTGAGACGCATGCGCATCTCGCCTCCTACGAGACAGCGTTCCCTCTCACCACTCCGGACCCGCAGCTGCACGCGCGTTCTCTCGCCGCCATCTCGTCGGTGACGATGGCACGCCAGCTTGCCTCCATCGGCGTGACCACAGTGCAGTCTCTCGGCTCACGATACTTCGCGGACGTGGCGCTGCGCGAGGCGATTAATTCGGGCGTTGTTGCTGGTCCGAATATTGTCGCCGCGGGTCCGCAGCTCACCACGTCCGCGGGGCACTCCTGGACGAACGGTGCGGAAGTCGATTCCATTGACGACATTCGCAAGCAGGTCCGCGAGCATCACAAGGCGGGGGTGGATGTCATCAAGGTGATGGCTACGGGTGGATTTATGTCCACCAACACCTCGCCGTGGAAGCCGCAGTTCACCGAAGAAGAGTTGCGAGCACTTGTCGTGGAAGCCACACGCCTTGGCAAACACACCGCCGCGCACGCCCACTCCACCGAGGGAATCCGCCGCGCAGTCAACGCCGGAATCTCCTATATCGCCCACGGTAGTTTTATCGACGACGACGGCCGCACCGCCTTCGACCCGTGGCTTGCGGACCGCATCGCCGAGGCCGGCGTGTTCGTGGACGTATGCAGCCCGCCCAGCTGGCCGCCGGTGCCCGGTGAAACCACGGCGCCGCGCGCTCTCGAACTCTACAAGCACGGCGTGCAACTGGTGACCGGCCACGATATTGGGGCTGTCATCCCAGCGAGCGCCTACCACTACGGACTGCAGCAGCTGGAGCTTGCGGGAATTCCGCGCCACGAGGTACTCCTCTCCGCCACCGCCCGAGCCGCTGCGGCCGCCGGGTTGGCCGGAGTGACGGGTGCCCTGCTCCCCGAGTACCGCGCCGACCTCATCATCGCTCGTGGAAATCCGCTGGAGGACCTGCGCGCGTTGGAGGATCTAGAGGAGGTCATCATCAACGGTGCCACCTTCGCCCGCGATGCCGTTCATCCGTATCGGCCTATCGACGAGGCGGATGAGGATCCGCAGGAGCGCGCCTCCGCAACGTTTGACCTCAGGGCGCGCCGCTACGCCGTCGCGCAGCGGCGCCTTAATCATCCACTACCTGCGCTGACGCCGGTCTCTTCAGTCCAATCGGGCTCCCCGCTCCCTTCGGATCCCGAACCCCCAACGTCTCCCACAACAGACAGCTAGCTCACAGCTCATTCACCGAAGAAACAAGAAGTAGCCGAGCAGGCTTCTTGATATCGGGAGCACGGGTCGCCGTCGTCACTGAATGTCACCCGCTACTCACTGAACGTTTTACTCATCCATCACCGCGAACATCACGGCTCCACAATTGAAATCGAGGAAACCATGACAACTACGCTTACTCCCCAGTTGGAAACGGACGCGCTGAGCCGTCCGAAGCCCGTTGATCGCCGCACCTACCCAGAGATGACCGTCGAACAGACGGAGGACGGTGGGTTCCGTCGGCAGCGGAACTGGTTCTCTACTCGTTTTGGCCGCCGGGCGGATCAGGTTCCTCCTGCGTGGGGACGATACCTGCTGCTGGCGAGCCCGAGCTGCGGGTGGGGCCGCAGGCAACTTATCACCTTGCGACTTCTCGGTCTCGATCAGGCGGTTCCGTTTGTGCTGTTGACCGGGCGCGACGATCAGGGCTGGCGTATTGCACCCACGGATAATACGTTGGAACTTGAGTATGGTTCGAACCTCCTCAATCACTACTATCGGCGGTCGGACGTCAGTTTTCAGGGCCGCGGTACGTCGCCTACGGTCATCGATACTCACACCGGTTTCGTTGTCTCGAACAACTATCACATCCTTCCTTACGACTGGGAGGTGGCGTGGAAGGAGTTCCACGCTCCGGGTGCACCGGATCTCTACCCGGAACACCTGCGCAAGGAGATTGACCTACTCAACCAGCAGATTTTCGACGACGTCAACAACGGCACCTACAAGATTCTCTTTGCGACAAGTAGGTCGGCGGCGGACGCGGCTAAGGCGATTTTTGAGGCGCGACTGATCGATCTCAATCACCGCCTCTCAACGCGCCGCTATCTGTTCGGCCCCAAGATCACCGATTCGGATATTCGCCTGTTCGTCACTCTTTCCTCGTACGAGCGCAGCTACCGTCCAGGGATTGCGGCAATCTACGGAGACGCTCACGTTGCCCACCTCCAAGATTTCCCGAACCTGTGGGATTATGCGCGCGATCTCTTCGCCCAGGGCTTCGTCGATGATCGTGAGCTTTACTATCTTGGTTTGCTGCCCGGACCTTCGGGCAACTATGTCACCCGCTCGTTCGCAGCCGGTTCGTCGGAGCTCCTTGCGCCCGAGGATGATCTTGCCCGCTGGCGGGAGCCCGCCTACCGCGAGCACCTCGTCGGCTCCCCGTATTATTCCGGCCCTGGTGGTGGCGGTTCCTACGAGCGCTGGACGTTCGAGTAAACCGAGAAGCGCGTTGTGGGCGGAGCACCCGCTGCCTCGCCACCCGCCACCGGGTAACCGCCAGTTGCCAAGCAAGCACACCTAACAACAATCACCCGAAAGAGGAATGCCATGACCGAGCAGAAGCAGGATGATCGCCTTCTTCCGCCGCACCTGGTGCGGCAGGATCTAGGCGGGGGTCGGGAAATGCGCTTGGCCCATCCGGAAGAGTATCCGGAGGTGGGCCGCGTATTGCAGGAGGCATTCTCGACGGGCTGCTGGGTAACTCCGTGGTACTACGAGCACCTCGCCTACATTTCGGAGCGGGCTGAAAGTTCGCACGTGTGGGTGGTGGCCGATCCCGAAGGAATCCTCGGCGTGGTTCTCACCCCGCGCCCGGATGTTCACACGGACGAGAAGTACACCTTCAATATTTTGGGCGTACATCCGCGCGGGCGCGGCCTCAACCTCGGCTGGACACTCGTGCATCACGTCGTGTCGCTCGCCCGCGAGGGTGGCTTCCGTGACATCGAGATCCACTCCAGCCCGCAAATGACGGCGGCCCACCAGCTTTACCTTCGCTACGGTTTCGTCCGCCGCCCCGAACGTGAGACGGGAGTGGTCGATTCCGGCCAGCGACTCTACGTCTTCAGCTATCGCATCCCTGAACTGTCCCGTCCCCCTCACCCCGTCTCACCTCAGGAGAATCTTGTGAGTATCGAATCTCATCGTCCATCCGGAATCATCAACGCAGTGGGCGAGTTTGTGGCCGCTGCCCCGAGCCTGCCCGGCCCCGTCGAGCCCGACCCCGCCGTCTACTACCAGATCGTTGCCAACGTCGAGTCTTTGCGCTCGCGAGCCGCACTCGCCGCGCTGAGCCTCCTCGGGGTGGACAAGGACGTCCCGGTTCACGGCGGCCCCGATCCCATTCCGGCTTTCTATGACGCCGGTGGCACTCTCGTGAGCGACGACTGGCGTTGGCTCAGCCGCACCGTCGCCCAGCTCGATGCCGACAGCCTTCTCTACCCAGAGCACCTGCGCGGCGAGATCGACCACCAGATTGCCCAAATCCACGACGATCTCTTCGCTGGAGTAGAGCGCTCCCTCTTCTCCACCGACGACGAGGCCCGCCTCAGTGCCACCCGGCTCCTGTACGCACGGCTCGGCCAGCTGGAGTGGCACCTCAGCCACCGCGACTACCTCGTTGGTGATGTGCTGACCGTGGCCGATCTGGAACTCGTTGGCTTCCTCATTGGCCTGGACCTGGAGTACCGATCCCACCTGGGGTTCTGGGCAGCGGCGGTTGCGGATTACCCGCACCTGTTCGCCTACGCCCGGAAACTGCTGGGTGAGGGAGCCTTGACGGCCGGGCAGCTCGTTGCGCTAGGTGCGCTGCCCTGTGACGGGGCGAGCTTCAAGGAGCCTTATGGTGCGCCTCGCGAGGTTGAAGGTATCGAGGATATCAGGGCCGCGTGGACCGATCGTATTCCCCAGGTGGTCAAGGAGCTCGTTGCTTAAAACGCCCATCTCAAGCGTTTGCTCCACCATCTCGTGCGACTGCTGTGGAGCAAACGCAGAATCGTCGGCCTCGATGAGCGAACGCTCACGGCACAACTTCTCGAAATCAGGGAAGATGGAGCGGTGAAACATCTTGTATTCATTGACGTTGACGGAACATTGGTTAATCACGATCAGAAGTTGTCGGAATCGGCGCGCAAGGCTTTAACGAGTGCGGTTGCGGCTGGACACCAACTCATTTTGTGCACCGGGCGCGGGAAGCCCGAGATTTATCCCTTTCTCTGGGACATCGGTTTCCGCGGGTTCATTGGGTCCAATGGTGCTTACGGCGAGGTGGACGGTGAGATCATCTTCAACGAGCATATGCCCAAGAAGGATGTTGCTGAGCTGGCCGAGTGGTTCGAATCTATCGGCGCAATGAGCTTCTGGGCGACGGGTGTCGAGCTGTATCCCGTGGGAAACTTCTTGGATCTCTTCCGGCCCGCTGCCGATGGGAAGGCGCTCATTGAAGGGGACTGGAGTACTTTCCTTCATCAAATCGAGCCGTACGTGCGTGAGGGTGTGCCGGAAACGGCGACGAAAGTGACATTCTTTCTTCCCACGGGTGTGGGCGTCACGTTGGCCGACGCTCAGGAACGCTTCGGTGATCGCTTCTCCATTATTCCGGGCTCCCTTCCCGACGCTCGCGGAGAAACAGGCGAGCTTACCGCACTGGGAATGAATAAGTCCGTAGGTCTGAAGAAAGTGGCAGCTCACCTCGGCGTTTCTCTGGAAGACACCATCGCTTTGGGCGATTCGTCCAACGACATCGAGATGCTGAAAGCGGCTGGAACCGGGGTAGCGATGGGTAACGGCACGCCCGGTGCTAAGGCTGCGGCTGATTGGGTCACCGCCCCGATTGACGACGACGGCCTTGCCATCGCTTTCGAGAAGCTCGGCTTGCTGGAATCCTGAGTGGTTGCAGGAGGCGATGAGCTGGCCGGTGGTATTCCATATGAATTCCCCACAAAGCTTAATCACTTCCGGGTTTTTTCTTGGCTGGCTAGTCTGGCTAGAGGTCGTGCCGGTTCTTTGAGGCGTAGTTCTCCGAGCCGGGATCGTAACAAGTTAATGTGCTGATCATCAGCATGTTGAAGGAGGAGCCATGCCCACTATTGGAACGTCCGATTTGACCGTTGCCCCGCTGTGCTTGGGTGGAAATACCTTCGGATGGACCTCCAACGAAGAAACGTCGTTGCGGGTTCTCAGCGAGTTTGCCGCCGGTGGTGGGAACTTTGTGGATACGGCTGACGCGTATACGGCATGGATTCCGGGCAACTCCGGTGGTGAATCAGAGACCATTATCGGCAAGTGGTTTGCGACGGCCGGAAACCGTGCGGACATCGTGCTCGCCACCAAGGTTGCGAAGCATCCGGATTTCCGTGGGCTAGCTCCGGAGAACATCGCCCGCGCTGCCGAGGCTTCGTTGCAGCGGCTTCAGAGTGACTACATCGATCTGTACTATGCCCACGAAGAGGATCCGAAGACACCGATCGCCGAGAGTGTGGCGGCATTCGCGGAACTTCAGAAGGCTGGCAAGGTACGGTACGTCGGTCTTTCCAATTTCTCAGCGGACTCCGTTCGTGAGTGGATTTCCGCGGCGGACGAGCAAGGTGTTGAGCGTCCGGTGGCCCTGCAGCCGCATTACAACCTGGTGCACCGTGCCGATTTCGAGGACAATCTTCGCCCCGTCGCGGAGGAGTTCGGCCTTGGCGTCGTTCCATATTTCTCCCTTGCTGCGGGCCTCCTCACCGGCAAATATGCCAGCGCGCAGGACATCTCGGGTGCGCGCGCTGGAGCGGTGAGCGGGTACGCCAGTGAGGAAGCATTTGCGGTGGTGGCCAAGGTTCGTGAGATTGCGGAATCCCATGGTGTGGAGCCCGCCTCGGTGGCCCTGCGATGGCTGGCACTTCAGCCGACCATCGTGGCACCTATTGCTTCGGCGCGCACCGTGGAACAGGTGGCACCGCTCCTGGCATCCGATCTCGAGCTAAGCGCTGATGAGCTTGCCGCACTGGATTCACTCTCGGCGCTTATCCGTTCCTAGGACCGAGTAAGGCAATGTCAGCCCAAACAGGCCTGTCTGCCGAGGTGTCTCACAGTATCTCTGACGTGGTGGCAGCGGCTCGTCGTCGTTACGAGTCCGGGGTGTCTCGGACGTTGTCATGGCGCCGCCGCCAGCTGCGGGGATTGCAGAGATTGCTCCACGAGCGCAGCATGGAACTGGAACAGGCATTGTGGGTTGACTTGCATAAAAGCGCGACCGAGGCGCAATTGACGGAAATTGGTGTCGTCGCTGGCGAAGTATCCTATTTTCTACGCCATCTCTCGCGCTTGGCTCGCCCCAAGATGACTGTCGCTTCGCCCATCTTGCAGCCTGCGCGAGCATCGATTGTTAGTGAGCCGCTTGGCACGGTGCTGATTATTGCTCCCTGGAACTATCCGGTGCAGCTTCTGCTTGGCCCCCTGGCCGGGGTGCTAGCCACGGGAAATACCGCTGTTCTTAAGCCAAGCGAACTGGCTCCGCAGACATCGGCGACGATTGCGCGGTTGGTGCCGCTGTATCTGGACCAGGACGCCGTGCATGTTGTGGAGGGCGCGGTAGCCGAGACCACGGAGTTGCTCACCCACCGTTTCGATCACATCGTCTATACCGGTAACGGTCACGTGGCGCGCATCGTCATGAGGGCTGCGGCTGAGCATCTCACGCCGGTGACGTTGGAGTTAGGTGGAAAATCGCCCGCCTGGGTTGGCTCCGAATCGGGGGATCTTGACACTATCGCGGATCGTATCGCGTGGGCGAAGTTCACCAACGCGGGCCAGACCTGCATCGCGCCAGATTACCTTCTTACCACTCCTGAGCAGGTGACACCGCTCGTTGCGGCACTGTCGCGCGCTATCGCCAGGCAATTTGGCGACACCCCGAGTGCCAGTGGTGACTACGGAAGAATTATCACCGAGCGACACTTCGACAGGATCGTCTCGTATCTCGACGACGGTGATGTGCGCGTAGGCGGGCGTTATGACCGGGACACGCGGTACATCGAGCCCACCGTACTTATCATGCCGCCGTGGATATCCGGATTGCGCCTACGGGGCGATCATCAAGCCGATGAGCAGCCAAACGAGGGTCACAGATCGGGCCGGGGCGCCCCCGTCGGTGGAGAGAAGATTCCCGCTGTCATGCGTGACGAGATCTTTGGTCCGATTTTGCCCGTGGTGACCGTCCGGAACGCCGAGGAAGCGATCGCGTTCATCAATGCGGGGGAGAAGCCTCTTGCCCTCTATGTCTTTGGTGCGTCGCGCACGACTGAACGGCGGTTTGTTGCGCAGACCTCATCGGGTGCGGTGGGGGTGGGCGTGGCACTCGCCCACGCAGGCGCGCGATCACTTCCCTTCGGAGGAGTGGGTGCCAGCGGCATGGGTTCCTACCATGGGAAATACTCGTGGCAGCAGTTCAGTCACGCCAAGCCGGTGCTGCGTAAGCCACTTCGTCCCGATACCCTGCGGATTATCTACCCTCCTATTGCCGACAAGCTCCGCATCGCTATTCAGCGTCTTAGCGGCCGGGGATTCTAGAAACGATCCTCGTCCAACCTAGTTTTACTCCACTGAACATCTACCGAATAGGAATTTCTGTTCCCATGACACGTGCGCTTTTTGAGCCTCTGACCCTGCGAGATGTCGAGATTCGTAACCGAATCTGGATCCCGCCGATGTGTCAGTACTCGGTGGACAAGCAGGATGGCGTTCCTACCACCTGGCATCTCATGCATCTGGGATCCTTCGCTCGCGGTGGTGCAGGACTCGTCACCGTCGAAGCAACGGGCGTACTTCCCGAGGGACGGATCTCCCCGCAGTGCCTGGGACTATGGAACGACGAACAGCGCGATGCCTTCGTCCCTATCGTCGATCTCATTCACTCCCAGGGTGCCAAGGCTTCAATTCAGTTAGCGCACGCGGGCCGCAAGGCATCGACCTGGCGCGCGTGGCCTGGTTATCAGGATGGCAACGTATCGCCGGAGCTGGGTGGATGGACACCCGTAGGTCCGTCACCCGTGGCGTTCCCCGGACTCGTGGAACCGTCGGAGCTGACAACGGAACAGATTGACGCCGTCGTCGTTGCATTTGTGGAAGCTGCTCGCCGTGCCGTCGATGCCGGATTTGACGTCGTCGAACTTCACGGCGCGCACGGGTACCTTCTCCATCAGTTCCTTTCTCCGGCGAGCAATCATCGGGCCGACGAGTACGGCGGGCCGTTGGACAACCGGGCTCGCTTGCTGCTGCGAGTTGTTGATGCCGTTCGCAGCGAGTTGGGCGAGTCGGTCCCGCTTGTGGTGAGGCTGTCGGGAAGCGAGTGGTCGGACGAAGGTTACTCGGAGGACGACGTCGTCGCCGTGTCACGTTGGTTGGGTGAGCACGGGGTTGATCTCATCTCGGTCTCGACCGGAGGTAATCTTGCTGGGGTGACGATTCCGGTGGGTCCCGGGTATCAGGTACCCGTAGCGGAAAAGATTCGCCGCGAGTCGGGGATGCCGGTGGCTGCGGTTGGGCTGATCACCGAGCCATTCCAGGCGGAGCAGATTGTTGCGCTAGGACAGGCTGATGCGGTGCTCGTTGGTCGGGAAGCATTGCGGGACCCGAACTTCCCCGTGCGTGCGGCTCGTGACTTGCGTGTCGAGACGCCCTACATTCCGCCGCAGTATGCGCGGGCCTACCAGTAGATATCCACCATGAGACGCGTGCTGTCTCCTTCCATATTTACGGAGTAAGGTTTCCCTTACCTACGAATGATGGGAGAACTTGTGGCTTTTAAAGATGCACGTAAGGGCCGTGGACTGTACCGCGCAGAGGTTCTGCGCACGCACGAGGTGACGCCTCATATGCTCCGAGTGACGGTGCAGGGCGAGGACCTGACATCACTGCCGAGGCGTGGCTTTGACCATTGGTTCCGTCTCTTCCTTCCTCAGCCCGGGCAGGAGGTAGATTTCTCGCGTGTACCGGACAACCTCTCGATGGGTAGCTACCTTAAGTTCCTCACCTCTCCCGCTGGTACCCGGCCTATCTTCAGAAGCTATACCGTTCGTGAATTGCGTTCGGAGCAGGGCGAGATGGATATCGATTTTGTGGTGCACGGTGATCGGGGTGTTGCTGGCCCGTGGGCGCAGCAAGCCTCAGCCGGAGATCACATTGCTTTGATCGATCAGGGATGCGGTTTTGATCTGCTTGACGACGCCGACTTCCACCTCCTTGCCGGTGACGAATCGGCCGTCCCCGCTCTCTTGGGAATTCTTCGGGATCTGCCCAGGGATGCGAAGGGGCTGGCCATTATTGAGGTTCCGACCCGCGCGGATATCCAGTCGGCCCCGGCTCCGGAGGGTTTTGAGGTGATGTGGTTGGCTCGCGATAGCTCGGCGCAGCCGGTGGGAGCTGCGGCACTCGCGGCGCTGCGTGAGTTCACCCCCGATCACCCGGAAACTCTGTCCGCATATGTGGTGGGCGAGAGGACCCTCGCAACCGAGGGCCGCCGCCACCTCGTCAAGGCGGGAGTTCCCAAGGGGCGTATCAGTTTTGTGGGATATTGGCGAGCTGGGAAGGCACAGCAATAAGCTGTCTCCATGAGTGCTTTTCCTCCCTCAGCATTTGACAGCGAGGACAATCAGGGCGCTGCCTGGCAGCGCCCTGCGTCCCAACCCTCCGCCTTCTCAGACGGAGGCCGAACGCGCGGTGCAGAGCCATCACGCCATGCGGGTCAATATAGCGCTCCAGGGGCGAATCCCTACCCGGCCTACGGTGAGGGCACTCCAGCACAGTACGGCCCGAGTGGGGCGCAGTACGCGCAGTATGACGATCAGCATCAGAATGCGTATCCCAGCCCGTACATCCGCCAAATGCCCCAGATATATCCGCGGTCGACGAACACGCTCGCCATCATCGCCCTAGTGACGTCAATCCTGGGATGGTTCTTCATTTCGCCGATCCTTGGCTGGATAGCTTTGAAGCAGATCAAACAGACGGGCGATGGCGGCGCAGGATTCGCTAAGGCGGGCATCGTTATTAGCGCCCTGTGGGTGGTTGCCTGTGTTGGATACATTCTCCTCTGGGTTGTGGCGGGATTGGCTCTGTCGGGAAACTGACAGCGTGCACCAGCGAGAACTCATTCACTCAATGTCGCAAATTTGCGACAAGCTTGCGAAGTGTTTGCCACCTGGGGCTTTATGCCTACCCCATAATATGGAGCTATGAACGCACATATGACGAAGAAGTACCTGGTAGTTGCAAGCCTCGGCCTAGTTCTGGGGCTCAGTGCCTGTTCCGCCGGTGTTGAGAAGAGCGGTACGGATGGCGCGTCGTCGTCGCCCGTGGTTGCCTCCTCTCCCTCGGAACCGGCTGTCGTTGCCACGACGCCATCTCACACTCAGTCTCCCAGCGCAGTTGCGACCAGCTCCGCGAGCACCGGGAACAGCTCGCAGGGTTCGAGCGAAACCTCTAGCCCAGACGCCACCGAGGAGAAGGGAGCCCTTCGGGCCGAACTTTCGCCGGCGGTTACCACAGAACTCACTTGCCCGGACGGAACTCTCAATATCGACGGCACGGCGCTGTCCGTCGAGATTGTTGACGACTGTGACACCGTCAACGTCACGGGAGATATCTCCACGATTCTGGCCCAGTCGGTCGGCACCCTCAATCTGGACGGCAACGGATCAACCGTCGTCATGAGCACCGTTGGGGTCGTCAACCTGACCGAGCAGAGTTCCATCAACACCGTGGTGTGGGAGAGTGGAAATCCTGTGGTCAACGATTTGTCCACCGCATCAGTCGTTGTGTCTGAAAGCCGCTTGCCATGAGTGCATTCCCGAATGGCGGAGCTGGTTACACCGGATACGCCGCGCCAAGTCAGCCTCCCGCCTATCAGCCGCCCTACTCGTACGCCAAGCGTGGCACGAATGTCCTTGCTGTTGTCACGCTGGTCACCGCCCTCGTGGGCATGGCCATCGTGCCTGTCATCTGCGGCCACATTTCTCTCAGTCAAATGAAACGGACCGGGGAAGAAGGATCGGCGCTCGCGGTGATCGGCCTCATTCTCGGCTACCTGGAGTTGATCGGTTATATTGTTGCGATTGTCGTGATCTCGGCCAGTATCTTCTGGGCGGTGAATGCGTAGTGAGTGAGACCGCCTCCTCGCCCACGATTCTTTTGGTCGACGACGAAGCGCCCATCACGGCTACGTTGGCCCCCTACTTGGAGCGAAACGGATTCGCGGTGCTCGTTGCGGGCGACGGCGAGGAGGCACTCACCGTACTACGCGGACGAGCGGTCGATATCATCGTCAGCGACGTGCTTATGCCGCGGCGCGACGGACGCTCTCTCGTACGCGAACTACGTGCACGGGAGGACTGGACACCGGTTATTCTCTTGACCAAGGTCGATGAATCCTTTGAACGTTCGGCCGCCCTTGACGAGGGAGCCGACGATTATATTGGCAAGCCTTTTGATCCGCCCGAACTCGTCTCTCGGATTCGTGCGGTCTTGCGGCGCACAACGCCCGGGCAACGGACTCTCGCGGTTGCCGGACGGCTCGTCAGCGGCGAGCTGGAGTTTGATCGAACGGCGAGACGGGTGAAGCTCGCGGGCAAGGAAATCTCCCTCACTCCCCGTGCGCTCATGCTGTTGGAGTACCTGATGAGCCACGCCGATGAGCTGCACACGAGAGAGCGCCTGCTTTCAACACTGTGGGGATACGAGTTTGCGGTGACCACTCGCGCCATCGACCACCGTATCGCTGAACTGCGGAGGGCACTTGGAGAGGATGCTCAGAATCCGCGGTTCATCGAGACAGTACAAAGCGCTGGGTATCGCTTTCTCGGGCAGGTGCGAGGGTCATGACAAGGAATAGTGCTCATGACGGACGCCCGAATGCCGAGCTCAGCAATGAGCGCGGGGGAGTAAACAGCCGAACCGCGATTGCTTCGCTTGGTATTGCTGGGGGAGCGGGTCTTATTGCTGGCACGCTGTATCTGAGCGGACTCAATCCGTGGTTTTGGATCCGCCTCCCGCTCGCGACTCTGGTCCTTGCCATGGGGATTGTGGTGGCGCTCGTCCTGGTGGTGCGAGACGTGATTGTGCGGCGCCGTCGTCGTCACATGGAACAAAGCGTGGGGCGAATGCGCGAGGAGGAACGCGAACAGCGGCGGCGGTTTCTTCGACGGCTCGATCACGAAATGAAAAATCCGGTAACGGCAATCCGAACCGCTCTCGCAACGATGCCCAGTGAGGACGAGGCCTATAAGATCGCCAACACGCAGGCGGCGAGGCTCTCACGGTTGGTGACCGAGCTGGCCAAGCTCGCCGATCTGGAGACGCGGGTTCTCGATCTGCGTCCAGTGGACCTGGAGGAACTGGCAGATGAGGCTGTGGAGGTGGTCGCGTCAACATATCCTGAGCGCCGGATCACCGTGGAATTTCCCCGCGTACCCTGGCCAGTTCCCGCTGTATGGGGTGACCCGGACCTGCTGCTGGTAGCCCTTTACAACGTCGTCGCAAATGCTGCGAAGTATTCGGATCCTGGGGCTCACATTGAGATACGCGCGGCAGAAAACGAGGGATGGGTGACCCTCGAAATCTCGGACACCGGGTGGGGGATTGCCGCCGACGAACTTGCCGGGGTATGGGACGAACTAGCTCGCGGCACCAACACGCGTGGAGCGGAAGGCTCCGGGTTGGGCCTATCCATCGTGCGAGTGGTGGCCGAACGGCATGGGGGTATCGCCTTCATTCGTTCTGAACTCGGCCAAGGAACGAGAGTGGTGCTCCGGTTACGCGTCGCGGGTTAGCGTCCGGGGTTGTTGTGGCGGAACCGGAGGGCGTCGTCGTCGGCTATTATTTCGCGAAATCTCGCGCCTAGGTCATGCTACTGTGAGCAGTCGAACAGCCCTGGCGACGAAAGGTAAACAGCGGGCAAACACTCCAATAATGTTGGTAAAAATCAAGCGAGATTGGTGGAAGAGGTCCCCACCGAGCCTCACACTGGACATCATGAGCGTTGAATTCATCATCCTCCTCATGGTGATCGTTACGGCCCTTGCCTTCGATTTCACCAATGGGTTCCATGACACCGGAAACGCGATGGCCACGTCCATTGCCACCGGTGCTCTCAAGCCGAAAGCCGCTGTAGCGATCTCGGCAATTCTCAATCTTGTTGGCGCCTTCCTCTCCGTTGAGGTGGCGCTCACCATCACCAAGGATGTCCTCAAGATCCAGCAACCAGACGGCTCCCTCATTGAGGGACTCACGGGTGAAGTCGCCATGACGATCATCTTCGCCGGACTTGTTGGTGGCATCCTGTGGAATCTGTTGACCTGGCTGCTCGGTTTGCCGTCCAGCTCGTCCCACGCGCTGTTTGGCGGTCTCATTGGAGCCGGCATCGTTGGCGTGGGCATGCTGAACGTCAACTGGGAAGGCATCATTGGAAAGATCGCCATCCCCGCAATCCTCTCACCGGTTATTGCGGGCACGATTGCTGCGATCGGCACATGGGCCGTGTATGCGCTGACGAAGAACGTGCACGAGAAGCACCGCGAAAATGGTTTCCGCTGGGGTCAGATTGGTACGGCATCGCTCGTATCCCTGGCTCATGGCACCGGCGACGCACAGAAGACGATGGGTGTTATCGCCCTCGCTCTCATCGCGCACGGCAGCCTGACCGCCGAACAGGTGGAGATGCATGGCCTGCCGCTGTGGATCATCGCAACCTGTGGCGGCGCCATTGCGCTGGGAACCTACCTGGGCGGCTGGCGTATCATCCGCACGCTCGGTAAGGGACTTGTGGAGATCGAGTCGCCGCAGGGAATGGCCGCGGAGGCCGCCTCCGCAGCGATTATCCTCTCGTCCAGCCACATGGGTATGGCCCTGTCCACCACCCACGTTGCGACCGGTTCCATTCTCGGAACGGGAGTCGGCAAGAAGGGCGCCCAGGTTCGCTGGGGCGTTGCTGGCCGCATGGTTGCCGCCTGGCTCATCACCATGCCCGCAGCTGCCGCCGTAGGAGCGATCTGCTACGGACTGGCACACCTGATCGGGGGCCTGACCGGAGCACTCGTAGTGTTCGCACTGCTCGTTGGAGTTGCCACCTTCTTCTACATGCACTCCAGGAAGCAGAAGGTTGACCACAACAACGTTAACGCCGACTGGGACGAGGACTCGAACAGTGCTATTCCTGCCGACGTTCGCCAGTCCACGGCCGCTGCGGCAAACTGACCGAGAGTCTGAAAGGAAAACATCATGACACTTGATTTTGCAGCGATGGCTGCTTCGGCTCTCAAGGTTCTCGTCGTTGGAATTGTTCTGGGAGCAGGACTCCCGGCGCTCTACGCCTTCGGCATCCGCATGCAGTCCATCGGTTCCGGAGAAGTGGACGGCAGTGGTGAGGGTGTGCGCAACAAGAGCTACACCGTGCTCGCCTGGACCATCTTCGCCGTGATTGTAGGCGTTATCCTCTTTGCCATCCTCTTTATGACGCGTACCAGTATCTACCATTACACCGGTATTTCGATTCTTGGCGGGGGAGCGTAACCATGCCCGAAAGGATCATTTCGTCGATCCTTCACTGGCTGCGTGCCGGATATCCCGAAGGCGTACCGACGACGGATTACTTCCCGCTTCTTGCCCTCTTGCGTAATTCCTTAACCGAGGAAGAGTTCCATGAGGTGATCGAGAAGATCGAGGAGTACAACCCGGATCCAGTTCGAGTCTCGACCATTCGTCGAGCTATCGAGCAGGTCACCACCGATGTACCCAGCGAAGACGAGATCCGGCAGGTTGCCGCTCGCCTTGCGGCTGCCGGATGGCCTTTGAGTTCCAGAGCGAAGCATTTGGCCGACGAGGCTCACACCCCAGTGCCCGACGACGCCACGGTTGGCGACGTCGAGTCTGGCAAGTATGACGGCGTGTTGCGTGAGGAAGTGGCCGAAGAAGCAGATCTGGATCGACTCGCCGCGGATGCGGAGAGTCGGGAGGACGCGGATTCTCAGGGTGATGTGAACGCGGGTGATGCTTCAGGTGATGCGTCAAGCGCGGAGAATGACATCCCTGAGCTTCCTGAGCTACCTAAGTCCGGTTTGGTCCGGCTTGCTCTCGAATGGCTGCTGGCCGGATACCCCGAAGGCATTCCACCGAAGGACTACACTCCTATCCTTGCTCTTCTGCGCCGCAGATTGAGCGACGACGAAGTGCGCGAAGTTGTTCGCGGCCTCGTTCGCAACGCAGATCCCGACGAGACGGAAGTTTCTCGGATCGACGCGCAAGTGCTGATGACTAAGGTACTCGGCGAGTTGCCCTCTGAAGAAGACATCGCACGAGTGCAGAAGAAGCTCGAATCGAGTGGATTCACTATGCTGTGACCGGCCTCCGGTCCAGCATGAGCATGAGAAGTTACGTGTTAGCGCCCGAAGTTGATGGTTGTACCGCCGACTTCGGGCGCTAACGTTTTATGTGG
>JBDIAV010000069.1:0-18886 GCA_039812645.1 Actinomycetaceae bacterium
TCGAACCCACTAAGCGCTCCGGCCACGCCCCGTTTGTCAGGGGCGTGGCCGGAGCCCCGTTTCTGGTTTGTGGCACGGCAGATACACTGGTCACAGCCCTGCATACACATCGTAACGACGGCGAAGTGCGGTTACCATGTTCCTGCGTGCGGGACTGACCCCACAATAACGATCCGAAGGACACGTACTCGACACACAGGTGCGAGGAGCGGTCCGGGAGGGACAACATATGATTCTCAAGAAGACCATGGCTGCCACCATCGCAGTCGGTGCCCTGCTCCTTGCGGGGTGCAGCTCGACACCGGATGATGCGTCGGGGGAGAGTGCCAGCCCGGCGCCTTCGAGCAGTAGTGAGGCGTCGGCGTCGGCCTCCGCGACCGAGAAGACAGCCTATGCGGGCACGGATATTTCCATTGATGCCGGCACGCACCAGATCCCCGCAACCGTCGTGTTGCCTGACTCGGCCTCGGCCGACAACCCCGTACCGGCTGTCGTTATGCTTCACGGGACGGGTTCTCAGCGTCACGAAGCGGGCGACGGATATATCTACATGGCTGATGCCTTGGCGAAGGCAGGCATCGCCTCAATCCGGATCGACTTTATGGGCAGTGGTGATTCGACTGCGCCCGACGAGGATTTCGACCTCGACAATGCGCTAGGCGACGCCGAGGCCGCTATTGGCTACATCAGTGAGCAACCTGAAATCAACGCTGAACAAGTAGGAGTTATGGGCTGGAGCCAGGGCGGGCTGCATGCGCTGCGTGTTGCGGCGGATGATGAGCGCGTCCGCGCCGCAGTCACGTGGGCGGCCCCGGCCGCTCCCATGGAGGTCACTGAGGACCAGCGTGCCGAGGCCGCCGAAAAGGGGTACTTTACCGAGGAATTCGACTGGCGCGCGCCGATGGACACCGGCCAGAAGTGGATCGACGGCATGGACGCTCTCGACATGAAGGACGTGGCGTCGCAGATCACGGTTCCGCTGCTCCTCATCAATGGTGGCAATGACGACGTCGTTCCGCCCTCGAATGCCGAGGAGCTGCACGGTTGGATTCCGTCAAGCGAGGTCCTCATCATTGATGGAGCAGACCACACGTTCAACATCTTCTCGGGAGATATGGCGGCGTTCAATGAACTGATGACTGCCACCGCCGGCTTCTTTGCTGACAATCTGAAGTAAGGAATATACACGTAAGTAAGCGATCAACGTATCGCCTCACCGCTGGGCGCCTCAACCAAGACTCTTGGTTGAGGCGCCCAGCGTGTAGTGGTGGGAGTTCTTTTTGAGGGGCCAGCCGAAGTGGAGCCGCATATTTTATCAATAATGAAATTCATTATCAATAAATATCAACCAACCCTTCCATTTTTGCGACGGTTTTTTGTTGTCAAATAAGGATTTTTGGGACCTTTGACCTTTGTTTGCGTTGTTGCTCTAGCTACGATTGAAGACATAACGTTATATGACGTTATAGATAACTGATAGATCCTATGGTGGCGTCATGAGCGGGTTTGGAAACGAATGAGCTGATGACATCGTGGCGAGATTGACCCAGGAATATCTCGAGTTGGAACACGGACGTTCCTCTCCACAACCACCTCGTGAAATCCAGGGTGACCGGCGCGCTGTGCGCTGGAGCGACGAATCGAGAGAGAACTTATGGCTAAGCAAACAACAACCTGGCCAAATGCCGGTGCCCGACTGGACCGGCTCCCGTCCAGTGGTTTTCACTGGGGCGTGTACTGGATGGTGGCCTTTGGCCTCCTGACCTGTTGGAGTAACGCCATTGGCGGACTGGTTTTGGCAGTTCTTACAGATATCGGCTGGGCGGACAACAGCTCCGCGGCGACCTTCTCATCATTAACCACCGCAGGAATGTTCCTGGGGGCGTTGCTGGGTGGAATCATCGGTGACAGGGTGGGCCGCCGCAAGGGCTTTATGATGTTCGTGATCTTCCACGTCATCACCATGGTCGTCGCGGCCTTCTCGCCAAACATGACCTTCCTTATCATCGTGCGTTTTGTGATGGGCTTTGCGCTGGGTGGCCTTCTTACCATCCTCTTCGCGTCATGGACTGAGTATGTACCGTCACGTGATCGCGGTTCGTGGTCCGCACGAGTCTCGTTTATTGGCAATTGGTCCTACCCGATCTGCTCACTTATCGCATCGTTCCTCGTGGGTGTCGTGAGTCCGGACCTGAACTGGCGCATTCAGTTCATTATTCCCTCCGTTACCTCAACCATCGTGCTGATTGTCGTGTGGAAGCTTTTCCCCGAGTCTCCCCGCTGGCTTGAAGCCCAGGGGCGTTTTGATGAGGCCAACGAACTGCTTGACGATATTGAAGCTCGTGTGGAAAAGGGCAAGGGCATCACACTCGAACCGGCCCCGGTTGCCGGCAGCGTTGCCAAGGAAGCTGCCGTCACCATCCCGTACTCCGCCCTTTTTAAGGGCGAATTGCTCAAGCGCGTTATCCTCGGCTCGTTCGTGCTCATTGCCATGAACGTCGTTCAGTACACCCTCATTAACTGGCTGCCCAAGATGTTGCTAGAACAAGGTATCGATCTCAAGGACTCCGTGCTTCTCAACACCATGTCGATGTTTGGCGCACCGATCGGCATCTTCATCGCCATCTTTATCATTGAACGCTTCCCCCGCAAGATCTTTGGTATTGGGCTGCTCATCATCATCGCTGTCCTCGGCTACGTTTACTCGCTGCAAACCAGCATGACAGCCCTCTCCATCGCGGGATTCTTCCTCATCATCTTCGTGTACATGTACGTGTGTTTCGCATCCGCCGTGTACGTCCCGGAGATCTGGCCCACCGCGGCAAAGTTGCGTGGTGCGGGCCTGGCTAATTCGGTGGGCCGGATCAGCGGTATCCTCTCGCCTTTCGCAGTGGCGGCACTCCTTGATTCGTCAGGAATGACAGGTGTGTTCATCTTGCTGGGTGCCACCGCCCTTGTCACGGCAGTTGTCATCGCCGTGTTTGGTGTAGAGAGTCGTGGCGCTTCCGTTGAGGAAATTTCGAACGTCGATGTCACGTGAGTCTCCACATCCAACCAGTGAGTCTCGAGACCAACCAAGAAATCTAGAGAAAACTAGAAAGGAAACAACCATGAAGGCACTTGCCAGATACGGTAAGGAATTCGGTGGATATCGGCTCATTGATGTGCCACGTCCGACGATTGGGGACGAGGATATCCTCGTCCGGGTCAAGGCAGCGACCATCTGTGGTGCAGATATGAAGCACTTCCGGGTGGAGAACGGTTCCGATGAGTTCAACTCGATTCGTGGGCATGAACTTGCTGGCGACATCGTTGAGATCGGTTCGAAGGTGACCGATTGGAAGATCGGACAGCGCGTCGTTTCAGACAACTCGGGTCACGTGTGTGGTGTATGCCCGGCATGTGAGAACGCGGACTTTCTCGTCTGCGAGCACAAGACGAATATCGGCCTCGACAACAACCGCTGGGGTGGCGGCTTTACGAAGTACGTGATCATCCCCGGCGAGATCCTCCGCATTAAGCGTCACGCGATCTGGGAGATCCCGGAGAACATGTCCTACGAGGAGGCGTGCGCGTGCGAACCACTTGCCAACTCCTACAAGTCAATCTGCCAGCAGACCTCGTTCCTGCCGGGTCAGGACGTCGTCGTCTTTGGTGCGGGTCCGCTAGGGCTGTACACGGTCCAACTCGCCAAGATTATGGGTGCGGTCAATATCGTATTGGTGGGACTCGAGGCCGATGAGGCTGTGCGTTTCCCAAAGGCCAAGGAATTCGGGGCAACCCATGTGATCAACGCACAGAAGGAAGATGTGGTTGCCCGCTGCCAGGAGATCTGTGGCAAGGACAACCTCGGCCTCGTTATCGAGTGTTCCGGTGCCAACGTTGCCCTCAAGCAGGCCATCGAGATGGTCCGCCCGAATGCGGAAATCGTCCGCGCAGGCATGGGCTTCCAGCCGCTTGACTTCTCTATCAATCGCATCACCGAGTGGAACATCAGCATCATCGGCCATATGGCCTACGACTCGACGACCTGGCGGAACGTCCTTCGTCTTGTCTCTGATGGCCAGATCTCGACCAAGAAAATGATCACCCATCGCTTCGGTCTCTCCGAGTGGGAGAAGGGCTTCGAGGCCATGCGTGACAAGGACGCCATCAAGGTTGTTCTCACGTACGACTTCGACGACGAAGACTAAGAGAAAAGGAAATACACATGCTGGCTGATATGGATTGGTGGCTGCGCGACGCGCAGAAGAAGGGCTACGCGGTCCCTCACTTCAACACCTGGAATGCCGAGATGCTCATGGGCGTCATGGATGCGGCGGAAGAAGCTCAGGCTCCCGTGATCATCTCGTTCGGCACCGGCTTCGTGAACAACGTGATCTTTGAGGAGTTCGCGCCCTCGATGGTGTCGATGGCCAAGCACGCTAACGTGCCCACCATCGTTCACTGGGATCACGGACGAAGCTTCGACATCGTGCACAACGCATATGTCCACGGCTTCAACTCCGTTATGCGTGACGCTTCCAAGCTCTCGTTCGACGAGAACATCGCCGAGACAAAGCGGGTTGTGGATTACTACCATCCGCGTGGAATCCCGGTCGAGGCCGAGCTTGGTCATGTGGGTGATCCCGGTGACTACGAAGAAGTCATGAAGGGCTACGAGTACACGGATCCCAACCAGGCGGTGGAGTTTGTTGAGCGAACCGGATGCGACTGCCTCGCGGTGGCAATCGGCAACGTCCACGGACCGTACTCGTCAACCCCGAGGATTGCTTTTGATGTGCTCGAGGCAGTTCGCGACGCCGTGAGCGTGCCGCTCGTGCTGCACGGAGCCTCCGGAATTCCGAACGACGACGTCATGCGCGCTGTCTCTCTCGGCGTTGCGAAGGTCAACATCCATGCTGAACTCGGAATGGCCGCAATGGATGCTATCCGTGAGGATCTGAGCACCAACTTCGTCAATACTCAGATCCGGGTGCGCGAGGCGCTTAAGCAGCGTGCACTTGAGAAGATCGAGTTGCTCGGTGCTACTGGGCGCGCGTCGGCGATGCCGATGGTGGAGGGAGACTACCTTCGGGTGCCGAACCCATCTGAAGCAGGCGGCTCCTGTACCTGATCACCTCCTTGGACGGACGCCCAGCGTGTGAGGGCATCCGTCCAAGGTCCGGCGGTTTCGGTTCATGCGAGGACGCTTAACCATTCCGAGATCAACCCATCACCAAGTACGAGGCGACGTGGCCTTCCATCTAAACAAGATTTCTGCACACTCCCGGGCGATGTGCGGAAGCGAGGACCCAATGGCGGGTCAGCGATTGTGCGAGAACGCCTGGATTGAACGTTGCGGTTACCGCAGATGGCCGTGTGAAGCACGCGCAAGATCTGGGCCAAACCGCGGGAATTGTGAGGAACTGATGGACGAGCGAAAGGCTTTAGCAAAGCTCGAGATTATGCCGGTGTCACGATGGCACCTCAAGACATTCTGGGTACTGGGTTTTGCACTCCAGTTCAACGGGATACTGAACTCTTCCGGAAACTCAGTTTTAGCGGACCTCGTTGCCATTGGGTGGTCCACCAACTATTGGAATGCCTTCTTTTCGTCGGCCATGATGGTTGGATTCTTCATCGGATCTCTGGTGGCAGGCGCTCTGGGTGATCGAATCGGACGTAAGAAGACATACGAACTGTGTATCCTCGTTTTCGGCGTCATGGCACTGATAGCCGCCGTATCCCCGAACATGATCTTCCTTATTGTCTGCCGTGGCCTTATGGGAATCGGCATGGGTGGCGGAATCGTACTGGGGTATGGATCCTTCACGGAATTCATTCCCGGTCGAGTACGCGGCAAGTGGTCGGCCCGTATTTCTCTCCTGGGAAACCTGTCTCCCCTCATCGCCGCCGTCCTGGCAGCGGTTCTCATTCCCATCGCGAGCTGGCGTGCCATGTTCGTTGTCGGGGGAGTGGCCTCTCTCATCATGCTCTTCATTGTCCATCGCAAGCTGGACGAGTCTCCCCGCTGGCTTATTGAAGCTGGACGAGTGGACGAAGGGGTGGAGATTGTCGAGCGGGTGGCCCGAGAGAGTGGGTTTACCGAGAACAACATTGATGTTCCCGACGGTAACCCGTGTGCTGTTGTTGAGGAGGACAAGACGCCGCTGCGCGAGTTCTTCCGAGGCGAACTCGGCCGTCGCACATTAGTAGCCACGGCGACTCTCATTGCCATGAATCTCTCGCTATACACCATCACACAGTGGGTCCCCACAATCTTTGTCAACCAGGGGATCGACATCAAAAGTTCGCTGGTCATGTCTATGACCATGATGGTTGGAGCTCCTATCGGAGTGTTTATTTCCACGCTCATCATGGACAAGCTCCCACGCAAGAAGCTGGGATCCATCCTCATTGTGCTTATCGCCGCACTCGGGTATATCTACGCGAACCAAACCACGGAAACGAGCATTCTCATCATCGGCACGGTGATGATCATGGTGCTGTACATCTACAACGCTTTCTCTTCCGCGGTATATGCCCCCGAGGTATGGCCGACGGAGCAAAAGATGCGTGGGCTTGGTATCGCCAACTCGATCGGTCGAGTCACAGCGATACTTTCTCCCTACCTTGTTGCCTGGTTACTTACGGAGTTCGGCGTTGTTGCAGTCTTCGTGGTGCTGGGTATCCTCCTCGTTTCCTGCGCGTTGATCCTGGCAGTTTTTGGCATCGAGACACGTGGGAAATCCTGTGAAGAGATGGCGGTGGAGAAAGCAGCGGTGTAACGAGTTCCGAGGGAAAACCATCAGAGTTTGCACGTTGGGGCCGGCACGACGTGGCCACCAATAAAGAAATGTCATATATGCGCCGTCGTCGGCGTATCGCTAAGCAGCTCGTTGGACGAGCATCAACACAACAGGAGAAAACAATGAGTGAAAACTCGAAGGCAATCCTCGAAAAGCCGGGCACGATGGTCATCGTGGACTGTGAGCGTCCTACCCCGCGGCCACACGAGGTGGTTGTTAAGATCGCGCGCGTAGGTATGTGCGGCTCTGATATTCACGGCTTTAAGTTTGGCCCATATATTCCACCGCAACCCGGACAAATTGTTGGGCTCGGCCACGAACCTTCGGGCGTGGTCACAGAGGTCGGCGCCAATGTTACCCATCTCAAGGTTGGCGACCGCGTGTGCCTCGAGCCTGGAGAACCCTGTTACCGTTGTGAGTTCTGCCTGGCCGGTCACTATAACGTGTGTCCGCAGGTGGACTTTCTGGCAACGGCACCGAACTACCGAGGCGCCTTCGCCAAGTACATGGCACATCCGGCCCAGCTTGTCTTTAAGTTGCCTGATGACTTGACTATGGATGAGGGTGCTCTTGTGGAACCCGCATCGGTTGCTACCCACGCGGTCGAGATGGCAGGAGCTCTCCTTGGTAAGACGGTGGTCATCCTCGGCGGTGGCGCCCAGGGCCTCATGACCACCATGATCGCCAAAATGTCCGGTGCGCGCGCTATCGTCGTCGTCGATCTTCAGCAACGCCGTCTCGACAAGGCGCTCGAACTTGGTGCGACGGCCGCTATTCATGGTGGAGATGACGACGTCGCCGAGCGGATCAAGGCCATCGTTGGCCAGTGGGGTGCGGATGTCGTCTTCGAAACTGCCGGCGCCGTGCCTACGGTGAAGCTTGGACTTCAGGTGGTCAAGCGCCGCGGCAAGATTATGGTTGTTGGTTCGGTGCCGGGTGAGGCTCCCATCTCTTTCTTGGCTATCAATCGGGAGGTCACGGTACAGACCGTGTTCCGGTACTGCAATTCCTACCCGACGACCATCGAGCTCATTCGCTCCGGTGCACTCAAGGCATCGGCAATTGTCGATAAGCACGTTGATTACGACGATATCCAGGAAGCCTTCGAGTTTGTGGCGAACCAGCCCGACGCCTTTACTAAGGCCGTTGTGGTGGTTGACCCCGAGATTGTCTAGGAAGGAAAACGACAATGGCCTCATACGATGTCGTATGCGTCGGCAGTTCGGTGGTAGATATTCCACTGCAGCCTGTTGATCGTTCGGTCTTTGACTCGGTCTCCTACCCGGTGGAGGACATCTCCATGCGAGTGGGCGGTGACGCGCTCAATGAGTCCATCATCCTGTCTCGACTGGGAGCTAAGGTGGCGTTAGTGACAGCCGTCGGCGACGACGCGGCGGGCAACTTTATTCTGGAGAGCGCGACTCGGGCCGGTGTAGATGTGACGGGAACAACCGTACGCGAGGGTCTCACCACGTCACTCAATGTGGGTCTTGTCCGTCCAGACGGCGAGCGAACCTTCATTACCAACCGCAACGGAAGCCTGTGGAAGACCGAAGAGTCAGATATTCAGGCAGATGCATACCTCGATGGCCGGATTCTCGCCTTTGGGAGCATCTTTAATAACCCACTGTTGTCGGGAGCCTGGATGTCGGAGTTGTTCGCGAAGGCGAAGAAAGCTGAGATGACGGTGTGCGCAGATATGGTTCCCAGCCGCATTGGTACGGGGCTCAACGAGATTTCGCAGGCTTTGAGATACGTGGATTATTTCTTCCCTAACGCTGATGAGGCGGTTGCCCTGACGGGCGCTCGCGATGAGTCTGAGGCTGCGGACATTCTTCTCGGTCAAGGCGTGGGAACCGTGGTGCTCAAGGTGGGCAAGCGCGGATGCCTTGTCCGTGGAAAAGATATCGACACCATCGTTCCGGCTTTTGTGCGAGATGACGTGGAGTCGATCGACACGACGGGTGCGGGGGACAACTTTGCCTCGGGCTTTATACGGGCGTTGCTCGACGGTAAGTCGCCGGAGGAATGCGCCGTGTTCGCGAATGGGGTAGCCGCTGTATCCGTAGGGGCTCTGGGAGCTACCGCGGGAGTCCACAGCAAAACACAAGTTGACGAATTTATTGCAAGCAAGAGCTGAAAAGCGAGGATATGGAATGAAGATTGGGAATGTTGGACGAGATGTTTCTCGGATTGGTCTCGGAACCTGGGCCATCGGTGGTGGACCGGCTTTTGACGGCGTGGACACGGAGAAGCTGGGCATTGAGACGATCCGGACGGCACTTGATAAGGGTGTGAATCTCATCGACACTGCCCCGGGATACAACTTTGGCAACAGCGAACGGATCGTCGGCAAGGCGATTGCGGGGCGGCGTGAAGAGTACGTCATCATCACCAAGTGTGGTCTCGTGTGGGACTCCGAGGGATCGTTCTTCAACAAAGTAGGCGATACCGTGCTCAACCGTTCCCTGGATCCCGTGTCCATCGCGAAAGAGTTCGAAGCCAGCCTTGAGCGTTTGGGGACTGACTACATTGACATCTATATGACGCACTGGCCCGCGATCGAGCCTTTCAATACGCCGATTTCCCAAACGGTTGAGTTCCTCATGAAACTCAAGGAGAGCGGCAAGATCAAGGGAATCGGCGCGGCGAATGTTTCGCCCGATCAGGTGCGTGAGTACCTCACGTACGGCGAACTGGACGTGGTGCAGATGCGCTATAGCATCCTCGATCGGGCCGTGGAGGCCGAGCTGATGCCGTTGTGCATCGAGAACGGCGTCACTGTCCAGGCCTACTCCCCGTTGGAAATGGGCATTCTTGCGGGCGCGGTTCCGCGTGGATATGTCCCTCCGGCGGGTAATGCGCGAGGTGGTAAGAAGTGGTTCGAGCCTGCCAACCTCGAGCGAGCTCTTGACATGCTCGAGGCCTGGGCCCCGCTGCGCGAGAAGTACAACTGCGCGTCGGCAGATCTGGCCATCGCATGGATTTTGGCACAGGATCCCAACGTCACCGTGCTGAGCGGCAGCATGACTCCCCAGGAGCTCACGGAGAATGTCACGGCGATGTCTATCGAGCTTGATACCGACGATGTCGCGTGGATGCGCGGTTACGCCGAGAAGCTTGGCTGACATGGGAGGCGACTGGCCCAACGACGAGTTGGACCGGTCGCCTTTCCCTGTCATAAGGGAACTAACTACTCGACGGAGAGAAATGATGGAAAGACGCCTCACGCCCCAGGCTTAGGTGGCGAAGAATCGGTATCGGCTGGCGGCGATGTGTTGCCGACCAACATAAATGAGGTGTCCGTTCTTGTCTAACATTTCGCGGTAGAGCAGAAAAAGCGGATCTCCCACCAGGACAGAGAGCAGTGCTGCCTGGCCTCGTGTTGCCGCAATGGCGTCAATATAGGAGTTTTCGGAGTCGCCAATTTCGATACCGTGGGCGGCGAGTGTTGTGAATAGGGAACCATCCAGTGGCTCCGACATGAGGAATTCGTATCGAGAGTAGGGGTAGTAGTTGTTCTCGATCATGATGGGAGATCCGTCTGCGTAGTGAATGCGCTGGATATAGAGAATTTTGTCATGGTCGAATTCTGGACGGCTAGAGATCTCCGAGGGGGCGGACTTGAGAATCTCGCGCTTCATCACGGCCGCGGTGGGAACCATTCCGCTCGCGATGCAAGCTTCTGAAAAGCTTGCAGAGTGCTCGATCTTCCGTGCCATTTTCCTTTCGCGAACGAAGGTTCCTTTGCCTTGGCGCTTGACCAGCATGCCGTGCTGGCACAACTCGTCGATAGCACGCCGAATCGTGATCCGGCTGACGCCGTACATATCCGCCAGTTCGGGTTCAGTGGGGATACGTTCACCCGGTAGAAATCGTCCGGCGGTGATTGCTGCGCTTAATGACTTCTCCACTTGGGCGAAGAGAGGCTCCATACTGTTCTTGTCGAGAGCAATATCGTCTTTGGGGGCATTGACCATATCGCATCACTCTTTCCGGCTGGGGAGGTTCAACCGAGCGAGGAGCGGCGCACGGTTACTCGTTGTATATTGCCCGATATTACGCCAATTTCTCGCCGTGTTCGGCGCCATCCCCGTTCACGAGAAGCGTGGCCCGGGGGCACTGGAAGCCGCAGTTAGCGACAACAACTGCCGGAATACCTAGCCGGTGATTGCGTGACGTGGATCTCGTGGGCTATCGTGGCTCTGTAAACAGCAGAACGTCCGAGATGGTTATGAAAGCTCGCACATGGCATTTGTCAGTGCGGGCTTTTTGCTTTTCCGCCCAACTCGTTCTTTCCACACGTCATCCTTCAAAGGAGAAGAAACATGGCTAAGACACGCAGAATGTCTAATATTTTTGCCGACGACGGCAAGTCCGTCACCCTGGCACTTGACGGCTTCGGATTCGCAGCGAAGACTGCCGGAGTGGACCACGCGGCTCGAACCGTTCCCGCGATGGCCGAGCATGGCCTTGATAACGTTCTCGTCACGTATGGTCAGGCCAAAAACTTCGCGCAGTACTTCACTTCGGTGGGCATGTGTCTGCGCGTGGATGTCACCACGGGAGTTTTTGATCCGAATGTGCCGGATAACATGCCCGTCTTCGACGTGACCGATGCGCTCAAGGTGGGAGCAGACGGCGTCGTTATTATGAACTTTCCCGGTGCTCATAACGAGCGGTCCACCAACGAGTTCGCCGCGCGTCTCGCCCAGCAATGCGACACCTGGAACATGCCTTTCATCTGCGAGTCGCTTCCCTACGGGTATCCGGTAACGACGCCGGCATCAGCGGATCCTGAGGTCATTGCCGTAGCCTCACGCTTCTCCGAGGAGCTGGGTGCGGACATCATCAAGACGCGCTTCTCGGGAACCGACCGCGATCGCCTCATCACCGAGAACTGCACGGTGCCGGTTCTTGCATTGGGAGGCCCGAAGTCGGACCACGAGACCTATTTTGCTTTTGTCCAGCATGTTATTTCTTGTGGAGCCAAGGGCGTGGCTGTGGGACGCAATATCACTCAGGATCCTAAGCCTCTTGCTGTGGTGTCGGCACTTAATGCTCTCGTCCACGAGGATGCCACCGCAGCTGAAGCCATGAAGCTCTACACCTCGTTGGATTCCTGATCCATCGATCCGTGAACCTATCTATAAGAACCGAACCACATGCTGGTGCTCGGGCACGAGATTTCCGGAATTGGTGCCGCGGAGATCGCCGTGTTTGCGCGCGGAGAATGTCTCGTTCACCTGGCCAATCCGGTGGTTCTTGAGGGATAACGCCCGACTCATCGTGCTGTCAACCGATAGACTTAATGTAGCGCCACGAGCAGGAGAAACGCTCGCTCAGATGGCTGTTTTTACGAGGAGGTAAAGATGAAAGCTGCGGTTTTTACGGGGCCCGGTCAGCTGGAGCTACGCGAAGTACCCACCCCGCATGCGAGTGAAGGCGAACTGGTCCTCAAGGTTGGTGCCAACACCGTGTGCGGGACGGATGCCCGCATTCTGCGCGGTGAGAAATCGGCGGGAGTGCGCCCGGGTGTCATCCTCGGCCATGAGATCGCGGGTTACGTCACCGAGATCGGTAGGGGAGTGGAAGGCTTCGAGGAGGGTGACCTCGTGGGAATTAATCCCACGGTTTCATGTGGCGTCTGCTATTACTGCCGCGCCGGCTATGAGCATCTGTGTGCGAAGGCTGAATTGTTTGGCTATGCGATCGACGGCGGCCTGGCCGAATATGTTCTTGTCCCGCGTGAGGCTGTGGCTCGCCGAGCTGCCTACAAGGCGGCGCCACACCTCACTCCGGCGGAAGTTGCGTTGACCGAACCCCTCGGGTGCGTGCTCAACGGGGCGGACAACTATCAGACACAACCCGGGGACACGGTTCTCGTCATTGGCGCCGGCTCCATTGGTTTGCTCCACACAATGCTCAACCGCTACTACGGTGCGTCCCAAGTCATCGTGTCGAATCGTGGTGAAAATCGCCGCCGCATTGCTGGGGAACTCGGTGCCACCCATACCGTCGATCCTTCCGCCACCGATCTTGTCGAGTACGTTCGGTCTCTCACGGACGGGCGGGGAGCGGACGTCGTCGTCGTATGTATCGGACGCAACGAACTGTTCCAGCAGGCACTGGAGTGTGCTCGCCCCAAAGGGCACGTCAACGCATTCGCGGGATTTGCCAAGGGATCCACGTCGAATGTCGACCCGAATCTCATCCACTACGGCGAGCTTGTGGTGACGGGAGGTTCGAACACCTCGCGCGCCAACTACGAGAAGGCGCTGCGCTTCATCGGTGAGGGTGCTGTCAATGCCAAGGCGCTACACACCCACACCTACAAGCTTGACGACGTCATCGAGGCCATCGAGTTCGTCCAAACGGGCGAAGGGCTGAAGATCGCGGTTGAGCCGTGAGAAATTAACGTCCTAGGGCATCAGGCTAAAAGGAAGGGAGGCAATCGCGAACAACGATTGCCTCCCAATGTGCCCGTGTCTTCATGCTCACGCAAACATAAAGGACACGTACCTTTGCCAGTCGCATGCTCACGCAAACATGGACCGACCGCAGTAGCCTACACGAGGCTAACCAAAGTTATTTAGATATGTGTTGGACGACGAACCGCCTGAACGATTCTGACAACTTCTTCCGGATCTGTCCCCTGGACACCAGTGGGCGCTGTGTGACGTGGTGCGCGCATGTGAACCTCGGGTGCTGCTGTCGTTTGAAGAATGTCAGAGACGTTGCTGGATCTCAGCCCGCCTGAAGCGAGAAGAAGAATCCGACCGCGACTTTGTTCTACCAACGTACTCAATGCTATCGGATCTGCCACAGGTTTAGTGCATCCCGTCGTCAATATCCGCTGGTAGTTGAGGTGTATGAGGGTCTCCAACGCCCCGAGCTTGTCATGAATTAGGTCGAAAGACCTATGGAATGTCAGGCGGTGGCTGCCGGCGGCCCGTCGGAACCGAGTGGCTGCCTCCTCATCGATGAATCCGTCTGCCGTCAGCGCTCCAACAACGAAGCCGCAGGGCACCGACGTTCTTTTGAACAGCCCACGGATGCGCTCGATATCCGAGCACATGCTGGTGACCTCCTCATCCGTGTACACGAAATCTCCTGGCCGAGAGCGAATGAGGACCTGTAGGCCGTCGGCGGGGCAGCGGAGCAGCGCCTCTGCGATGAGATCGTCGGGTGGCGTGAGGCCACCGCACCACAAATCACGGCACAGTTCTACACGGTCCGCACCGCCGACGCGTGCGGCGTCGACACCTTCCAGAGTATCGACGCAGATTTCAATGGTGGTCATGATTTCGCCCTTCGTTAGCTGTGGCGTCCACGCCCTTCACAATCACTCGACCCGCTCCTTTACTACCCTTGGCGTCCACGCCCTGTAGCATTCTGAACCTGCGGCGCGGCTGGCAAGCACCGCGGCACCCCACTGGCCTGCCGCGTCCCCGAGCGCGGATACAACGATAGGTGGGGGAGACCGCCATGCCAGCACACTCGCTACCTTTGCGCGTAGCGGATCGAGAAGCGCATCTCCCGCTCCCGAAAGTCCGCCACCGATGACGATGCATCCGGGATCCAAGGTCAACGTGAGTTGCGTGAGTACAGTGGAGAGAGCCTCGATGGCGCGTGCCCACACGGCATCTGCCACCGGATCGCTGCCAAGGCGGCGTTCAACCTCTAAAGCTCCGACTGTCTCACCGGTGGCTTCCGAGTAGCGTCGCGCAATACCTTTTGCCGAGGCGTACACCTCCATACAGCCACGCTGACCGCAGGTACAGGGTTCTCCTTGAGGGTCCACCGGGATGTGCCCAATTTCCCCGGATTGATGGGTGTGCCCCGGCCACACCATTCCAGGGAAGCACAACGATGCCGAAATACCAGTCCCGATGGGGATGACCACGCTGGACTCGTACCCTTGAGCAGCCCCGAAAAGGCTTTCGGCGAGTCCGGCGCCGCGCCCGTCATGGCCGAGGAGTGCGGGGCGGGAGGTCGCGGTTGTTACCGCTGCGGGAATATTCACGCCACTGAGATCCACGTTCGAGGCGTACCCCACGGTTCCGCTCTCTTCGTCAACTGTTCCGGGTACGACAATCCCGATGCCTGCAATATCCGGGTGGGAGGAGACTAACTGCGACGCGATTGACGTCAGTTGCGCTATTGTGCTGTTCGCCGTCGAATGCGCATTCGTTTCGACAATCTCTCCCACGTCATTGACCACAAGAGATTTGAGAGAGGTGCCGCCCACGTCAATGCCGGCATACAGAGTGCTCACGGTACAACGGTCCTCTCGTGGAAGACGGGATCGGCCATGTCTGGATCGAAGGGGAACATTGGTCGCAGGATCTTGTGGTGTCCGAGCCGTACCAGGTCTTGGTCAACCCCGCCCGGCGTCAGCGCCATCATCCAATCAGCCTGTGCTTCGAACAAGTCCGGTTCGAGATACCCAATTTTTACGACGACGACGTCTGCCTCCCGCGGGTCCAACCCCACCCGCTCAAACTGCTTGTACTCGGTGTACTGGTTACGGTTGGTGGTGACGATAACCTGTAGGCCGCCCACCTTAACAACGGCGGTACAACCTCCGCGTGGATCATCGGTGAGTGCGGTGACAGTGCCGGTGATGCGCTGAGGTCCGGGTTCGCGGGTGTCGATGTGTCCGCCGAGATCTATCGTCACCTCGCTGCCGACACCGGCGTCCCAGCATATCGTGGCAGCTGCCGGGTCGTAGATGGAGGCGTGGATGACGGAGAGGCTATCGTCTTGGACGGGCGGCCAGTTGAGCAGTGCATTCAGGGCGACGGTGACGTCGTCGGCCCCTCCGGCTCCCGGATTGTCACCGGAATCGGAGATGAAATAGGGACGGGCTGCGCTCAGGCCGTGCTCTAGGCATTCCTCGATCGAACCAACCGGGGCGACGAACTCGAATTCGTCGCGGACCCGCCAGAACTCGGTGGCGATGATACGGGCTTGGGCGGTGACGTCGTCGGCGTCGTCGCCCGTCACCACGATCGCGGCGGTGCAGCGGGGCTGATCGGCCCATGCGAAACCCACCCAGATAGCAGCGTCGAGGATTCCGGGGCGTGCCTCGATTGCGGGGATCATGCCGTACAGGCTCTTCGCTGGCTCCATACGGGTGGAGGTCTTCTCGCCGGGAAGCAGGATAGGGACATGGATAAGAGCTTTGGCTGGCTTGCCAGCCCCGGAGAGAACCCGCTCGACAAGGTTACGGGCAGCGCGCTCGCGTGACTCCCAGGTGTCCTCGTGCGGTGCCATACGGTAGCAGGTGAGGATATCGCAGCCATCGAAGAGGGCGTCCGAGACGTTCCCGTGCAGATCCATCGAGGCGGAAACGAGCGGCTCGTCGCCGATAACGGAGCGGATTGAGCTGATGAGGTCTCCCTCGACGTCGTCGTACCCTTCGACAGTCATCGCACCGTGGATGTCAAAGAAAAGTGCATCAAGGGGAGCTGCCGACGCCAGTCCGCTGAGGATTTCCGCCTTCCATCCCTCGTAGGCGGCGGCTTCAACAACGCCGCCGGGTAGTGCGCGTGCATGCAACACGGGGATCCATTCAACGTTGCGCCCCCACTGGGAGTCCAGCCAGTCGTAGCGGGCGAGCAGGGAGTCCCCTCGTGTCACCTCGAAATCGTCCGCGGTGGAAATATACGGGGTGAACGTCGAACTCTCGATGTGCACACCGCAAATAGCTATACGGGGCAATGACATGCTGATGGCTCCTAGCGTTGGTGGGAGGTGGTGGCGGGAATAGCATCGGCGAGTCCCCACAGGGCGGCGGTGGTGCCGGACTGGGACTCCTCGATGACGATGTGCTCCATAATGACGTGCAAGCACCGTTCGTGGAGCGATTGGCGCACGCCGGCGATAAAAGCATCGACGGCGGAGAGAGCGCCGCCGATAATGAGGGCCTCGGGGGCGAGGAAGGAAATGTTGCGGGCGATGGCGTTGCCAAGGATGACGCCTGCGGCGCGGATCATCGTGACCACCTCGGGATTACCGTCGAGGGCCGCCGCAATGAGTTCATCGTTGCTGGGATAGTTGCCGCCGAGAGCGGCGAGATCGCTCCGGATCGCGGTTGCCGAAGCGACGGTGTCAAGGCAGCCGGTATTACCGCATTGACATGGGCGATTGCCGCCATTTTCGACGCGGACGTGCGTGATGTCGCCTGCAATGCCCCGCGCACCCCGGTACACCTCGCCGTGCTGGACGAGGGCGGCACCAATGGCTGAATCTGCTTTGACATAGATGAAATCACGGAAAGAAGTGGCGGAGCCTGCATGGTGGAGACGGAAGGCGAACTCACCGCGCGCTCCGATCTGGGCGTCGTTTTCCACCAGGACGGGCAGGTCGGTGAACTCGCTAAGCACAGCGGGAACTCGGCATCCGTTCCATCCGGGCATACGGCTGGGACCCACAATAGTTCCCGTGGAGGTGTCCACCGGGCCGGGGATGGCGATACCTAGGGCAACGAGCTGGGTGTTGGTGGCGTGGGCGAGCTCCTCTCCTTGGGAGAGAAGCTCGCGGAGGATACGTTGTGGGCCGTCGGCGATGTCCAACTCGTAACGGCGGATGTGGGAAACAACTCCTCCCTGATCTGCAAGGCCAATGCGTGCGTGATGGGCTCCGAGTTCGGCTACTAACGTGCGATTGGGGCTGGAGGTGGGGAGCAAAATGGCGCCGGGACGCCCCCCGGTGGATTCCGCTTCGCCACCTTCTTGAATGAATCCTTTCTTCAGGAGACGGGCTACCACTCCCGTGATGGTTGAGGGAGCAAGCCCGAGTGAGCGGGCAATTTCTGCTCGTGTCACGGCACGTCCGGAAGACACCAGTTCAAGAACCTCACCGTCAATACTGGCCTTTGTTCGGGACATAGGTACTTCCTTTATAGATCAGGGCGTATTTCCTGCGTATTAACGATCAACTTTTTTATATCGAATCGATTAATTCAATTGACAGTAGAACCATTAATACAGTTATGCTACCAATTACACAAGATACTTCGAGCACGAACTAAGTATTACGTAGAAAGTGTCCGGTATTCGAATAAAGTGGGCGTTTCATCACAAGGGCCCATTTTTCTTGGTAACCGGACGTGTTCCCTCTTCGCACCACACAGGACAACCAGGAGCACCAATGACAAGGAAGTTTTCGCGATTAACGAAGGCGGCGATGGTTTTTGCCGTTGCCGGCGCGCTCAGCTTGAGTGCCTGTAGCTCGTCCGATGACGGTTCGTCCGGATCAAATGGATCGGGTGGCTCCAGCGCCGACACCGTCTCCATGGCCTTCCGTACACCAAACTGGATTCTACCGATCTCGGCACCCGGATTTACTCAGGGCGAGAATGCCATTTTTGGCACCGCCCTCTACCGTCCGCTCTACAACTACGACCTTACCTCTGACGCCGAGTACGCGATCTTTGACGCGAAGTCACTCGGTAATACGCCGGAATTTTCCGACGACGGCCTCACTATGACCATCACTCTCAAGGACGCCACATGGTCCGACGGCGAGGCGATCACCACCCGTGACGTTGAATTCTGGTGGAATCTCGTCAACGCCAACAAGGACAAGTGGGCCTCCTATCGTGAGGGCTCCTTCCCCGACAACATCTCTGAATTCACGGTCGTTGACGAGAAGACGTTCTCCTTCACCACGACTCAGGAATACTCTCCCTCGTGGTTCGTGGGCAACCAGCTCAACAAGGTATCGATCATGCCGCAACATGTGTGGGATCGCACCTCCCTTGATGGGGAGGTAGGCGATTACGATCGTGACCCGGCGGGCGCCATCGAAGTATTCGACTTCCTCACCGCGCAGTCGAAGGATCTCTCGACGTACGCAACTAACGAATTGTGGAAGGTTGTCTCCGGCCCGTGGACCATCGGTTCCTACGTTGCTAATGGCCAGGTGGAACTCGTTCCCAACGAGAACTACTGGGGTGAGGATAAGCCTGCTCTCAAGAAGGTTGTATTACGTCCCTTCACCGGCGACGACGCCGAGTTCAACGTGCTGCGCGCAGGCGAGATTGATTATGGCTACATCCCGGCCGCCAACGTTTCGCAGGTTGAGCA
>JBDIAV010000070.1:0-18740 GCA_039812645.1 Actinomycetaceae bacterium
GTCATCCCCACGCGGGCGCCCCGGTTAGAGCGCGACGCGAGCAGACCGAGCGGTGTGCGGCGCATGCGGGCATAGATCGCCGGGTTCAAACCCTTAATCTTCTTCCACAACGCATTCTTCTTCGCCAACGATTCTGGACTGCCATCTCGAATAAGAAGAACCGAGGATACGACCGTGACCAAGGCCGCGTAATGGACCATGTAGCGTTCCAACTTCCGCGGTAAGGCTCCCGTCAAATGCATGGCACTCAGATGCTCAACCATCAGCATGTTGATATTAATCTGCTGGTCGATTCGCCCGATCATCACTTTTTCATTCACCGATTGATCCGAGCGTCCAATGAAATACCGGTAGAAGTCCACGTCGAGGTAGTACAGCTTGTGCACACGACTCAACGGGATGAACGCGAAGTAATTATCCACATAGAAGCTGTGCTCAGGCACGTGTAGCTCACAGTCACGAAGCAGCTGCGTACGATAAGTGATCGAATGCATGAGCAGGTATTGCCAGCTACGGAACGAACGCGTTTCATCCCACCCAAAGATGCGATTGCGCGGCAATGCCTGCCGGTAACTCACCGCCCGCTTGATCCGCTTACCTTCCTTCTCGTACACGAAATTCGTGATGAGAATGTCCAGCGAGTCGCCATCGCGTTCCAGGCGGCGCAGCAGGTTAAGAACCTCATCTAACGCACCGCTATCGAGCCAGTCATCGGAGTCGACTACCTTAAAGTAGGTACCAGTGGCCGCTGCCAACCCAGCGTTAATTGCTGAGCCGTGGCCACCATTCTTTTTGTGGACCGCCCGAACTTGTGCGGGGTACCGCTCCGCGTATTCATCGGCAATCCTTGCCGTCCCGTCACTCGAGCCGTCATTGACGACGACGACTTCGACGTCTGTGACTCCCGGACGCAGTAATGAGTCGATGCAATGACTCATGTACGCCTCGGAGTTATAGCAGGGGACGACGAACGTGAGAATTGGATTCATACCAACCGTTCCAGTATGTCAGGCTTGCACTTCGGTGGATTCGTCCGGAACCCTCTTGAAGATCACCTTGAAGATGGGGAAGAACACCCAGAACGATAGCGCACTGTTGATGATCATGGTGATGACGTCTGCAACCGTTCCTCCGGTCGCGCCCCATCCCAGGCTCTCCATGAAGAAGTGGTAAATCGGTGCCTTGTAGAATCCCTGCAGCGCGGCGGCGGCGAAGGTGATGATGATGTAGGCGATGAAATACCAGAGCGCTGCCGTAGCCATCGACGTGTTTGACTTGAACGTGACGTTGCGCTGCAGGAAGAAGTTAATGATCTGGGCGATGAGGAGCGTGATCTGCACGGCAAGGAAGTAGGCGAGGCCGCCACCTCCGCCGGGCAAAGCACCCGCGGCGTAATCAAAGATGTAGAAGGGCGACGAACCGTCCGCACCCGTTCCGATAGGAAACACCTGGAAGTTGGTTTCCACCAGCGATGTTCCATTAAAAATGTTACGAAGCACCGGCATAAGTGCAAGCTGGAGAACGGTGATGCCGTTACTCAGAATGAAGAACATCAGGAACTGGGAACCAGTCTCATGTTTGCTTTCGAAGTTCTTCCACCATGTGGCTATTGACTTGAACACAGGGCCTCACTTTGCTTGTGACGTACGTTGGGTACCGGCGGCGCGCTCGTTAAACTCACTCGCGAGTTTCTTCTGCCGCGTCCGGTTCTGGAAGAATCGCACGGCCACTTGCCCCAATCCTTTGAAGAAGTGGCCATTGACGATATTGAGAATCGCCTCCACCATGCGCATGTCAGCAAGACCGCCGCTCATCTTGGCGATGGCTCGGAATGGCATACCGTACTGGAAGAGAAGATTCAGATCGGGCACGCCCTTCTCCTGCGCCTTGCGTAGGCTGCGCTGGAAGTAGTGCTTGTAGATGGCGCGGCCTACCGGGCTCTTGGAATATTCGAGATCGGACAGGGGCGACGTCGCGGTGAGAAGACGAACAGGTTCAGCCACGGGCAGTGATCGTCCCAGCAGCTTTTCGAACTCGGCATCGGTTACCTCATGCACCCGCGCGGCAGAGTAGTTCTCAATAAGGGCGGCGGGAGCGGTATCGGTGACGGATTCGCCGTCGATGTCGATGCTAGCCTCTAGGGCACGATCCGCGACGTTGGATCCAACGGCAACGCCGTAACGTCCAGCAATGACACGCCACCGGCCCAGCCGTCCGTCAAAGACGCGGAACGTGTAATCGTCGAAGGCGATTCTCACCCGCGCGGTCTGCCCTGGCTCCAGAGTGACCTTTTCGAAACCCTTGAGTTCAATACGCGGGCGTGGCCCCACCTTGGAGGCTTCTGGTGGCGGTGATACGTATAGCTGAGGAACATCAGCTCCCGTGACGTCACCGGTATTGGTCACCGTGAAGGCGACTCCTTTGCCATCCACTTCTAGCTCCGAATAGGAGAACGTTGTGTAGGACAGCCCATATCCGAACGGGAAGAGGACAGGAACGCCCGCACTGGAGTAGTAGCGGTACCCCACAAACGGCCCCTCGCGGTACAGCGCGTGCTTCTCCTCGGCCGGGAAAGCTCCCGCCGTCGGTGTGTCGGCGAGGGAGAGTGCATAGGACTCAGCCAAATGGCCCGACGGGTTGACTGCTCCCGTGAGCACCCGCACCATCGCACGAGCTCCGGCCTGGCCGCCAAGGTATCCGTGAACAACGCCTTCTACCTTGTCGATCCACGGCATTTCGATGGCCGATCCTGCTGAAAGAACGACGACGACGTGCGGGTTCACTTCCGCGACGCGCTCGAGAAGCTCCGCCTGGTTCTCCGGAAGGTGCATGTGCTCCCGGTCCTTGCCTTCACTCTCCAAGATTTCATCGAGTCCCAGGTGAAGAAGAACGACATCGGCCGCTCGCGCTGCCTCAATTGCTTCGGCAAGAAGCCCGGGATCAAGTGCCTTGCCTCGCTCGAAGCCACGCGCCGACGCCACGATCGAGAGAGTTGAATCCTCAAGGGCCTGCAACGGCTTGACGAGTTGGGTGGGATTGACGAGGGATGAACCCGCACCCTGGTAACGCGGTTCGAAAGCAAAATCACCGACGACGGCGATACGAGCTCCCGAAGCCAGGGGCAGAGCCTTCCCTTCATTCTTGAGAAGGACGATGCTCGCTTCCGCGGCTTCCTGGGCGAGTCGGTCGTGATCGTCAAAGATCGACTCATCCACGGTCTCGGGATTGATTCTGTGGGCAAGCGTGACAACCTCGGCAACCCGTGCATTGAGCTGCTCTTCATCGAGATTGGAAGATTCAAGGATTTCACAGACGGAGTCAAATCCGGGCGAAGGCATCTCGATGGTTCCACCGGCTGAAACTGCGGCGACGGGATCATTGCCGCCTCCCCAGTCGGTGACGACTGCTCCATCGAATCCCCAGTCGTCGCGAAGGATGTCCTGGAGGAGATGACTATTTTCGTGAGAGTAAGTTCCGTTGACGAGGTTGTAGCTCGTCATGATGGTCAACGGACGGGATTCTTTGACGAGAATCTCGAAAGCCGTGAGGTAGATTTCGCGAAGTGTCGCTTCATCCACCACCGAGTCAGAGGTCATGCGCCGTGTTTCTTGGCTGTTGACAGCGAAATGCTTGGGGCAGGCTGCAACTCCGGCACCCTGAATGCCGCGTACGTATCCGGCGGCGAGCTTACCGGCAAGGTACGGATCCTCCGAGAAATATTCGAAGTTGCGTCCTCCGAGTGGGCTCCGCTTGATATTGAGTCCCGGCCCGAGAAGTACGTCCACACCCAGATGGGACGCCTCACGGCCCAGTGCACGGCCAACACGTTCAGCAAGGACGGGATCCCAGCTATTGGCTACGGTAGCCGAGGTCGGGAAGCAGGTGGCTGGCTGAGATGCGTTAATGCCTAAATGATCTGCCGATCCAGCCTGTCGGCGAATACCATGCGGACCATCAGACATCCATAGCTGGCGAACTCCCAGGCGTGGGAGCGCGCGGGTCTGCCATGTTGTCTCGCCACTCAACATGGCGGCCTTCTCTAGCGTGGACAACGAGCCGATGTCCGCGGTGGTTTTGGGGTTCTCAGAGGAACTGCGCACAATATCTCCTTCAGAGAAAAAGGGGCTAGACATCAACTCTGATGTCGCTGCAATCTGCGTGTGCAATCAGACATCTTCATGCTAAGTAATCAAACGGTAGGAATTAGCCCATCATGCATGAACTGTCGAAACGGCCGCACAGTCAGTTGCGGTGTCATTGACAGCTTCATAACGGGCGCGAAGTAGCTGCGTGAGCACTTCTTTATCACGCTGTCGCGAAGTTTTACCAGAGCGACAGCGGAGGGAGAGATGGGCCTGATGGAACCGTTTTATCCGTTTCCATCGGGCCCATCCGATAGGTTGTTATGGCGCTCGTTACCGGGCGCCGGCGCACAAACCGTGAAGGCTTACTTCTCAGCCTCGGTCATGTTGCCGTCCTGGTCCATGTTCCAGGTCTTACCAGTCTCAGCAGAAACCGCAGTCACCACGAACTTCGTGCCCTCTTCGATCTGGATCTGCTTCGTGAACTTCTCAACCGCTTCAGAGGGCTTGTAGGGCAGAACCCACATGCCATACTTCTGGGTCGGCTGATCCACATCGGATGCCAGCATGATCTGGGTCATGCCGGATTCCTGAGCAATCTGATCATTAACGAGCTTGACGCCGTCCTGCAGATCCTTGACGAAAGCTTCGCTTTCGCCGGAATCGCTCTTCTGGGAGTCATCAGCAGCCTGGGAGGTAGACGTTGCCTCCGAGGATGAGCTTCCATTGTCGGACGAGCCACAAGCGGACAGCCCGAAGGTAGCCGTCACAGCAACCGCCATAACGAATCCTGCACGCAGAATATTGTTCTTCATTGTTCCTCCTTTAAATTGCCCGGTCGGGTGCACATGCTGTCCCCAACCAGATGTCGACGTTTGCTGCCGAGACACCCGGAAACAATTGTGCCCGAGAAATCAGCAGCGGCGTCGTTGAATAGAGTTGCAGCTGGTCAGGGATGTACATCCACACCCCTGACCAGCTGACGTTGTTACTTGATCGGATCTCCGCTACAGCTCAGTCCGAAGCCGTACTCGTAGACATTACCTGCGGCATCCTTGTAGGAATCCACATCCTTCTCGAGGTCCTCGAAGCTCGCCTCAACCGCATCCATCGAGGCGGGCATGCCAAGCGGCAGGCGGCCGGAGGAGTCGGTGATACCAAGAGCCACGTCCAGGAGAGTAGCATCCGTCACGCTGAAGCCCACGATGATCGCATCCGAGTCCGCCTCGAACTCGGCCGGGATGACCATGCCGTTCACGATGGACACGAGAGAGACAACCGGGATGTCCTTGCCACTGGCCTTGACGGCGTCAACCGCACGCTGGAAGGCATCGAGGCTCGACTCGTTCGAGATCTGCGACTGAGCGCCGTAGTAGGAACGATTCTCCTTCGAGCCATCGGGCTGGGTGTCGCCGGCGATCGAGGTCTTGCGAACGTTCTCGCCATCGGCAGTGTAGGGACGGTACTGGAGGGAGACAGGCCACCATGAACGTGATCCATCTTCCTTCTCGGTCAGGCCCTGGCTGGCGAAAACGCCGCCGTTGTTCGGGTTGTCCAGGCCAACGATGACCATATCCACATCGGAGAGATCGGGAGCGGTGTAGCTGGTGACCTTGTCATCCGCATCGGTGACAGCCTCGTCGGTGACGACCTCACCGAAGTACTGCTTAGCAACCTCGACATCAACCGTCGGGCCCTCGGTGTACTGTGCCTCACCGAAGATTCCGTTATGACCGGTGTCGAAGGCACGAGGGATGTAGACCTTCATCTTCTTGTAGTCATCCTTGGGAGCTTCGCACTTAATTGTGCTGTCCTGGTTCTTGACCACAACGACCGACTCGTGCTGCGCATCGAGTCCAGCCTGAACGGCTTCCTCGTTGCCCACAATTGCCTTCGACTCTTCCAGATCCTGGAAGGGGTTGTCGTACAGGCCCACACCAAACAGGTTGGTGAGGATGCGCTGGCCAGACTGAGCCCAGCGAGTGGCGGCGTCGACGTCGACATCTCCAGCCTTGAACGCCTCGTCCCACAGCTTGTAGGCGGCCTGAACCGGCTTAATGTCGTTGTTACCACCGAACTGGTCAATGCCCGTCTTGAGAATTTCAAAGTGGCGCTGATCGACCGTCAGATCCTGCGCACCCCAGGCCATGCCGAACATGGCACCCTCGGAGCCGTCTTCAACCGAGGAGGTAACTCCCCAGTCGGTGACGATGACACCGTCGTAGCCCATATCTTCACGGGCCTTGTCCACGCGCACCTTGTCATAAGCTGAGCCCATGAGGTTGCCGTAGTACGGCTCACCCTTGCCATCGGTGACGATCGAGTAGGAGGTCATCATACCGCCAGCGCCGGCCTCAACAGCCGCCTTGAAGATGCTCAGGTGAGCCTCGCCATTGTCGCCGGGCATAACGGCGTACTTGCCGCTCTGCTGGTGGGACTCGCGGCCACCTTCAGCTGCACCATCGCCCGGGAAGTGCTTGATGACGGTGGCAACGGAACCCTGGCCCAGGCCGGTATCCTTGCCCTCATCGTCGAAGGTTCCCTGGAAGCCCTTGACGTAGTTAGCAGCCATTTCGGCGGCCATCTCGGGATCTTCACCGAACGTGCCGGTGATTCGTGGCCAGCGAGGATCGGAGGCCAGATCGATCTGCGGGCTCAGCGCATTCTGCAGACCCATGGCGCGGTATTCCTCGGAGGCGTACTTGCCAAATTCGAGGACCGTCTCCGGGTTGAAGGTTGCAGCAAGGCCGAGGTTGCTCGGCCACTGGGATGTCCCGCCCTGGGAGCCATCGTAGCTGTCCTTCGCATCGTGGCGTGGATCAGAAGAGAAGTTGACCGGAACGTACGGCTCTCCCTCCTTGCCCAACGTCTCGACGTAGGACTGCAGCTCGTTGGTCCATGTCACAACTGGCTCAACGTCGTTACCCGCCGCGTACAACACGTTACGCAGGTAGGATTCGCCCAGGTATTCCTTCTGAGCATCGCTCAGGCCGTCTTCAGGAGCCCGCTCATGGCTCGAGAAGAGCATGAGTCCCGAAATCTGGTCGGCGGATAGCTGCGGTGCCAGATCAGCGGCACGATCGGCGTACGAATTACGCCAATCCTCCCACTTATCGAGCGTTCCGTTACCATTCATATCCTTGAAGGCGTAGGTGTAGTCGCCGTCCTTCTCTTCGAGCAGCTTGAAGCCTGCCTCGGAGCCGAAGGAGAGCTTGGTCCCGCCATTCGGGTTCTCAACAACGGTGAAGGTGGTGGTCCCGTCGTTGACTTCTCGCGTGGTGTACTTGTTGCCGTCGCTCGTTCCCTCGTCCGATGACTTGGTGTCATCTGGAGAAGACGTACAGCCTGCCAGCACGATCGCTAGCACGCCGGCAAACGCAATCCCACTCCTCATGGGTGAGGTTCTCATTAAGTTTCCCCCTAGTTTGTGTGGCTCTTTCACACAACATCACTGTTGCCGCAGAGACATCTCTATCGGTTCGCATCCGGAACGTGTATGAATGACTCGCCCAACATCGTTGTCAAAAGGTCACTTCTCAATGTGTTAGTCGTCACCAAACCGGTCGCGTACTGCCAACCATATTGATGCACGCAGAGCTCGCGGTGCCTGAGTGCATGAAACGTCACTTTCAGAACACAATCCGTAGATCGTCGCCATGACAGCTTCGCAATAGGCATGCTCACCAGCGACGACGGCGCCCCGCCTCACGTTTGTTTTCTCCACTTCTCGCCTCGCCAATACGTGCGCGGATTGGGTGTAGATGTGGCTGGCTGGAAACTATCGCCCAGCCAGCCACATACCTTACTTCACGGCTTCACCACTACAGCTCAGACCAAAACCGTACTCGTAGGTGTTACCTGCGCTGTCGGTGTAGGACTCGACGTCCTTGGGAACATCCTCGAAGGAGCCTTCAATCGCTTCCATGCTGGCCGGCAGGCCCAGCGGCAGGCGTCCAGCAGTGTCATGAATACCAAGGGCGGTGTCCAGGTAAGCGGGCTGGGCCACGCCGTATCCGATGAGGATTGCATCCGAGAGCTTCTCGAATTCGGCCGGGATAACGGTCGAGGCATCCATCATCACTTCACCCGTGCGGATGACCGTAATAAGGGGGATGTCCTTACCCGATGCCTTGATGGCATCGGAGGCCCGCACAATCGCGTCCAGATCAGCCTCATTAGAAATCTGGCTGGTCTTTCCGAAGTAGGAACGGTTCTCTGTGGAGCCATCCTCAAGCGTGTTACCGGCGATCGAGGTCTTGCGGACCTTGTCGCTGTCCGCCGTGTAGGGGCGGTACTGCAACGAGATCGGGATGTACGTCTGTGTCTTGGCATCGTAGCCAGAGAAGAGTCCACCCTGCTGCGGAGGCTTGATTCCCGCGAGCACAAGATCGACATCGCTCAGATCGGGAGCGGTGTACTTGACCACCTTGCCGTCGCCGTCCAACTCAACCTCATCGGTAACAACCTTGCCGAAATACTTCTCGGCAAGTTCAAGAGAGAACGTGGGGCCCTGGCTGTACTCGGTGCCCAGCATCGGGTTGTCGAAGCCAAGGTCGTAGCTCTGCGGAATGTAAACCGTCTTGTCGGCATACGAGTCCTTCGCTGCGCCGCACTGGATAGCATTGTTCTCGTTCTTAAGGAGCACAACAGAGTCCAGCTGGGCGTTGTAACCCGCCTCGATCTTGTCCTCAGATCCAACGATTGTCTTCGAGTTCTCCAGATCAACGTAAGGATTCTCGTAGGCTCCGTTGTTGATGATCATACGAACGATACGCTCGCCGGACTGACGGGCGCGGGTATCGGCGTCGATCTCATTCTTACCGGACTCGAAGTCTGCCTGCCACAGGTCGTAAGCAGCCTTCAATGGAGCGATGTCATTATTACCGCCGTACATATCCACGTCTGACTGCAAAACCGCGTAATGCCGCTCCTCAACCGAAGCCTTCTCCTTGCCCCAGGGGCCGCCGAATTCCTCGATATTGTGGGTCACTCGCCAGTCGGTCATAATGACGCCGTCGTATCCGGCGTCGCGCAGCAACGCCACCTTCTCCTTGTCGTAGGCCGTTGCTACCATGTCGCCAAAGGCTGGCGATCCGTCAGCCGCAACGCCAATCGAGTAGGACAACATAACGGCGGCAGAGTCGAGCGCCGAGAGGAACGGCTTGTATGTGCCTTCCTCATTGCCACCCGGGTACACCGCGTATTTGCCGATATCCGTATGGGATTCACGACCGGACTCGCCCGCGCCGTCGCCCGGGAAGTGCTTCGTCGTCGTCGCTACGGATCCGTCGCCCCAACCAACCGACTTTCCGTCGCCGTCGTAGGTACTTTGGAATCCTTCAATGTACGCTGCCGCCAACTCGCCGGTGAGATCCGGATCCTCGCCAAAGGTGCCGTTGTTGCGGGACCACCGTGGGTCCGTAGCGAGGTCGATCTGCGGAGATAGCGCCATATTGATGCCAAGGGCGCGGTATTCGGAGGATGCCATCTTTCCAAACTCGAGAACCGTGTCCGGATTAAAGGTCGCGGCCAAGCCCAGGGAATTCGGCCATACAGAGATGTCCGTGACAGCGGACTCGGTGTAGCCTCCCGCGGCGTCAGAGCGCGGATCGGAGCTGAAGTTGACGGGAATGTAGGGCTCATCCTCGCTTGCCAAGGACTCCACGTAGGACTCCATCGCATTCACCCAGGTCACGTTTGGTTCAATTTCATTGCCCGCCGCATTAAGAACATTCCGCAGGTGAGATTCCGAGAGGTACTGCTTCTGAGCATCAGTCAGACCATCTTCGGGGGCGCGCTCATGGCTGGAGAAAAGCATGAGGCCCTCGATCTGTTCGATCGAGAGGTGCTGCACCAGGTCGGCGGCACGCTCCTCGCCCGAGAGGCGCCAATCCTCCCACTTATCGAGCGTTCCATTGGCGTTCATATCTTTGAAGGCGTAGGTGAACTCACCGTCCTTCTCCTCCAGCACCTTGAACCCTGCGTCGGGACCATAGGAGAGGGTAGCTCCCCCGTTGGGGTTCTCCACGACGGTGAACGTGGTGGTGCCATCGTCCACCTCGCGAGTGGTGTAGGTGGAGCCATCGCCGGTTGCCTGAGTGTCCGACGAATCATCCTGAGAAGAAGAGCAGCCGGCTAGCACAATCGCCAGCGCGCCAGCAAAGGCCACCCCGCTTCTTGCGGGTAAGTGTCTCATCGAGATTTCCCTTCTGTTGTACGGACCTCAGGTCGCTGCCGCGTGAGAACCGTATTCATTGGCCAGTACCTGGCCCAATGGGATGACACCTTGCCCAACATCATTGTCGAAAGGCCACACAAAATGTGTGTGACGTCACCAAGCCCGGCACTTACCGCTGAGGTTATTGTTCGCCAGCTAGTTTCGACACCCCACAGCACAACTGGTTGTTTTTGGAGCACGTTCCGTCCGCCAAACCACCGGCTTAGCTCTCGTACTACTCTGGAGATCTCTTTGAGTCAGCCGTCTGTGCAGCCAATTCGACTGAATATGCACGTCATTACCGGGTGCGTCGCATCTCACCATATGCTGTGAACACCTGATGGTATGCCCTTGGATGGCCAAAGGAGGCAGGGTGTACACGCGACGAACCAAACGCGATGGCGGCTCTCCGCCACCATTGCCAAGGCCCGTGCGCCACAGGGTGTGAGAAGGAGCGTGGCAGCGCCCCGCCTAACTGGTTAAGGAGGACCGGTTTGAATACCACCGGAAAAGACACGCGGGCGAAAGCACCGATGTCGAACAAAAAGTATCTCGCGATCTGGGTGCCAATTCTGGCGTTAGTGACAACGATTCTTATCGTCGCCAACATGGCCCTCATCATGGCAGGCAACTGGGTCGCCTCGCAGTTCGGTTCGGGTACCTACACCTTTACTAACGCTGAAAAAGCGGCCGACTGGGACCTCGATTACTACACAGCGGACTATGACACCGCGGAGGAAGCTGACGAGGCGTCGAAGGCTCTCGTCTCGGAGATCGGCGCTGAAGGCATGGTTCTGGCCAAGGCTGAGAACGGCGTTCTTCCGCTCGCCAAGGGATCCAAGATCACGATGCTGGGCCGCGCTGCTGCTGACCCGGTCTACGGCGGTTCGGGATCCGGTTCCATTGATGTCACAACCGCCATCACGGCACGCCAGGGTCTCGAGAACGCCGGCTTTGAAGTCAACGGCCAGGTCTTTGACGCCATCGAAGCCTTCGCTTCCGAGAACCCGCGTGGGTACATCGAGATGGACAAGCCTGACGTCTCCAGCTACAACATCGGCGAGATGCCCGTAGCCGACTACCAGGCGCAGTCATCGACATTCGCCAGCTACCACGACGCTGCCGTCGTCTTCATTGGACGTCCCGGCGGCGAGGGCGGCGATCTCTCCCAGGACATCGAAGGCTGGGATGACAACTACACATCCGGCCAGCACCAGTTGGAGCTGAACAAGGACGAGCTTGATCTTATTGATCTCGCCGTCTCTAACTTCGACAAGGTTGTTGTTGTCGTTAATGCCTCGACCACTCTCGAAATGGGTCCCGTCCAGGCCAACGACGGCGTCGATGCCGTCATCCTCGCAGGCTCCCCCGGTTTGACCGGCTTCGAAGGCCTCGGCGGCATCCTCAGCGGCGATGTGAATCCTTCCGGCCGTACGGTTGATACCTGGGCCGCTGACTTCACGAAGGATCCCACCTGGAACAACTTCGGTCGATTCATCTACAACAACCTCAACGTATCGTTCCCACAGTCCACAATTGAGTCCGCGACCTCGAACGCTGAGATCACGCCCGAGGCCCCCTTCGTCAACTACGCCGAGGGCATCTACGTCGGTTACCGCTACTACGAGACTGCGGCTGCCGAAGGCTTCATCAATTACGACGACGCCGTCGTGTACCCCTTTGGTTACGGCCTCAGCTACACCACCTTCGAGTGGAAGCTTGCTAATTCCACGCTGGGCGATGTTGACGGCACGATCTCCGTCGACGTCGAGGTGACGAACACCGGTTCGGCAGCCGGCAAGGACGTCGTCGAACTGTACTACACGGCTCCCTACACTCGCGGTGGTATCGAGAAGTCAGAAGTTGTTCTCGGTGGATTCGCCAAGACTGGCGTCCTCCAGCCTGGAGCATCCGAGACCGTGACCATTGAGTTCGCGGTTGAGGACATGGCCTCTTACGACTACGAAAAGAACAAGTCATATGTGCTGGAGGCCGGTGACTACAAGCTGTCCCTGCGTACAAACTCGCACACCCCCGCCGCGGGAGTTGACCCCATTACCTACAACGTGGCCTCCGAGGTCGTGTACTCGGGCGATAACCACCGCGCCTCTGATCAGACCGAGGTGACGAACCAGTTCGACGATGTCTCTGATCATTTCAGTGATAAGAAGGAAGAGGGCAAGGTCGTCAACCTGTCACGTGCGGACTTCGCCGGAACCTTCCCGGCGGCGCCTACCGACGATCTCTTCGTCGCGAGCGATATCGCAGCTGAGGGTTTCAAGCCTTACGACTATGAGGCTGCTGCTGACGCATTCGAGGGTGATGCTCCAACCACCGGCGCAAGCACAGAGCTCACCCTTGTTGAGCTACGTGGGCTTGATTACGACGATCCGAAGTGGGACGAACTGCTCGACTCGCTGAAGGTCGGCGAAATGGCTGACATGCTCCTCAACGGCGCGTATCAGACTCCCGCCATTCCCTCCATCGCCAAGCCGGTGACGATTGAACCCGACGGTCCCGCCGGATTCTCCTCGTTCATCAACTCGGATATCAACGGTGTCGCTTTCCCGTCGCAGTACCTGCTGGCCCAGACATGGAACGTTGATCTGCTGGAGCAGATGGGCACCGCTCTCGGCAACGAGGCGCTGTTCAAGAACATCAACGGCTGGTACGCACCCGCCATCAACCTGCACCGCTCCCCCTTCGGTGGACGTAACTTCGAGTACTACTCCGAGGATCCGTTGCTCTCCGGCGCTATGGCAACCGCCGTCTCGAACGGTATCGCTACCAAGGGCGTGTACACCACGTTCAAGCACTTCGCCTTGAACGAGCAGGAGACCGAGCGCGTCAACAACGGCGTGGCTACCTGGGCAAATGAGCAGACGATTCGTGAGCTCTACCTGCGTCCCTTCGAGCACGCCGTCAAGAACGTCACCATGACCGTTCCCTCCATCGTCGATGACAAGGGAACGATTGAGGAGAGCACGGTCGGTGCTACGGCAATGATGAGCTCGTTCAATCGCATCGGCGCTACCTGGACCGGTGGCTCGGAAGCACTCATGACGAACGTGCTACGCGGCGAGTGGGGCTTCCGTGGCTTCGCCATCTCGGACTTCAATCTGTACCCATACATGAATCCGAACGAGGGTATCGCGGCAGGCACCGACCTCACCCTCACCTTCGCTCCGTCGAAGTCCTTCAATGACACCTCGTCAGCTAAGGCACAGACCGACATGCGCAACGCGACCCACAACATTCTCTACACCGTGGCGAACTCCAACGCGATGAACGGAATGGCCGCTGGGGCTACCGTGGACTACACCCCTCCGATGTGGGTGTACATGCAGATCGGCGTGAGCGTTGTTGTCGGCGTGCTGATCGCTGGAGGCGTGTTCATGGTGACACGTCGCGTACTCAAGCATCGTAAGTAAATCACGGACAACGTCAGCGGCTAACATCCGACCGCTGCGTTAGAGATGACGTCGGTATCGGCGTCATCTCTTCCGGGGAGTTCCTCCTTTCTCCCCATCTCCACACGACTGGGTGGTGAGAGGCTAACCTCTCACCACCCAGTCGTTTTTATTTAGCTCTGACTCTCACATTCGGTGAAGTGCAGAGTTTATAAAGTCACGATTCTCAGCCGAGATATCGTGTACAAACTCTTCACCTGGCGGAATCTTGGGTAGAGACCTCACGTCTAGCTCTTAGCCCCAGCTTGCCTAGCTCCCAAGAGGCTTGAAAGCCAGACGCTCAGGGACGCTTGATACGGGAAATGTCCGCTTCCTCCGGCTTGACGGGCTTGGACTTGGTGACAAGCTTGTGCCCAATCCAGAGACCAAGAAATAGCGGCAACCCAATGTAGCTGGACAGCAGGTGCAGCATGTTGCCGTTGCCAAGAAGAGCCTCATAGTTCTGACCCGCAATAACCACAAGACACATCGTCAACGCCAGGACCGGGCCGAGGGGATAAAACTTGGCTCGGTAGGGCAGCTCAGAAGGATCGTGGCCCTGAGCCACGAATGCCTTACGGAATCGAAGATGAGACCATGCCACGCCCGCCCAGGTGATAAATCCAGCGAGACCGGATGCGTTCACCAACCAGACGTATGCCTGACCATCACCAATAAGCGACGAAATAAAACAGGCCGCACCGACCAGCGTGGTGACCAGCAAGGCGTAGACGGGCACACCACTCGCGCTCGTCACACGAAGGAACTTCGGAGCGCTACCCCGCCAAGCCAGCGCGTACAGCATACGAGTGGAAGCGTAGAGACCCGAGTTTCCGGCTGACAGCACCGAGGTCAGGATAACGGCGTTCATGACAGCAGCCGCAGCCGCAATGCCAGCCCGATCGAAGACCAAGGTGAAGGGTGATACCGAGATATCGGAAATGTCCGCCTGAAGCAGGTTCGGATCGGTATACGGAATGAGGAATCCGATCACCGCAATCGCACCGATGTAGAAGAGCAGGATACGCCAGAAGATGGTCCTGATAGCTCGCGGCACTGTACGCTCGGGGTCACGCGCTTCGCCCGCGGTCACACCCACAATTTCGGTTCCCTGGAAGCTGAAACCCGCCACCATAAAGATGGCAAGAATACCCATACCTCCCCCGACAAAGGGAGCTTCTCCGGTGGTCCAGTTGCTGAAGCCAGGCGACTGCCCGCCCATCACACCAAAGATCATCAGCAGACCCAGAGCCAGGAAGATGACAACCGTCACCACCTTAATGAGGGCAAACCAGAACTCGCTCTCGCCATAAGCACGAGCGGACAAAGAGTTGAAGAGAACGAGGATGGCGAGGAAGAGCGCTGACCATAACCACCCGGGTGTATCGGGAAACCAGAATTTCATAACCAGGGCAGCGGCGGCTAGCTCCGCAGCTACCGTGATCGCCCAGTTGAACCAGTAGTTCCACCCAATGGCAAAACCAAAGCTGGGACTAATAAAACGCGAGCCGTACTCGCCAAAGGATCCGGCAACGGGCAGATAGGTGGCCATCTCTCCCAGTGATTGCATGAGGAGGTAGACCATCACGCCGATGACCGCGTAAGCCACGAGGGCGCCTGCCGGACCCGCGGTAGAAATCGTCTCACCGGAAGCAACAAACAAGCCGGTGCCGATTGCTCCGCCAATGGAGATCATGGTCAGGTGTCTGCTATGCAGGCCCCTCTTGAGAGAATTGCTGCCTTCTTCGGGCTGTTGGTCCTGGGCCATAAGAATCTTTCGCAGAGGTTGTTAAGGTCAAAAGATTGCCCCGATAGGTTCGGCCATAGGCCACGACCTATCGGTGCAGTCTCCTGTAGACATGATGCCTGAACCCGGCCGGGTTCAGGCATCATGTCTAAAAATCTCTCAACCAGTGGCGAGATATATGTTGTGGCAGTGGGCTGGCTGGACTTAGCCGGTTGCTTCTGCGCTCGGTTCATCTGATGCCGGGGCCGGCTGGAATCCAAGGATATCCACCACAACCGCCATGGCAGGCGAGGAGGAGCGGGAGTCCGATCCATCCGACTCGGGAACAAGGATAAGGACTCGCGAGCCGACAGTCGCACCGTCAAGAGAGTCGAAGACTGTTCCTCTGCCCATCTCGACAGGCTGCGGCCCCTTCATATTGGGCGGGGTACCCGTCCACGTACTCTCGCGAATCTCGCCGGTTTCCCAGACGATCGCCGAGTACGCAATAAATACCCGGGAACCCTGCCCGGTGATCGCCGGACCGGAGCCCTTTGCAATAGTCCGAGTGGTGAGCTCTGTGGGGACCGCCTGGTCCTTCTTGATCTTCACCGAGGTAACAGGCGAGCCAACATCGCCGGTAATCGAGACCGGCAGATCGGCCCCGTCGGTTTCCACCGTGGCTCCCGGTTGTCCAGCGCTATCAGCGGACCAGCCGTCAATGATCTCGATATAGAAAACGATCGTGTCTGAACCATCGATACCGGCGGTAGCTTGGCCGTTAGCTCCATAGCCAAACTCCGGCGGAAGGGAAATGATGACCTTGTCGCCTACATGGCGCCCGCTGAGCGTGTGGCGCCATCCGGAAACCAGCTTGAGCAGCGAGAATGACGCCGGTTGGGCGTTCTTGTAGGACGAATCAAAAGGTTTGTCCGCACCCCACACTTCACCCACGTAGTTCACAAGGATGAAGTCCTCGGGGCCAAGCTCTCGCCCGCTTCCCTCCTCAAGAACGCTCACCTGCATGGTGTCCGGTGCGCTTGACTTGGGGAAACTGAAGACGGGGACGCCGTCGTCGCCAAACTGAACGGTTGGCATCCCCTCCGACGAGACAACGACGTCCGAATCGGGACTCTCACTCGACGCGGGGTCGACGGTAACGCTGGCTGTCGCTGAGGGCGACTCGCTCGGGTCTTGCGTCTTGGTATCGTCCCCGCCACAGCCCGAGAGTGTGGCAGCTAAACCTGCTGCCACGAGTGCAGCGATCACACGCTGGCGCATGAGTGCCTTCCGTTTTTAGTGGAACGACTCACCGCAGGCGCACGAACCCGCTGCATTGGGGTTGTCGATGGTGAAGCCCTGACGCTCAATGCTGTCGGCGAAGCCGATTGAAGCACCGTCAAGGTAAGGCTTGGACATCTTGTCAACGATGACCTCAACGCCGTCGAAATCACGGACGCAATCGCCATCAAGGTAACGCTCGTCAAAGTAGAGCTGGTACATCAGACCGGAGCATCCACCGGGCTGAACGGCGATGCGCAGGCGGAGGTCATCTCGACCCTCCTGCTCGAGCAGAGCCTTCACCTTAGCTGCGGCCTCATCAGTCAGGATCACATTATGTGTTTGGGTATCGAGAGTCTCAGTCATGGACGTCTCCACCTTTCTAAATAGATTCTCGTATCAGACTAGTGCGCTAAGCCCTAGAACTGCCAGCGAGATCGGCCACCCGTGTTCGCTCACAACGGAAGGTAGACGAGCGAATAGGCCACTCCATACCATGACGTAACAAAGATCACGGTCGGCCGTGTTCCATGCTATTCATGTGAGGAGAGTCCGGCAACACCGCAGTCTCCGTGGATAAAGTAGCGCGGAAGACTGGGAATTTCCCGGAGATCGCGCCGAGGCGACCGCTTAATCCCATCCCCACGTGGTGGCGACACGGCCCATCAGGTCCGCCAGCCGTCCCGGAATCTCGGCGACGTCCTGTGCGCTCTCTTCCGGCAGCTCATAGGAACGATCGGGGCGTATTTCGTAAGCTCCATTGAGTCCGAGGCCCGGCAATTCGCCTTTTCGAATTCCCCCAGAGTCATATACGACGACGACGGGAACACCAGCGTTCTGCGCCACCTCCGCTCCGGCAAGCAGACTTGACGGCAGATCCTCCCCGATGTGCCCCGTGACACAGACGAGCAGGTCCGCATCGTTGATCGCACGGGAGACGTTGTTCCCCACGGATAACTGGCCAATCGGATGGATCGTCGCACCTAGCAGGCTGAGGACAAAGGCTGTCCCCGCCCCAGCACCGGCATAGATGTTCCGAGCGGGATCAGACTCCGAACCGCCCACAAGAAGGGAGCGAGAAGGAAGCGCACGCGCCGCCTCACTAAGTTCAGCGACGGTGTCCGCGAAACCGCGCTCGTATTCCTGAGCGACGACGGCGTCGAGCCCCTCCACCATCCACGACCGTGCGAGACCGGAGAGTCCGAGGAGGGGTTGCTCACGAGCTACCACAGCGGTGATGTGGAGCGAGGCCACCGTCGTGCGGGCTGCCTCGAGAATCGACGCGAGATTATTGGCACCGTGCCCGCCAGCAAGTGCCTCGAGAAGTCCGCGCCCCATATCCATAAGGGACCCGGGGACGGGGAGCACGATGGTGACGGACGTTAGGCCTTCGGCCGCTGCCCATGCGAGGTCGGCGCCGATGAGGCGCGAGGAGACCGGGCGTCCCGGCCTCGGAATTCCATCGAAAACCTCCGTGTAGTCAAACAACACGGATGCTCCATCCACGTGCGCGAAGTGCCTCTCCCCCGGGCCGCCCAGCTCAACGTGGGTAGCTCCGGCGCCAACGAGAACCTCGTCGGCGCCGGAGCCTGCAAACGGCATCGCAATTCCGTCGGAGACAGGGAAACCGTCAACCTCGTCCTGCGGCCGCCGAGCTAACCAAGCGTCACGGGCAATAGCGAGGTTCTCCTTTGCTCGCAATCCGGGCAAAGGAGAACACGTGAGAGCTACTCTCACAGCTGGCCACCCAGGCGTGCAAGAAGCGCCGCCTCAGCAAGGATGGCGTTGCGCCATTCCCCGAGATGGAGCGACTCGTTCTGGGAATGTGCACGAGTATCCGGGTCCTCAATTCCAGTCACGAGGATCTCCGCCTTGGGGAACACCTCGGCGAGATCGGCAATGAACGGGATAGAGCCGCCTACACCGATGTCCACTGATTCAGTACCCCACGCCTGCTCAAGGGCCCAGCGTGCCGCGACCGTAGC
>JBDIAV010000071.1:0-18604 GCA_039812645.1 Actinomycetaceae bacterium
CAGCACCAGCACCAGCACCAGCACCAGCACCAGCACCAGCACACCTTAACCGCATGCTCAACATGCAACCATCGCTCGCCATTCCAGCCACGACTCCATCACACACGCCCACATGCCGCTTCTCACGTGCCCCTTTCCGGGCGCCGACGAGTAGCATGTGGGCGTGTTCCATATTGTCTTCTACGAGCCGCGTATCCCCGGCAACACCGGCGCCGCTATCCGCCTCGCCGCCTGCACGGGCGCTACGCTTCACCTCATCGAGCCCCTCGGATTCAACTTCTCCGACACCCACCTCAAGCGCGCTGGGTTGGACTACCACGATCTCGCCGACCTGCAGATCCACCCTAACTTTGACGCCTTCCTCGAGAAAATGGCCGGCAAACGCATCTTCGCGTTCACCGGCCACACGGAAAACAGTTTCGCGGACGTCTCTTACCAACCCGACGATGTCCTCCTCTTCGGCCCCGAACCCACAGGTCTCCCCCGCGAGGTCATTGAGCACCCGAAGGTCACCAAGGCATTGCGCATCCCCATGATGCCGCATCTGCGCTCTCTCAACCTCGCCAACTCGGCCTCTATCGCCGTCTACGAAGCCTGGCGCCAGAACGGCTACACCGGCTCCTCGGCCATCTCCTGAATATGTGGCGGTGGGAGCGGGCTGTGTGCCAATAATGGCGTATAGCCCGCTCCCACCGCCACACAGTAACGACAGCAAACCACCACCGGTCACCACAATCCAGCACGAGAGGTTATGCCCCATGGGCATAACGACCTCTACCTGAAGTAATCAGCTACCGAAGCCGCCTCGCCGTCGTCTCTAGTCAGTGGATTCACGCTGATAGACCGTAGAAACACCTTCCAAAAGATCCTCAACGGGCATCTCCAATGCGGTTGCCAACTTGAGGAGCGTAAACATCTGCGGGTTCACGGCCTTGTTGGACTTGCGGTCAGAACGTGCAGACTCCATCAGCTGGTAGTGGTTGCGGTCAATCCCAGCACGCAAAGCAACCTGTTCCTGAGATAAACCCAGCTCATGCCGCCGATCACGAATCGTGTCCGCGAAGAGCTTGGCAAGTTTCTTTTCCAGAGGTGATGATTCAGCCATACCCCCTAGACCACCGGGTAAACCCCGCGGTAACGACGGGGTATACCCGGCAAGTCGCCGTCACACTGCTGTTACACCAGAGAAATCATCCGGAGAAGTTCCCCATCTACGTTGTTTATAACGTCGCCCGAAGCGGCGTCCACCCTGAACATCGAAGGCGGAATCATGGCAGTCACTACTTCAACGTTCGAGTTCGACACCGAACTAAGCGGGGACAGGGATCCGGCGCTGCACAACGAAGATCTTGAACCATTAGCCCCCGAAAAACGACGCTGGGGGTGGTTCGAAATTTTCAACGTGTGGACGAACGACGTCCAAAGCCTTGCGGGTTACACCTTGGCAGCCAGCCTTTTCATCACCTCTGGCATCAACGGATGGTGGGTATTTGCCGCCATTATCCTTGCAGGATTCATCGTCAGCTGGCTCGTCAACCTCACCGGAAAACCAAGCGTCAGATATGGGGTTCCCTATGCAGTTATGGCACGTGCAAGCATGGGCGTGAAGGGAGCTCAGCTGCCAGCATTGGTCCGAGGTATCGTCGGCATCTTCTGGTACGGAGCACAGACGTATTTCGCATCCACAGCTGTTGCCCTAGCACTTAACGCAATCTTCGGAGCACCCACACTCTCGACATTCCTGGGGATGACAGTGATCGACTGGGTCTCCTACATCGCTGTCGCAGGACTTCAGATCATCCTCTTCATTCGTGGTATCGACTGGATCGAAAAATTCCTCAACGTCGCCGGACCCGCCGTCTACGCGGTCATGGTTGTTCTTCTTATCGCCATCTGGGTGCAAGCAGGCGATCAACTTCTGCCAGCAGTTGGGTCAATCTTTTCGAATGACACACTAAGTGGGTGGGCAGCGATTGGAGCATTCGTCGGAGTCGTGGGAACCATGATCGCTTACTTCGCTGCTGTCATCATCAACTTCGGCGATTTCGCCAGGTTCTGCAAGAGCGAGAAGTCAATGAAGCGTGGCAACTTCTACGGACTCCCGGTCAGCCTAACGTTCTTCACCTTCCTCAGTCTCTTTATCACCGCGGGTTCCTATATCGTTCTACAAAACGGTGAAGGTGATCCCCTGACCAACCCCGCAGAGATTGTGGGACTCGTCGGGAACGTATTCCTCACCATCATCGCTGCCATCACATTTGTCATCGCCACTGTCGGAATCAATCTGGTCGCCAACTTTATTCCTCCCGCCTATGACCTGTCGAATCTCGCTCCCCAGCGTATTAGCTTCAAAGCAGGGGGCTACCTCACCGCGGTCATTGGATTCATCATCGGAGCTCTGTGGGTCGCAACGATCAGCAAGGTCGGCCTCCCCATGTTCGTCGACACACTCGGTGCAATCCTCGCTCCACTCTATGGAGTGCTCGTGGCCGACTACTACGTTGTGCGTAAGCGTCAACTGAACATCAATGCACTTTTCACCATGGATCCCGGCGGAGAGTACTACTACACACATGGGTGGAATCAGCGCGCATTTATCGCGGTAGGTGTCGCCGCAGTATTCTCGATTGCCGCCGTGTGGATGCCCGCATTAGCTACCCTCAGCGGTTTTGCATGGATCCTCGGAGCCGCGCTCGGCGGAGTTATCTATATCGCGGCAATGAGCAGCTACGAGATGCCAGAAGCCATGAGTGATGTCAAGAATCTGGCTCTGTAAGCTTGGCGTCGTCGTCTCTCGTGCGGGGTGGGTCATGGTGATATTTACCATGACCCACCCCGCACCTCACTAAGCACATGACATAGAGTGATCAGCCGCCTCGAGAGCGACAGCTTCGTGCTGTACACGGGTCCATGAGCCTGAAACTATCGCACCCGCAACTCCCAGCACGCCACTGCACTCGCAGCGGCAACGTTCAGTGAATCAACATACCCAGCCATCGGGATGATCACTGAATAATTCGCCTCTTCGATAGTGCGGCGGCGCAGCCCATCGCCCTCGGTTCCCATGATGAGGGCCACTCGAGAATCTGCGCGTGTACATTCCTCCAGTGCCGCAAACTGATCTAACGGGAGTGAATTTTCTGTGAGAGCAAGCGCTGCGCTCGTGAAACCGTCGGCGTGTAGCCGCTCCAGCGAACACGACAACCTCCCAATTCGTGTCCACGGAACCTGGAAAACGGTCCCCATAGAGACGCGCACTGAGCGTCGATAGAGTGGATCAGCGCAATCCTCAGTCACAAGCACCGCGTCGATTCCCAAAGCTGCAGCTGACCGGAAGATCGCACCTACATTGGTATGGTCCACCAAGCCTTCCAAGATCACTACACGCCGCGCAGGCTTTCCCCCGCGCGCCGTCGCCAGCAGTTCCACCGGGTCCATGAGTTCCGGACGGTTCATCGCCGCCAGTGCTCCACGATGCAGATGGAATCCGGTAATTTTCTCCAGCACATCCTCATCGGCCACAAAAATTGGGGTATCCCCGCCATCAACAGCACCACACACAGACTCAATCCACGGCTCCAGCTCGGCAAGCCAGCGTGGCGCGGTGAGGAAAGAACGCGGGGTATGGCCAGCGTCAAGGGCCCGCGTGATGACCTTGGAGGACTCAGCCATGTAGAGCCCACGCTCTGTCTCTAACTTCCGGCGCAGGGCAACGTCAGTCAGGCTCGTGTAGTCGATGAGGCGCGGATCAGTAAGATCCGAGATTTCAATAAGCACCCGCCCATCGTGCCATGTCCTGCACTGAATTTCAGCTTCGAAATCAGCATGGGGCTGTGCTCCACGTACAGCCCCAGCATCCTGGCGAAGCTCACGTTTGACCTCCAACTCACAGATGCCTGGATCCGTCTCGACGATCCCACGCAGATATGAAGCACTACATATTGTCAGTGCTTCCCATGCCCCAACCAATGCACTCCCCAGAGCGCCATAAGAGAAACACAATGTCCTCGCAATATTTCACCCACGACAAGGGAGAACCGCAACCAGTGCGCTGCTCCGAAGAGCGATTCGCAATGGTTGCGGTCCTCGTCAATTGGATGGTGTTATCGAGACCTCTCGATCCGATCAATCACCAGATTTATCAGCGTTCGCCGGGAAGGTTGGGACGCTGTCCAGCTTCGGCATCGGGGCTGAATCGACGGCCCGACTGGGTACCGGAATCAGCAACCTCGTCGGTGGCCTTGTCAGCTTCGCCCTTGGCATCGGCCAGTGCCTGATCGATGTCCGGCAGTGCCGTCGCTGCGAGCGTATCCGCGATTCCTTCCTTCTCCTTCTTAGGGAAACGAACCTTGGTTGCTCCCGACTCGGCTGCCTCAGCGGCATCATCCTCGTCATCGAATGCATCGAACGGGTCGTTGCCTGGCGTGGTGAAACCCTTGGTCACGGCGTTGAGCGCCGAGGTGAGGTCGCTCGGAATCATCCACAGCTTGGACGACGAAGACTGGGCGATCTGCGGCAGCATACGAATGTACTCGTAGGAGAGCAGCTTCGGATCCACGTTGCCTCGATGGATAGCGTCGAACACCTGAAGAATAGCTCGGGACTCACCCTGAGCCCGCAGAATCGTGGACTGGGCCTGGCCTTCGGCGCGAAGAATTGCGGACTGCTTCTCACCTTCAGCGGTGAGAATCGCGGACTGCTTGACACCTTCAGCGGTGAGAATCGCGGCGCGGCGGTCACGCTCGGCCTTCATCTGCTGCTCCATGGCGGCCTGCACGCGCTGCGGCGGATCAATGGCCTTGAGCTCGACGCGCGACACACGAATGCCCCAGCGGCCGGTGGCCTCGTCGAGAACACCACGAAGCTGACCGTTGATCTGGTCACGACCGGTGAGCGCCTGCTCCATGTCCATGGTTCCGATGATATTACGCATCGTGGTCACGGCGAGCTGCTCGATGGCGGACATGGGGTTGGCGATCTCGTAGGTCGCCGCCTCCGGGTTGGTCACCTGGTAGTAGATGACAGTGTCAATGGACACATTGATGTTATCCGAGGTAATCACTGTCTGCGGTGGGAACGGAACGACCTGCTCACGCATGTCGATGCGCTGACGCACCGTGTCAAAGAACGGCACCAAGAAGTGGAGTCCCGGCTGCAGCGTCTTGTGGTAGCGGCCCAGCCGCTCCACGATCACGGTGTACCCCTGATGAACCTTGAAGACCGCGCGGAACACCGCGACAATCACAAGGAGAAGTAGCAGTCCAAGCAATATCAGAACGACATTGCCAGCGAGATTTTCGGGCATGAGTTTTCTCCGTATCTATGGATGTCAGGCCTGGGGACGGGGAGCGACGACTGCGGTGGCACCGTCAATTGCAACGACGACGACGTCCGTGCCCTCGTTGATCATTCCTCCGGTTGAACGTGCTGACCACACGTCGCCACCGATCTTCACTCGACCGGCCCCTTCATCAATCAGCGTTACAGCCTTGCCGGGTTTACCGACCTGGCCGTAGACATTCCCCGCAGCAGGACCCTTGGGATTCATTCTGTTCTTGGCCCAAGGACGAGCAAAGAGAATCAACGCGACCGAAGCGATGCTGAAGGCGATGATCTGCCACACCAGGCTCTCGGTTCCAAATGCAACGCCGGTTGCCACCAATGCGGCACCTCCGAGCATGAGGAATGTGAATTCCACGGTGAACGTCTCGATAATGAAACAGACAATGGCGATGATGAGCCAAATATGCCAAGCCATGGTGGGGTTCCTTCCTCCTTGATGGCAGTACCATCACGGTAGCCTTCCCCATCTATCCTACAGAGATATGGCAAACAACGAGCAAAGGAGCCGCGGGTAGTCCTGCCCCCGCGGCTCCTTTGTGTGCTGATGACATATGGTATGGCACCAAGTTATCTGTGATATTTCGCCGAATTTAGGATCGGACCGCCTTGGCTGTAAATCGCCCTCCCTCATATGACACGACAAGCGGAAGGCCAAATACTTGCGAAAGATTCTCGGATGTCACAATCTCTTCGATGGGTCCCGCTGCAAATTTCTTTCCATCGCGCAGCAAGAGGGCGTGTGTGAAGCCCTCGGGGATTTCCTCCACATGGTGTGTCACAAGAATAAGAACCGGGGCATAAGGCTGATGCGCAAGCTGGCTCAGTGTCTGCAACAGCGACTCACGTCCACCAAGATCCAGACCGGACGTAGGCTCGTCCAGTACTAGCACCTCAGGATTAGGCATGAGCGCGCGGGCAATACCCACACGCTTCGTTTCGCCGGAGGAGATCGTGTGGAAGGAACGAGTTTCCAGAGAACCAACGCCCAGTTCCTTCAAGAGCTGAAGGGCACGCTCGGTGTCCTCCTGGTCATATACCTCGCGCCAGGTGGCAAGATGCCCATAGGCCGCGGTGCGCACCACATCAAGCACCCGCTGCCCCGCGGGAATCTTGACATCAAGAGACGCGGAGGCCAGGCCAACAAGGGGACGCAGTTCGTTGACATCCACTCGGCCAAGCTTCTCACCGATAATCCACACTTCACCGCTGGTCGGATGCATTCGGCCAGCAATAAGCTGAATCGTCGTTGTTTTACCCGCACCGTTGGGTCCAAGGACAACCCACCGTTCGCCTTCGTTCACATCCCAATCAAGATGATCGAGAATGTTCCGTCCGCTGCGGCGGACGGTTGCTTCTTTAACTTCGAGCACATCACCCATGAGTAATACCCTAATCCACGAGAAAAGCCGTGAAGGCTAATGACGATATCCCGGACCAAACTGACAGCACCCTGAACATAGGCGGTTCCGCCGATGGGAGACCATCGGCGGAACCGCCTAAATGTCAGAGTTCACTCAGAGTCCAGCAATGATGTCCTTGTAGAACTGCATCGTCTTGACACCGATCGACTCCCAGGAGAAGTGCTCCTCAACGCGCGTGCGTCCAGCAGCACCCATCTTCTTGGCACGCTCAACATCCGAGCACATGTCCTCCAGGGCGACGGCAAGATCGGCCTCAAACTTGTCCGGATCAATCGGAGTTCCGGTGCCGTCGTCGAGCTGCTCGATCGGCACGAGGGTGCCGGTGACGCCGTCGTCGATGCAATCCGGGATTCCACCGGTGGCGGTACCAACGACGGGCAGACCAACAGCCATGGCCTCCAGGTTGACGATGCCGAGTGGCTCGTACACCGAGGGGGTCACGAAGGTGGTGGAGCATGCTTCAAGCTGGATGATGCGGTGGCGAGGCAGCATATCCTCGATCCACACGACACCGTCACGCTTGGCCTGCAGGGTCTCGACAAGTTCGCGGGTCTCAGCGGCAATCTCCGGCGTGTCGGGTGCACCAGCGCAGAGGATCACCTGGATATCAGGCGAGACCTGCTGCAGTGCGCGAACAAAACCAGGGACGCCCTTCTGGCGGGTAATGCGACCCACGAAGATGATGGTCGGCTTATCGGGGTCCAGGCCGTAGGAGGAGAAGAACTCGCGAGCCTCAGCCCACTCTTCGTCCGTCTGCGGAGCCTTCCACTCCTCCAAGTCGATGCCGTTGTGGATGACGCGAACGCGCTTGGGATCAATTGCGGGGTAGCAGCGGAGGATATCGTCACGCATTCCGTTGGAGACGGCAACGATGCCTGCGGCACCTTCGTACGCCGTCTTCTCAGCCCAGGACGACACGTTGTAGCCGCCGCCAAGCTGCTCACGCTTCCATGGGCGCAACGGCTCCAAAGAATGAGCGGAAATGACGTGGGGGATGCCGTAAAGCAGCGATCCGATATGACCACCCATGTTGGCGTACCAGGTGTGGGAGTGAACGATATCCGCGCCGTCGAGATCCTGCGCCATAGCTAGGTCCACCGATAGCGTGCGGAGGGCAGCGTTAGCGTCCTCCAGTCCAGCCAGGTAGTCGTAGCCGGTGAGTGTCACACCAGCGGGAAGATCCTTTTCATCTTCGGGCGAACGCTCGCCATCAAAGGCATGAACGTGAATATCTGCGTGGGCAACAAGAACCTTCGCTAGCTCGGTCACATGCACTCCGGCGCCACCGTAGACGTGCGGTGGGTACTCGCGGGTGAGCAGATCAACTCGCATGTTGGTCCTTCCTCGTTGAATGGATGCCAAATGGCCTATGTGACCACACTCTATCGGTAACCAGCCTGTAATGAGACGTTCTTGAGAAACGTGCCTCCCATCACTTTTGACACGGTATGGTGGTGCCCATGAGATCAAACCCAAGGGTCCTTTCCATCGTCTTGGCCGGAGGCGAGGGCAAGCGGCTGATGCCGCTCACCGAAGACCGAGCAAAGCCGGCTGTTCCATTTGGCGGTATTTACCGACTCATCGATTTTTCGTTGAGCAACATCGTTAATTCTGGATACCTCAAGGTCATCGTGCTGACCCAGTACAAGTCACACTCACTTGACCGCCACATCACTAAGACGTGGCAGATGTCCAATCTTCTTGGAAATTATGTGGCTCCCGTTCCTGCTCAGCAGCGTCGCGGCAAGAACTGGTACCTCGGCTCCGCCGATGCCATTTACCAGTCCCTCAACGTGCTCGATGACGAGCGTCCGGACATCGTTCTGGTGACCGGTGCGGACAACATCTACCGTATGGACTTCTCCCAGATGGTCGAAGACCACATCAAGTCGGGTCGCGATCTGACGATCGCCGGTATCCGTCAACCGCTCGAACTCGCCCCCGAGTTCGGTGTTATTGATGTGGACAAGAGTGATTCCACCAAGGTCGCTCGCTTCATCGAGAAGCCGCAGGATACTAGCGAACTCGGCCTGGCCGATGCCCCGGATCAGTTCCTCGCTTCGATGGGCAACTACGTGTTCAACGCTGACGCTCTGTACAAGGCACTGACCGAAGATGCTAAGGACGAGAACTCCAAGCACGACATGGGCGGCAACATCGTTCCCGCGTTCGTCGAGGCTGGCAACTGCACCGTCTACGACTTCACCTTCAACATCATCCCCGGCTCCACCAAGCGCGACGAGAACTACTGGCGTGACGTGGGTTCCATCGATGCCTTCTACGAGGCCAACATGGATCTCATCTCCGTCGAGCCCGTGTTCAACCTGTACAACGATCGTTGGCCGCTGCTCACCGGATACATCGGTCTGCCCCCGGCAAAGTTCGTGTATGGACATCACGAGCGCCTTGGTCACGCCCTTGATTCGATCGTCTCCCCCGGAGTCATCGTGTCCGGCGGCGAGGTCATCGGTTCGGTGCTCTCCCCCGGCGTTCGGGTCAACTCGTGGGCTTCGGTCCGCCAGTCGGTCCTCATGGACGGTGTGTGGGTTGGCCGCAACGCCACGATCGTCAACGCGATTCTGGATAAGAACGTGTTCGTCGGCGAAGGCGTATCCATTGGTGTGGATCCCAAGAAGGATGCCGCACGCGGCTTCCACATCTCACCCGGTGGAATCGTTGTGGTCCCCAAGGGCACGCGCGTCGAGGACTAGTGTCTAATTAGAGTATGACTCTATCTGTTCGCGAGGGAGAACCGATTCGGTTCTCCCTCGCTTCACTTTCCCCGCTGCCCGCCGGACTACTCGCCCACACCCGCCACGTTGTTCAACGCGAGTTCGTCAACGTTGAGGAACACTCCCCCCGGGTCGACGGCGTCCACGCGCTCACCTTTGTGGGACGCATGCGTAACGGCAACGATACAAACAACGGCATCCCCCATGGCAATGAAAGCCTAACCAACGTCATTGATGAACTTCGTGGACCTGCACTGGCACTGGGCGTGAGCTGCGCGTTTTTCACCGGTGAGATTGCGGTGGACGGGCCGCAACTCATTGTGTCGGATGTCGACTCCACCTTCATTCGTGACGAGGTCATTGAAATGATCGCCGCAGCCGCCGATGTGGAGGATCACGTTCGCGAGATCACCGAGCGGGCTATGCGCGGCGAACTCGACTTTGCTGAATCGTTGCGCGAGCGAGTTGCCTGCGTAGAGGGAGTTCCTGTCGATATGCTGGCCGATGTCGCCAACCGGGTTACCATAACCCCCGGAGCAGGAAAACTAGTGAAGACCACTCACGCCCGGGGTGGGAAGTTCGGTTTGGTCTCAGGTGGTTTTCACGAGGTAGTGGACAGCTTTGCTGCTCCTTTCGAGGTGGACGGCATTCTTGCCAATCGTTTTCACACAGCTGACGGACAGCTAACTGGAACCGTCGATGGAGAGATCATTGATCGAGAAGTGAAGGCGCGAACACTTATCGAGTGGGCCGAGAAGTTTAACGTCCCGGCGGGCCTCACTGCGGCGATGGGAGACGGCGCCAACGATCTCGCCATGATGGATGCCGCGGGCCTCTCGATCGCTTTCTGTGCCAAGCCGATTGTTCTTGAAACAGCCCAGGCAATCGTTACTGAGCCACACATGGAGATCGTTATCGCTCTTCTCGGATGGGATGTAGGCAGTGGAGTCGCTTAGAGATCCCAACTATCCCGCACTCGACTCATCGGGAAGTGGGACCTCAATGCATTGAATGACGTATACGCGACCGCTGTTCGTATATCGCAATACCGTCACGTATAGGTCACGAGATGCTCGCGATGACCACTAAATCGCCGCGCGGAGAACCTCGGTGACGTATAAACCGCCGATATCCAGCTGCTGCCAAGAGTTAAGGCGCCCAATGGCAGCCGAGGCCGTCGAGAAGCCCATCTGTATGTCGATGTTCGCGGGGGAATCATCACTCGCCAACCGCGCCGCGGAAATCGACATCGTGGGTTCGTGCCCGACCACAAGAACTGTCTCGGTTGTCTCGGGAACCTCATTGAGGAACTCAAGAACCGTCAACCAACTCGCACCATACAGCGCCTTCTCAGCCCGTACCTCGTTGATGGTGAGCCCGCCCGATGTGAGACCCGCCAACGTTTGTTTGGTTCGCTTGGCGGCGGAAACGAGGGCAAGATCCACATGTCCTACACGTTCCGCAATGGGTCCTGCCTGATAGGCGGCTTGTTCCCGGCCGCGTGGTGCAAGCGGCCGGGTGAAGTCACGAAATGCTTCGCCCGCCTGAGCATGGCGCATGAGAATAAGGGTAGGCATGGCTACAAGGGTACCGCACAGGCCACCCCGAAGAGTTCGCAACCCGTACTCTCACATGGGAAAGTTACGCCAACGCAATGAGATCCAAGTAGTCGGAGGACCAGAGATCCTCGTCGCCGTCAGGCAGCAGCAGAACGCGCTCGGGGTCGAGCGCTTCGACGGCGCCCTCGTCGTGCGTCACCAGAACCACGGCACCCTCGTAGCGACGCAGCGCGTTGAGGATTTCCTCGCGCGAAGCTGGGTCAAGGTTGTTGGTTGGCTCGTCGAGCAGCAGCACATTAGCCGCCGAAACCACCAGCATGGCCAACGCCAAACGGGTCTTCTCTCCACCCGATAGGACGTGAGCAGGCTTGTCCGCATCCTCACCGGAGAAGAGGAACGAACCAAGCACCGAACGCACGTGAGTGTCATCAAGTTCCGGTGCTACGTAACGCAGGTTCTCCACCACCGACTTCTTTAGGTCGATTGTCTCGTGTTCCTGGGCGTAGTAGCCGAGCTTGAGTCCATGACCGGGAATGACCTCGCCGGTATCGGGTTCTTCAATCTCGGAGAGCAACCGCAGCAGGGTGGTCTTTCCGGTTCCGTTGAGTCCCAGCACCACAACGCGACTACCGCGGTCGATAGCCAGATCCACTCCCGTAAACACTTCCAACGAACCATAGGACTTGGATAATCCCTTGGCGGTGAGCGGTGTACGTCCACAGTGTGCGGGCTCCGGGAAGCGCAGATTCGCCACCTTATCCGCCTTGCGAGCATCCTCGGTCCCCTGCAACAGGCGTTCGGCACGGCGCGCCATATTCTGCGCCGCGACCGCCTTGGTAGCCTTCGCGCGCATCTTGTCCGCCTGCGCAAGCAACTGGTGAGCCTTCTTCTCAGCGTTCGCCCGCTCACGGCGTCGTCGTCGTTCATCCGTTTCGCGCTGGACCAGGTATTCCTTCCAGCCCATGTTGTACACATCAAGCGTGGCGCGATTGGCATCCAGGTGCCAGACGGCGGTCACCGTGTCCTGCAGCAGCTCAACAGAATGGGAAATCACCACAAAACCACCTTTATAGGCGCGCAGATAGTCGCGCAGCCAGATGATGGAATCGTGGTCAAGGTGGTTGGTGGGTTCGTCGAGCAGCAAGGTCTCGGCTTGAGAGAAAAGAATACGCGCTAGCTCGACACGGCGGCGCTGACCACCAGACAACGTCTCGAGGGTTTGATTGAGAACCCGCTCCGGGAGCCCCAGCGCCGCAGCCATCTGCGCGGCCTCGGCGCTTGCGGCCCAGCCACCGGCAGCGGTGAACTCCTGATCAAGGCGCACATAACGTTCCATCGCCTTGATCTGGCGATTGCCAGTCTGCGTGGACATTTCGTGTTCCGCCTTGCGGATACGCCGAATCGTCGCATCGATACCGCGCACGGAAAGAATACGGTCACGTGCGAGTTCCTCAGGATCGCCCGTGTGAGTGTCCTGCGGCAAGTAACCAATCTCGCCACCGCGCGAGATCTGACCAGTGTGCTCGATAACCTCCGAGGTGACACCCTCCCCCGCAAGCAGTCGCGTGAGAGTTGTCTTACCGGCACCGTTACGGCCGACCAATCCAATCCGCATGCCTTTATCGATACGGAAATTGGCGTCGACGATGAGCTCACGGGTACCGATCCGCATCGTAAGGTTCTGGGCGTTAATCACGCCCTCTAGCCTACAAACCTTTTTGCGGGGTGCCTAACCTAGGGCATCGGTTGTATCGCACGGCACGCGCAGCTACGGCCAAGAAGAGCCACGCGTCTCCGGGACTGGGCAGCATGGTGCCCGGCCCACTATCCTCAAGACATGTCCATGAATGACGGAATCAGGCTTGACGGCTCCCGGGTCCAGCGCCGCGGGCGCGGTACCGTGGCGGCCGGAGGTATTGGCGGCATCGGTTTGATCGGCGCCATTATCATCTACCTTTTCACAGGGCAGGTGGTTGACCCACAGGCTCTTACTCCGCCCTCCGTCACCAGCGAGAACGGCGGCGACCTCAGCGCGCAGTGCACGACGGGTGCGGACGCAAACGCGTCGACAGAGTGCTGGATGGTAGCAACAGCGGAGTCCCTCGATGCTTACTGGCAGGCCCAATTGCCCGAAGAGACTGGCGTTGAGTATGTGCAGCCCCAGTTCGTTGTTTTCGATGAGGCGACGACGACGGCGTGCGGCACCGGTTCCGCACAAATGGGTCCGTTTTACTGCCCTGCCGATCAAACCGTGTACCTGGACGTCACCTTCTTTGACCAACTCGAAACCGACTTCGGCACCGAGAATTCTACCCTCGCCCAGTCCTACATCGTGGCGCATGAGTTTGGGCACCATATCCAGAATCAGCTCGGATACCTAGCCCGCGTGCACCAGGGCGACTCTGGGCCGAGCGGCTCGCAAGTTCGCTCCGAGTTGCAGGCGGATTGCTTGGCGGGCGCGTGGCTCAACAATGCCTCGACAACCGTCGATCCTGAATCAGGCGAGACCTTCCTCCGTCCGATCACGCGGGAGCAACTTGACTCAGCTGTCTCGGCTGCCGCTGCCGTGGGAGACGACCACATCATGGAGAATGCTGGCGTGAGCGTCAATCAGGAACGCTTCACCCATGGTAGCGCCGAACAACGCATGAACTGGCTCGTCCAGGGATACAACAATGGCACCGTGGCCTCCTGCGACACCTGGAACGTGGCCCAGCCGTAGTCACTGAGCACGCTCCGTTAGTTCCCCCTCCCTCACCAACCGGTTCGCCGAGCACCTTGGAGTCACGGCGCAAGTGGTACCCGGTGCAGCACATCTCCTTGCCGACGACGGCGTCACCTCACTTCCGCAGGTGCGCGACGCCGTCTTCATGTGTTTGAGAAGCTGAAACAATCAAGTTGCTCCGTGTGAGTGCGCTCCTTTCGTTGATCGCGTCAATCCAACGGTCGGTACGAGTCACGGCGGCCCAGTTGGAGTGCAGGAGCACCATGAGCGTCTCGTGCAGCTGCCGGGCCTCCACCGTTCCGGCTTCGTTGACAAGATTGATCGTGCCGCTCGCGTCCCTCAATATTTCGACCGAATAGTCGAGGGGTTCGGCCGCTGCGGCACTCGCCAACAGGCAATTGTTAGTCATGAAACCCGCCAACGTCACGACGGTAATGTCATGTTCAACGAGCCACTCGACGAACTCTCCCGAGGTGAAAACACTGGCCTTGTTCTTGGTGAACCTCGGAAGATCACGAAACGTTTCAAGCCGAGGATGAAGCTTCTGCCGCTCCGATCCGGTAGCAAAGGCCACCGCGCTCGCGGGATTTTCGTGTTCGATGAGCACCACCGGAACATCGGCGGCACGGGCGGCAGCGATCGCCGTGACAACGGTGTCACGTACTATCTCCGGCGTGGGGTACTGAATCCTCAGCGGACCGTCGAAATACTCCTGCTGCACGTCCACCACCACAAGAACTCTGTTGATTGACATTGTCTTCATCTCCTTCAATCCGGGATTGACCGACGCCTTTGTACGGCGTCATGGAGATTCTCACGCGATGCGCCCGGGTAGAGTGAGAGGCACATATGACCTTTGTCGATGAAATCAGGCCAACAATGCGGATTGCTCTTCACGTTTTCGAGGGAATCTCACTGTTCCATCTCGCCTCGCCACTTCTCGTGTTCGGCGAGGTCACGCGGTTGGGACTCGCCCCCGATTGGACCGTGGCAATGTGGAGCGACGACGGCGCTCCTGTACGGACTACCGACAGTGTCATACTTACAGACGTCCGCGGAACGGACTACGCCACCGCAGCTGATCTGCTGATCTTTGTCTCCTGGCCCAATGAGCTTCCAGAACCTGACGAGTCGTTGAAGGTACTGGTGCGCAGTGCGCACGCGCGAGGAGCCGCCGTCGCTGGCCTCTGTCTCGGAGCATTCCCGGTTGCCGCGAGCGGACTGCTTGATGGACGCGCGGCCACAACTCACTGGTTACATGCCGAGACTCTCGCCGAGCGCTACCCCGCCGTTCAGGTTTCGCCCGATCCGCTATACATCGATCATGGCGACGTGCTGACATCGGCGGGCACCGCCTCCGCTTTGGACGCCTGCCTTCATATCGTTCGACGAACACTCGGAGCCGCGGCGGCCACGACTATTGCCCGGCGCGCCGTCGTCGCCCCTCATCGCGAGGGCGGCCAAACGCAATACATCGACAAGCCGGTCTCGTCTCACCAACACGACTCACTTGGTGAGACGTTGGACTGGGCGCTGGCACATCTCGATCAGCCGCTGGATGTGCAGTCGCTCGCCACGCACGCCAACATGAGCGTCCGGCATTTCACCCGCCGATTCAAAGAGACCACTGGCAGCACACCGGCCCGTTGGGTTCTCTCCTGCCGACTGGACGAGGCGCGCCACCTCCTCGAAACGACGACGTGGAGTATCGAGAAGGTTGCGTGTACCTCCGGTTTTGTCAGCGTGGTGACGTTCCGCCAGAACTTCGTCGCTCACTATGGAACGACCCCCACCTCGTACCGCACCAGATTCTCCGTCACCTAATCGCCGTAGGACAGGCACGCACGATGCTCCTGGATGTTTACCCCGAGGGAGCAATGTCCTCGTACCAGATTTCAGTGACAGCCGCTATCCGCAAAGTCGAGATCATTAGGCGAGCGCGGCTTTCATTGTCTGCAAGTGGGCGCGACTCTGAAGTGCCGCACCACTCGCGTCTCTGTCCGCAATCGTCTGTACAAGGTCGGCATGGGCCTCGTGATCAGCATCGTTTGTGTGATCGGGCCGGATGCGGAGCATGTCAATCATTGCCTGACGTAGTCGCGGTGTGAAGCCATCAAACAGTTCGATGAGGATTGGGTTGTGCGCCGCAGCCACGATCGCACGATGAAATGCCGTATCTGCGTCAACCAACTCAATAGCGTTACCACGCCGCTCATCGCGGAGGATCAGCGCTCGGCGAATCATACGGAGATCAGCCGGTGTGCGGCGCTCGGCCGCTAGGGCTGCAGCCTCCGTCTCGATTGCAATACGGGCCTCGATCACCGCCACGATGTCTGCGCGGCGCAGTACCGCATCCCAGTCTTCGGGGGCGTCAAGGGCCATCACGAACACTCCCGCCCCCTGCCGCGAGTCTACGACTCCGCGTCCAGCGAGCTGCCGGATTGCTTCACGGACGGTGGAGCGTCCAACGCCAAGCTGGGGAGCCAAGGTCGTTTCACCCGGCAGCTTCTCCCCTAAACGCCATTCGCCTGATCTAATGCGTTCCAACAAGACGTCTGCAGCCTGATCTGCAAGCGAGGTCCGTCTCACCTGTACCATCATCAAATCCTTACCACTCTACTTGTCTGAGGAGTTGTGTTACAGTCTACCCATGTTTTCGTTTTCTTTCGAGTTCCTCCTTCTTCTGTGCCACGGCGGGGCCTAATAAGACCGGTTCCCCGTCGTGGCGCATCTGTCTACGCCGGTCGTAGCGCCAGACAATGAAGGAACGAAGAACTCATGACAACAACAGCCACACACAACAACACTATCTTCCCCACCATCTCTACGCCTGCGGGCTCCATTCCCGTGGGAGCACCAAACTGGAATCGGCAACGACATTCGCAGATGCCCTCCCACCGGTACGCTGACGCATACTCACGCATCACGGTTCCTCTTGCCGACGACGAACGGGAATGGCCACGCAAACGACTCACGTCGGCGCCGTTATGGGTGCCGGTTGATCTCCGCGATGGAAACCAAGCCCTTGCAGAGCCGATGGACTCCGCCCGCAAACGCCGCTTCTTCGAACTCATGGTCGCTATGGGGTACAAGGAGATCGAGGTCGGCTACCCTTCTGCTTCGCAGACCGACTTCGACTTCGTACGCCTCATCGCCGAAACCGATATCGCCCCTGATGACGTGACGATCGTTGTGTTCACCGCGGCCCGGCGTGATCTCATCAAGCGCACCGTCGAAGCAATCCAGGGAAGCACGAACCCCGTGGTCATCCACATGTACACCGCCACCGCACCCACCTGGCGCTCGACGGTGCTCGGCCATGATCGGGCAGCGTTGAAGGAACTGATCCTGGCAGGCGGACGTAATGTGCTCGAGTTTGCTGGCTCCATGGAGAACGTGCGTTTTGAGTTCAGTCCTGAAGTCTTTAACCTCACCGAACCCGACTATGCCCTCGAACTCTGCGACGCGATGAGCGAGCTGTGGCAGGCTACACCGGAGCGTCCGGTGATCCTCAACCTGCCGGCCACTATCGAGATAGCAACACCCAACGTGTACGCCGATCAGATCGAATACATGCACAAGAATCTCGCCCGCCGTGACAGCGTGATCCTTTCCGTGCATCCGCACAACGACCGAGGCACCGGAACCGCCTGTGCCGAACTTGCTGTACTTGCCGGAGCACAACGCGTCGAAGGCTGTATCTTCGGTAACGGAGAGCGCACCGGAAACGTGGATATTGCGACGCTAGCTCTCAACCTCCACGCGCAAGGCATTGATCCGATGATCGACTTCTCCGATATTGATGAGATTCGCCGCACTGTCGAACACTGTAACCGTCTGCAGGTTCATCCCCGCCATCCTTACGTCGGAGATCTCGTGCACACCGCCTTCAGCGGTACCCATCAGGATGCCATCAAGAAAGGCTTCGCCGAACATCGCGCTCGCGCTCGCGCCGAAGGCCAACCGGAAGATGAAATCACATGGAAGGTTCCCTACCTGCCGATCGATCCCGCCGACATCGGGCGAAGCTACGAGGCAGTGATCCGCGTGAACTCCCAGTCGGGCAAGGGAGGTGTCGCCTACCTGCTCGAAACCGAATACGGCATCGAACTGCCCAGGCGACTGCAAATCGACCTTGCTCGACGAGTTCAACGGCACGCGGACAATTTTGGCTCCGAGGTGACCGCTAAGGACATCTGGAACATCTTTCAACACAGTTATCTCGATACAAGCGCCGGCAGAAAAGTTGAACTGACTAGTTACGAAACCTCCGACCATGAAGGACACAACAGCACCCGCATCACGCTTAAGATAAGGGGCGAAATCCATGTCAGCGTCCATAACGGAATCGGACCGGTCGAGGCCCTAACGGCCACCTTGGCCGCCCACAGAATCAGAATCGACGTGCTCGACCTGCACCAGACAAGCATCGGACAGGGGAACAACACCGAAGCACTCACGGTCATCGAGTACCGCCATCGTGGTGAAGTCGCCTGGGCAGCCGGTAAGGCTAGCTCAGTACTCGCAGCTAGTATGGCCGCAGTCATCAGGGCAGCCAACGCGAGCGGACAGGACGAGGGATTAGCTGGACGCTGAGCATAGTGGGCATCATGTAGCTCGTCGGAGCACCGCTGGCCAGACTCAAGAAGAGCACCACCAGCGGTGTTCCGCGGGCGCCGCGACCGGACTCTCTGTAGATACCGTCGTCGAGGTCGCCGTCGTTCAACCAACCGTCCTTGGTCACGCTCGCACGTTCCTGAAGCTGCGCTAGCGCTCCTTCATTGATCATCGTTCCCATGCAAGGATTCTCTGCCTCACTCCAGA
>JBDIAV010000072.1:0-18057 GCA_039812645.1 Actinomycetaceae bacterium
GTGGACGAGGATCACTCAACCTTCCGTGATGCCGCATCGGTCGCCGCGGACAATGGGATCGTGGGTCTCACACTGCACGCCCGCACGATGGCCCAGCACTATGCTGGGCACGCGCATTGGGATCAGATCGGCGAGCTTGTTTCCCATTCGGTCTTGCCGGTGCTTGGGAACGGGGACATCTTTGACGTGAAAGACGCTGACGCCGTCATGGCGCAGACCGGCTGCGTGGGTGTTGCCGTGGGCCGCGGATGCCAGGGGCGGCCCTGGCTCTTCCACGATCTCGCTGCTCACCTGCACGGCTCCTCGGACCGGGCACGGCCCAACCTGCGCCAAGTGGCGGACATTATTGTTCGCCACGCGGAGCTCTCCGTCGAGCACTTCAACGGCGACGAGCACCGGGCGCTGCGCGAGATGCGCAAGCATATGGCCTGGTACCTGCGTGGATTCGCGGTGGGCGGCAGCGCCCGCAACGAGCTGGCTCTCGTCTCCACGCTGGAGGAGCTGCGCGGCAAGCTTGATCAGCTTGACCTCGATCAGGACTACCCCGAGGCGGCCGAAGGCCCGCGCGGCCGCGCCGGTTCACCCAAACGCCCACACCTGCCCGATGGCTGGCTCGACTCGCGCGAGCTGTCCGAGGCGCAGCGCGCCAAGATCTCGCAGGCCGAAGTGGGCATCTCGGGCGGCTAAGAGGTTGCGTCAATAGGTCATGGCCTACTGGCGGGATCTCTAAGGCTTACGGTCGCGATAGCATGTCTGAGGCCCCATTTCCCGCTTTTCCACGCTCCCAATTCCCTACGCAAGGACATTCATGGAACATCGTTTTGCGCCCGCTTCGACCCACCCCACCGGCCCGTCCGTGGTGCACCCCGAGTGGTCTCGCAGCGCCGCCATCTACCAGATCAACACCCGCCAGTTCACCCCGGAAGGTACGTTCGCCGCTGCCACCGAACAGTTGCCCCGTCTTGCGGAACTGGGTGTGGGCATCGTGTGGCTCATGCCGGTGCACGAGATCGGAGAGCTCAACCGCAAGGGCAAGCTGGGCAGCCCCTACGCGGTGCGCGACTACTACTCGGTGAGTTCCGAGCTGGGCAGCGAAGCCGATCTGCACGCCTTGATCGATAAGGCGCATGAGCTCGGCCTGCACGTCATCATCGACTGGGTGGCGAACCATACCTCGTGGGACAGCGTGCTGCGCGAGGAGCATCCCGAATTCTACGAGCTTGACGAGAATGGCGAACCGCGCCCCACGATGTGGTGGGACTGGGACGATATCGTCGATCTTGACTTCACCGTCCCCGCAGTTGCCGACTATATGGCCGAGGCGATGACGTACTGGGTGCGCGAGTTTGACGTGGACGGCTTCCGCTGCGACGTCGCCGGTTTCGTCCCGGTATGGTTCTGGGCGCGCGTGCGCCGCGAACTTGAAGAGATCAAGCCGGTGTTCATGTTGGCCGAATGGGAGTCGCGTGAGCTGCACGACGATGCGTTCGACATGACCTACGCCTGGACGTGGAACACCATCATGCATCGCATCGCCTCCGGTAAGGACGGCCTGGAGCCACTGCGCGAGTACTACGCATGGAACGATCGCGCCTACGCGCGCGACTCTATCCGCATGCAGTTTGTCTCCAACCACGATATGAATTCGTGGGTGGGAACCGAGTACGAGCGTTTTGGTGACGGCCTCGAGTCCATCATCGTGCTCTCGTTCATTAGCGACGGCATGCCGCTCGTCTATAACGGTCAGGAAGCTGGCAACGAGCGCCGCCTCGACTTCTTCGACCGCGACCCGATCGAGTGGAGCGAGCACCCCATGGGCGAGTTCTACCGCCAGCTTATCGCCGTCAAGTCCGCCACCCGCGCGCTGGACAACGGCGCCTGGGGCGGTCGCATGATCGAAGTGAAGACGTCCGATCGCGAGGAAGTTCTTGCTTTCGCCCGCTCCACCAGCGACGATGCCGTCCTCGCCATCTTCAACCTTTCCGCATCCCCGCGCGAGGTCGAGTTGCTCAGTGGACCGTTTGAGGGTTCCTGGCGCCCGATCCCCGTGGTGGGCGAGCGCAAAGCGACCGGCGGCGACGTCGTCGATCTCGCCACCGGCGCCACCGTCTCGCTCCCAGCGTGGGGCTGGGCCGCGTACCAGCGCGCCTAAACACTCCGTAGCTTCCCAGCTATTTATCCACACGTGTGCGGTCCGTCAAGCGGCGGACCGCACACGTTCGGTAGGCTCATCCTGTGCCCCAGGATTACACGTCAGAAGATGCCCAGCGCTGGGTTGCGGAAGCCGCGAAGAGCCCCAGCCGCACCGAGTTCGAGCGCGATCGCGGCCGCGTGCTGCATTCGGCCGCGCTGCGCAGGCTGGGCGCCAAGACGCAGGTGCTCGGCCCGGAGATTGACGATTTCATTCGTACCCGCCTCACGCACTCGCTTGAGGTGGCCCAGGTGGGCCGCTCGCTCGGCAAGAATCTCGGTTGCGACCCGGACATCGTCGAGACCGCCTGCCTCTGTCACGACCTTGGGCATCCACCGTTTGGGCACAACGGCGAGCGCGCCCTGGACGAGGTCTCACAGTCCATTGGCGGCTTCGAGGGCAACGCGCAGACCTTCCGCTTGCTCACCCGGCTAGAGCCAAAGCGTGTAGCACCGGATGGCAAACCCGCCGGCCTCAACCTCACGCGCGCCACGCTGGACGCCGTCATCAAGTATCCCTGGCTGGCGGGCGAGGGCCCGCTGCGCGCGGACGGCACGCCCACCAAGAAGTTCAACGTCTACCCCGACGACGCCCCGCTTTTCGAGTGGGCACACGGCGAGCACGGCACCAGCAAGTGCGTCGAGGCGCAGATCATGGACCTGTCTGACGACATCGCCTACTCGGTACATGACGTGGAGGACGCCGTCGTCGGTGGACACGTGACGCCACGCGATCTCTATTCCTCGGCGGAACAGGAGCGCATTATTGAGGCGACGATGCGTTGGTACCGGCATCCTGACGGAAACCGTCTGTCTGCGGCGCTTGTTCGTCTACTCGCCCAGGAGGCGTGGCCCACGGGTTATTCGGGTTCGTACGCGGACCTTGCGGCGATGAAGGATCTGACGAGCGACCTCATCGGTCGTTTCATCTCGTCGGTCAGTGCCGCCACACGCGCAACACACGGCAGCGGTCCGTTGGTTCGCTACGACGGCGACGTCATCATTCCACAGGACACCATTGACGAAATCACCATCCTCAAGGGGATCGCCGTCCAGTACGTTATGGAGCCGCGCGAAAGCGACATCGACCATCACCGCCAGCGCACCATGCTCTTCGACCTTGTTGACGCACTTCAGGAACGTCCCGATCATTTGGAACCGCACTTTTTCGAGACGTGGAAGGAGAGCGACGCCGATGCCCGGTTGCGCACCGTCGTCGATCAGGTTGCGTCGCTCACGGACCAGTCCGCGCGCAAGCTACACTCCGAGCTCTGCGGGATGTTATGGAACTAAGAGATCCCGCCGAGGGCTCCCGGAGGGGCCGTCACAAGTTACGCGGTCAAAAGTTGTCGGAGGACGTCATTAGAATGTTCCCATGCCAGGGTTGATCAAGCGCGAGGATATTGACGAACTCCGATCGCGTGCGCGAATCGAAGAGATCGTCTCGGGGTACGTGTCGCTTCGGCCCGCGGGCGTGGATTCGCAGAAGGGTCTGTGCCCGTTTCACGATGAAAAGACGCCGTCCTTCCATGTGCGCCCGAGCGTCGGCCGCTGGCATTGTTTCGGCTGCGGCGAGGGCGGGGACGTTATTTCCTTCGTGGAGAAGGTCGAACACATCTCGTTTGTTGAAGCGGTGGAACTGCTTGCTCGCAAGGCGGGCATGGAGCTCCATTACGAGGAGGAGCGCGGCGGGCGCCGCGATCAGCCCTCCGGCCCCAGCCGCGCGCGGCTCATTGATGCTCACCGCGTGGCCGTCGAGTTCTATGAGGCCCAGCTGCACACCCCCGAGGGGGAAGCGGGCCGCCGCATGCTCACCGAACGTGGCTTCGATGCTGACGCTATCGAGCGGTACTCCATTGGATATTCGCCGGACTCGTGGGACGCGCTTCTCACTGAGTTGCGCCGCCACGGCTTCAACGAACGCGAGATCGCGGCCTCGGGGCTCGCGAGCCAGGGTAATCGTGGAAACTATGACCGTTTCCGCAATCGCCTCATGTGGCCAATTTTCTCCATTACCGGGGATCCCATTGGTTTTGGTGCGCGCAAACTCTCCGATGCGGACAACGGCCCGAAATACCTCAACACCCCCGAAACCTCCATCTACAAGAAGTCGCAGGTGCTCTACGGCCTCAACCTGGCACGTAAGGCGATCGCCACCGAGCGCCGCGTGGTGGTGGTGGAAGGCTATACGGACGTCATGGCCGCGCAGCTCGCGGGCATTGAGTGCACCGTTGCTACCTGTGGAACGGCTTTCGGCTCGGACCACGTGAAGATCGTGCGGCGTCTTATCGGCGACGGCGCGAACCCCGCCGCCGGAGTGATGCTCTCGTCTGGGCGCAGCTACGGGGGCGAGGTAATCTTTACGTTCGACGGCGACGCCGCGGGTCAGAAGGCTGCCCTGCGCGCCTTCCAGGAAGATCAATCCTTCGCTGCCCAGACCTTCGTTGCCGTTGCACAAGGGGGTATGGATCCGTGTGAAGTGCGGATGGCCTACGGGGATGAGGGCGTGCGTCAGATTATTGATAGCCGCCGCCCGCTTTTCGAGTTTGCTATCACCTCGGTGTTGACGGGCCTGCCCTTAGAGACAGCCGAAGGCCGGACGGCTGGGCTACGTGCTGCTGCACCCATGGTTGCTTCGATCCGTGACCGAGTTCTGCGCGGCGAATACACCCGCCAGCTCGCAGGCTGGCTGGGAATGGACGAAACCACCGTCCGGATGGCCGTGTCTGGGGCGCAACGGCATCCGGTGAGCAGGGGAGTTGCTCCGCCGTCGGATAACGAAATGTCCGGCCCCGGTGGCGAGGGGCCAGCTGGCCATGCGTTGTTACCTCCGCGCGAGCGCCTACGCGATCCGGTGGAGAGGGTGGAGCGCGAGGCGCTGGAAGTGTACCTACAGCTGCCGGGTTACGCCGCTCAGGCGGGGATGGATAACCTGCCGTCTCAGACGTTTACGGTTCCCGTGCATCGGCGCGTCCACGAGGCGATCCGTGCCGCGGGAGGAACCGCGTGCTACACCCAGCGGCTCAACGTTTTGCTGGAGCAAGGCACCCCTGAGGAACGCGCTACCCAGGATGCGGCCGCGTGGTATGTGGAGCAAGTGGTCCAGCAAGCGGATGATGTCGTGGCCGGTGCCGTGACGCAGCTGGCGGTCGAAGGACTGCCGGAGTCCCGCCCTGATCGGCTCAGCTACTACGTGTGGAGCATTTCTGTGTCCCTCATTAAGCAGGGCATTACCCGGCAGATTGCGGATCTGCGTTCGGAGTTGCAGCGCACCTCCCCACAGGATGATCGTTACGGCGAACTCTTTGCTCGGCTCATCGAGCTGGAGGCGCAACGGCGCACATGTGAGGAGCAGTTGACGTAAGCGGGTGATACGGCCTGGTGGGAGGGCACCCGTGGTGAACCGCGGACTGGAGGCGGTGCGTCGTCGTCGGCAAAATTCGGGCGCGGTATCTGGCGTGTGCTCACCCACTAACCGGTTGGAAATCGGAGCCGTAAATGCCGGTATACTGGGACGGTCGATTTCGCTCGCGTCTGCCGCGGATGATCGTATGCCTCCATAGCTCAGCTGGTTAGAGCAGGGAACTCATAATTCTTTGGTCGCGGGTTCAAGTCCTGCTGGAGGCACCACATTAAGGCCCCCACCTGCACAAATGCAGGTGGGGGCCTTCGTCATCTGGAACCCGTTTAGGGAAATTACACGCTTATTACATACCTATTCGCGGATGGGTGGACTATTTCCTCTTCGTTGGCGAGTAGCCCACTCACTTCCGGAGAGGTAACGGAAGTTCGGACAGGTCACCCATAGCGCGCCCTTCGTTGGGGTCGACGATCTGAGGGTCTGTTACCTCTCTCACCCGGATCCGGTTGTCGTATGTCCCGGTACCGGACACCCGGATCATCGATAATGTGATCCAGATAATGAGATGACCTGTGTCATTCCCCTGAACAGGCAGACTATGGGGTACATCACCGGCGTCAGCGTGGTGGTCTCCGGCGGACGTCAGCAGCCGCGGGAGCTGTTCGAAGGGAAAATCATGTCACGCACACTTATGCGAAGCATCGTGGCCGGAGGTGCCGTTCTGGCCCTCGCTGCCGGATGCGCTTCAACAGACGATAGCGGTTCAAGTTCCGATGATGGGACGTCTGCGGCCGGCCTGACGATCGGCACCACCGATAAGGTCACAAGCCTTGATCCCGCGGGATCTTACGATAACGGCTCCTTCTTCATCATGAATCAGGTCTACCCATTCCTACTCAACACCGCTCCGGGTGCGACGGACATGGCCCCTGAGCCTGACATTGCCGAGTCTGCCGAGTTCACTGCTCCAAAGGAGTACACCGTTAAGCTCAAGCCGGGCCTTACCTTCGCAAATGGCAACGAGCTCACCTCGTCCGACGTGAAGTTCACCTTCGATCGACAGATTGCTATCGAGGATCCCAACGGCCCGTCGAGCTTGTTGGGGCAGCTGGAATCGGTTGAGACCCCGGATGACACCACGGTTGTCTTCCACCTCAAGAGTGAGAACGACCAGACCTGGCCGCAGATTCTCACCAGCCCGGCGGGACCGATCATTGACGAAGACGTCTTCCCTGCGGACGCACTGCTTTCCGATGCGGACATCGTCAAGGAAAAGCCGTTTGCAGGCCAGTACACCATCGCCAGCTATAAGGCCAACGAGTTGACGTCCTTCGAACCGTTCGATGGCTACAAGGGGTCGCTTGGTGATGTTGCGAACGACGGCGTCACGCTGCGTTACTACGCTGACGCCTCCAATATGAGGCTCGACATCGAGAAGAACGCCATTGACGTGGCATACCGCTCGCTGTCCGCCACGGATATCGATTCACTCTCCAAGCTGGACAACGTCTCCATTGTTGAAGGCCCCGGCGGCGAGATCCGATACTCGGTCTTCAACTTCAACACCAACCCGTTTGGTTCTGCCACCGCCGATGCCGACCCAGCCAAGGCTCTTGCCGTGCGCCAGGCGATCGCGGATCTCGTGGACCGGGAAGCAATCGCCACCGACGTCTACAAGGGCACCTATACTCCTCTGTACTCCTACATTCCCGAGGGCGTCGAGGGTTCCACCACCGATTTCAAGGACAAGTATGGTGACGGCAAGGGCGGCCCGTCTGTCGAGAAGGCGACGAAGCGTCTTGCCGACGCCGGCGTGCAAACTCCCGTCCAGATTTCGTGGCAGTACAGCCCCGACCATTACGGTCCGTCCTCGGGTGACGAGTACGCGGCGGTCAAGAATCAGCTGGAGTCCTCCGGCCTGTTCACCGTGGACCTACAGTCGACCGAATGGGTGCAGTATTCCAAGGACCGCGTCGCGGATGTTTACCCGGTCTACCAGCTCGGTTGGTTCCCGGACTACTCCGACCCGGACAACTACCTCACCCCGTTCTTCAGCAAGAACAACTTCATCTCTAACCACTACGACAACCCCGAGGTGCAGAAGCTCATCAGCGAGCAGGTCTCCACTGCGGATGTTAACGAGCGCCGCGCCAAGCTGGAGCAGATTCAGGATCTCGTCTCCAACGACATCTCGACTCTTCCCCTGCTCCAGGGCAAGCAGATCGCGGTAACGGGCACGGACGTGTCCGGCCTACAGCTTGACGCGTCGTTCAAGCTGCGTATCGCGCCGCTTACCAAGTGATTCAGCTCGTCTCACAGGATTGCTGGACCTAAAAACAAACCATCCACAGTAGTGGGCACCAAGGGAGGAAGCTCGTCGCTTAACGGGCTTCCTCCCGTCCTCGTTCTAGCCTCGTCCATGCTCTCGCGGGGCCTTCCGTTCAAGGGGAGATTATGAGTGAAGCATCAGTGGACGCATCCGTCCCGACGACGATGGAGGCCGCGTCGCCGTCGTCGCCAGAAAAGAAGTCGCGATCGGGTGGAGGACTTGGGCGCTATCTGTTCATCAGATTCCTCCTCATTTTCCCCACGGTCTTTATCCTCGTCACCGTGGTGTTCTTTGCCATGCGGGCAACGGGCGATCCGATTACCGCAGCCATGAGTGGACGGCTTACACCCGATCAATTAGCCGAGCGTATCGCCGCCGCGGGGTACGACCGCCCACTCGTGGTGCAATACGTCGAGTACCTGTGGAACATTGTCCGTGGCGATTTTGGTACTACTATTTCCGACAACCGGCCTGTCACCGAGATCCTCACCACCTACGGCGCTGCCACCTTCGAACTTGTCATGTACTCGCTCGTTGTGGCGCTGATTATCGGTGTTCCGCTCGGCATGGTTGCCGCTCGATTCCGTGATCGCTGGCCGGACGCGGTGCTTCGTGTGTTTGCGATCCTTGGCTACGCCACCCCCGTATTCTTCATGGGCCTCCTCCTCAAGTTGATCTTCTCGGTCAACCTAGGAATCTTCCCCATCGCTGGCCGAGCTAGCAGCCAGGGAGAGTTGGAGATGTCTCGCATCACCAACCCCACCGGGATCTATCTGCTGGACGCTCTCAGGCTTGGCGACATGCAACTGGTTGGCGATGTCCTTTTGCATGCTGTTCTTCCGGCCATCGCCCTCGGCATGCTTACCGGCGGCGTTTTTCTGCGGCTCGTGCGCACCAACCTCATTGGAACCCTTGAGCAGCCGTATATCGAGTCGGCGCGCTCGCGTGGAGTGGGGGAGGCCCGGCTTGTCCGTAAGCACAGCCTGCGCCCCGCGCTCATCCCCGTCATCACAGTCATGGGCATGCAGATCGCTATGAGCCTGGGCGGTGCGGTTCTCACCGAGACCACCTTCGAATGGAAGGGCCTCGGTTTTGTTATGGCCCAGTACATGGCCTCGCGAGATTTTGTGGCCGTGCAGGGAATCGTCATGATGATCGCTGTCATCGTTGCCGTCATCAACTTCCTCGTTGATGTCATCGCGGCCCTCATTGACCCGAGAGTGAGGTACTGATGAGTATCGAAGTATCCGAAGAGATCACCGTGGGCCCCGCCCGGGAACCCTGGTATCTGCGCCTGCCCATCATCGCCGACCTGCGCCGTTCTCACGGCTTGCAACGCGGCATGCTCATTGTGGGCCTTGTGCTCACGCTCATCCTTGTCTTCACAGCAATCTTCGCGCCGCTTATTGCGCCCTATAGTTGGGCAGCTCAGGGAGACGCCGCAGGCTCTTTTGGAACCCAGCAGCCACCCAGCGACCGCAACATCTGGGGAACTACTGTTTCCGGCTTCGACGTTTTCTCCCGTGTCATCTGGGGTACGCGCACCGCGCTCGCGGTGATGGTATTCGCCGTTATTGCCTCGGCACTCATTGGCATCGTGCTGGGCGTCATCTCCGGCTACATCGGCGGATGGCTCGACCGCACGCTTGTCATGATCGCCGACGCCGTTTACGCCTTCCCGTCCCTTCTTCTGGCGATTGTGCTTTCGATCGTTATCTCGGGTGGGCAATCAACGCCATGGGGAGGCATCCTTGCCGCCGCTCTCTCCATCACGGTGGTGTTTATTCCGCAGTACTTCCGCGTCATCCGCGCCGAGGCTGTGCGGTTGAAGGCGGAGCCTTTTGTTGAGGCGTCGAAGGTTATTGGCGCACCGCGCCGCAAGATCATGTTCGGTCATGTGCTACGCAATTCCACCCGCACCCTGCCGCTTATCTTCACCCTCAACTGCTCGGAAGCAATCCTCACCCTGGCGGGACTCGGCTTTCTCGGCTTCGGCATCCAGCCCACCGCGGCCGCAGAATGGGGTTACGACCTCAACCGTGCCGTCGTTGACGTTACCTCTGGCATTTGGTGGACGGCCATCTTCCCTGGCCTAGCGCTCGTTCTCTCCGTTTTGGGTATCACCCTCGTGGGCGAGTCCATGAACGATCTCAACGATCCACGGCTGCGTACCCGCAAGGGAGTGAAGAAGGGCCGCCGCGCCAACACCGCGTCCGGCATCTCCGCCAGCGCGAACACGCCCACCCCGAACGCGGCCGCATCCGCCGCCGCACTAGAAACCTCCGCCGCTTCCAACCGAGAGGACACCTCCTATGAGTGACCTGCAATGGCAGCCCCCGGAGCGTGGCTTCGACGGCCAGGCCTACACCCGCGAGGAGTTCGAGGCCGAGATGGCCACCGAACGCCGCTTGAAGATCATTGACCTTGGGATCACCTTTGCCACCGACCATGGGGACGTGCGCGCCGTCGACGGCGTCTCGCTCTTCCTCGATCCGGGCGAAATTCTCGCCCTCGTCGGCGAGTCCGGCTCCGGCAAGTCCGTCACCTCGCGTTCGATTCTCGGACTTCTTCCCGAAACGGCGACGGCGACCGGTGCGATTCTCGTTGAGGGCACCGACGTCGTCGGTCTACACGGGCACAAGCTTCGTCAGTTGCGAGGCGAGCAAGTCTCGATGGTGTTCCAGGAGCCGTCGGGTTCACTCAATCCGGTGTACCCCATCTGGTGGCAGATCGGGGAGGGGCTGCGCGCCCACAACCCGAAGTTGAAGAAGAAGGAGATCCGCGAGGAGGCGGTACGTGCGCTGCGAACCGTCGGAATTCCGGATCCCGAGAAGCGCATCGATTACTACCCTCACGAGTTCTCGGGTGGGCAAAAGCAGCGCATCGTGATCGCCATGGCGCTCGCGATGGGCGCGGACCTCATCATCGCCGACGAGCCGACGACGGCGCTCGACGTCACCGTTCAGGCCGAGATTCTGGCGTTGCTGCGGTCCATACGCGACGAGTACAACACCTCGATCCTCCTCATTACCCACAACATGGGCGTGGTGGCCGATCTGGCCGACTCGGTGGCTGTCATGTATAAGGGACATATCATCGAGCGAGCTCCCGCGCAGGAACTCTTCTACGCCCCGGTGCAGGAGTATACGAAGCAGCTTCTCGCCGCGGTGCCGCATCTGGGGCGCCATTCGGCGTCGGTGAATCTGACTGAGCGTGACCTCGCTGAGATTGATGCGCGGCCCGCGATTGTGGAGGCGCGCGGCATGCGCGTCACCTATCCTGGGCGCCTCGGCAGCCCGGCATTCCAGGCGGTGCGCGGTGTAGATCTGACGATTCACGAGGGCGAGGTCTTTGGCCTGGTGGGGGAGTCCGGTTCGGGCAAGACCACCATCGGGCGCGCCATGGCGGGCCTGGAGGAAGTGACTGGTGGATCGCTCAAGGTTCTCGGCCTGGAGATGAAGGGGTTCAAGGAGCGCAAGTTCCGTCCGCTGCGCAAGGACATTGGCTTCGTCTTCCAGGATCCGGCGACGAGTTTCGACCCACAGCAGACGATTGGCGATGCCATCAGCGAGCCGCTGGACATTCACCGCCCGGACATGAATGCGGCTGCGCGCCGCGCGCGGGTTGCCGAGCTGCTGGAGGCTGTCCAGCTGCCCGCCTCCTACGCCGCGCGCTTCCCGCATGAGCTCTCGGGTGGTCAGCGTCAGCGTATCTCCTTCGCTCGGGCCCTGGCACTCAACCCGAAGCTGCTTATCGCTGATGAGCCGACCTCCGCCCTGGACGTTTCCGTGCAGGCGAAGGTGCTCGCGCTCTTCAAGGATTTGCAGAAGGAGTTTGGTTTTGCCTGCCTCTTCATCACCCACGACCTTGCGGTGGTGGATATGTTGGCGCATCGCGTCGGTGTGCTCTACCGCGGCGAGATGTTGGAGTCCGGCAGGGGATGGGACGTGCTGCAGAACCCGCAGCGTTCCTACACTAAGCGGCTCATCGCCTCGCTGCCGGTTCCCGATCCCCGCATCCAGGCCGAGCGTCGCGAGGCCCTCATCAAGATCCTTGAGGAGGAGCGCGCGGCGGGGTAGAACCGCTGTGGAGTGGCCCATCTCAATGTGAAGCAAAGCGCGCTCACCCGTATCTTGGGTGTCAAAGCGTTACGATCGGACCATGCCATTTCGTCCAAAGAGACCTTTAGGCCGCCATTTTGCGGACGGTTCCGGTTGGGGCCCCCGCTACGACAGGTGGGAGTCCGCGCACATCCACACCCCGATGCCTGTGGGAACTACAGCCAACGGTGTGAACGCGATCGATACGGATACACGTGTGGACGCTGTTCGGGATATCGACGGCGTCCCGCTCTCACCTGTCGAGGTCCCCGCACCCGAGGAGTCTCGGGGCGAGGAAGAATCTCAAGCGGAGACGCCCACCGCGAAGGCAAGTATCGCCCGCTCCTCCTTCGTCATGTTCTTGGGGACCTTCTTCTCGCGCTTCCTCGGCCTGGTGCGATCGCCGATTCTGTTGGCGGCCGTCGTCGGCATGACGTCACCCGCTGCCAACGCCTTCGACGTGGCCAACAAGCTGCCCAACCTCATCTACATGATCATCGTGGGCGGACTCGTCAATGCGGTTCTGGTGCCTGCGATTGTGCGCGCTACCAAGCAATCGGACGACGACGGCGCCGCCTTCATCAACAAGCTTCTCACCTTGGCTATCGTCTTCCTCGGTGGCGCTACACTCCTCATCACGCTCGCCGCCCCCGTGGTGGTCAAGATGTTTGCGGCAACGATGTCTCCGGAGTGGTACTCGCTCACCGTGGCCTTTGCCTACTGGTGTCTACCCCAGATCTTCTTTTACGGGTTGTATACGGTGCTGGGCCAGATCCTCAACGCGAGAGAGAACTTCGGGCCCTATATGTGGGCGCCGGCGCTCAATAACGTTGTCGCCATCGTGGGCATGCTGGCGATGCTGTGGATCTACGGACGATTTGATGAGACGACGGCGGCCGACGCGAGTATCTGGACCGCGGATCGTATCGCTCTGCTTGGTGGCGTTTCGACGCTCGGTATTGTGGTGCAGGCCGTCATTCTTTTGTGGCCCATGCGCACTCTGGGAATTAAGTTCCGTCTCGACTTCAAGTGGCGTAACTCGGGGCTGAGCTCTGCTGGCCGCGCCTCGTGGTGGGTGCTGCTTTCGATGATTACAGGGATGATCCCGACGATGGCGTTGTCCAACGCCGCCGCGGGAGCGACTGATCGGGCGGAGCAATTGGGTATTCCTCTCGTTGAGGTTGCGGGAAACGCCGTGTACTCCACCGCATACACGATCTATACAATTCCCACCTCGCTCATCGTGGTGTCGATTGCCACCGCCATGTTCACGCGGCTCTCCCGGCACGCGGCGGACGGCAATATGGACGCTATGCGTCGTGATACTTCCAAGACACTGCGTATGGTCTCCACGCTCATGGCGCTGTGTACGGTCCTCATGGTTGTCCTTGCGGTTCCGATCTCTCGGGTGCTTGCGTTGACGATCTCGCCGGCCGAGGTGATGACACTGTCGTATTCGCTGATCGCGATGGTTATCGGACTTGTGGGAATTGGCGCGGTCAACGTGCTGGATCGTGCCTACTATGCCTTTGAGGACACCCGCGGTGCCTTCTGGATTAACCTTCCCTTCCAAATCCTTGGCCTCGTCGGATTCGCCCTGTGTGGATTCCTACCGCCGCGCCTCATTGTTATTGGCATTGGACTGGTCAGTTCATTGACCAATATCCTGTCCGTCTTCCTCCTCGCACACTTCCTTCGTCAGCGTATGGGCGGCGTTGATGGTAAGCGCCTGCTGCGCGTGCATCTCCAGCTCATTGCGGTGAGTGTAGTAACCACGGTCGTCGGATTCTTCCTCATGAAGCCGCTCATGGCCGCCTGGCACCTCGACGCCAATGTCCTTCTGTCCATCGTCGCTGTCGCCCTCCTCACTCCTATCCTCAGCCTCATCTACTTCGGATTGATGAAGCTGCTACGGATGGAGGAAGTCTCCTCGCTGGAGGCACCTATGCGAGGTATCCTGCGCAGGTTCGGGATTTATAAGTGAGGACCCACATGAGCAAGAACAATAACCCCATCCTTCCGGTGATCTTCGGCTTCGATATCGCCGACTATGCCTTTGCGAGGATCTTCCATGAGGCCATCGGAGTTCGTTCTCTCGTGGTGACCGAGATCCGTCGCGGTCCCATCAATGACTCAAGCATTTTCGATACACAGATGATCCCATTGGGCACCGTCAATGTGGAGGAGAAGTTCATTGCACTGCTCCACCAGATTGCGGCGGAGCATCCGGACGAGCGGCTCGTGCTATGTATCAACTCTGATGAGGGCGTGGACTTCGTCTCGCGCCACCGCGCGGAACTAGAAGACCGCTGGTTCCTTCCTTACGCTCCGGCTTCCGCGGTAGAAACGGCGAACTCGAAGCGTGCGATGGCAGAACTCATTGCATCCCTTGATTTCCCGGTTCCCGGACGCACCTCGGTGGATCTTTCCCAGCCGGAGACCTGGCGGGAGAATCTGGAGAAGGTGACGTTCCCCGTCGTCGTCAAACCGGAAGATGGCGCTGAACTGACTACGTATCATCACCAGGGGTTGCGCAAAGCAATGCCCATTGACACCCTTGACGAAGCTCTCGCAACCTTTACCGCGTGGCACGCCAACGGGGTTCCGATTTGCCTTATCGTGCAGGAGCTTATCCCCGGTGACGACACCACGCAATGGGTCGTCAACGGCTACGTCGATTCGCACGGCGAGATCACCGCGACGGGTTCTGGGCGCGTGCTCCTTGGTCTACATCAGCCGGAGGTTATCGGTAACGCGGCGATGATCCTCGTTCAACGTAACGACGAACTGATCGCGCAAGCGCAGAAGATCGTACGTGCCGCGGGCATACGCGGCTTCTTCTCCATGGACGTGAAGATCGACCCGCGCACCGGCACAGCGTACTGGCTTGACCTCAACCCGCGTATTGGGCGCGGCCACTACTACCTTAAAGTGGGCGGGATTGACCTGGCGAAGGCGATGCTTGCGGATATGGAGGGGCAGGCCGCGCCGTACCAGACGAACGGCGCGGACGGTATCTACACTGTTGTCCCTATGTGTCTCGCCAACCGCACCTACCTGCGAGACAAGGATCTCTACAGGCACGTCAAGCGGGTGCACCGGAAGCGTGGTGCCGTCAATCCACTCGCCTATGCGAAGGACCGCCACCTTAAGCGAACCATCTACCGCCTTATCAATCTCCTCAACCAATGGCGTCAGATGCGGGCGTTCTACCCTCAGCCAACGGAGTCAGGTTTTTAGGGGCCTCGTTGGAGATTTCAAGGAGCTTCCGGGCCGAATCTTAAGCGTAAGCTGTGAACACAATAAGTCTCCTCTAAGACTCTCCTCATATGTGGGGAGCCTCCTTTGCGCAAGGCGGGACGATAGTGAAGAATCTGTTCTCATGGACTTCACTCGGCTCTCAGACCAGGACTATCAGGCATTCGTTGCGGCACAAGAAAGGTGTTTCTATACCCAGTTGCCCGTATACGGTGATGTTCGGGAGGCCGAGGGATTTACGGTCGAGCGAGTAGGGCTTGTACACAATGGCGACGTCAGAGGCGTGGCAACGATTGTTTATCAGCCCTGGAAGAAGCTATTTCGTCGAGCGGTTGTACCTTATGGTCCGGTCATTGATTGGAATGATAGGGATCTGGTTCGCAGCTTCTTCGAGCACCTCATTTCCTGGGTGGAACGGGACCGGAAGGTTCTGACGCTGCGTGTTAACCCGCTGCTCAAGCGCCGCGAGTACCGTGATATCAGCCCGATCAAGACAAACGAGAATGCTGGCTTCTTCGAGACCGTGATGGAGGATCTTGGGGCGGAGCGCGTGACGAAGGAGTTTTACGAGTCGTCGGATATCCAGGTGCGTTTCGCGTACGTCAAGGATCTTGCATCGATGGATTATGACGCCGCCGTCGCTTCGTGCCACCAGACCGTGCGCACCGCATTCCGGAAAGCGGGAGCCAACGGGGTCACGGTCAAGTTCCTTGGCCCCGAGGACTTCCATATCCTCGAGAACGTTATGACCCACACCGCCGAACGCACGGCGATGGAGAGGGTTGCCCCAGCTATGATGTCCTACTATCGCGATCTCATGGCGCGTATGGGTCCCGAGGGCGTGCTTCTTCCGGCGGCCATCCTTAGCTGTCCCGATGCTCTCGGTCAGATCGCCGAGGAGCGTGAACTGGTCACCGCCGAAATTGCGACCTTGGAGGCTTTAGAACGCGCTGCCCATGAGCAGGATCGCCACCTGGGCAAGAAGCAACGCAACAGGTTAAAAGAGCTGCGCTCTCGAGTCGAGGTATTGGACCGGCGTGCGAACGAGACGGAAGCAATCCGCTCCGAATATGGCGACGACGTCGTCCTGTCCGCAAGTCTCTTCGTCCATTCGCCCCATGAACTCGTCTATTTGATTTCCGGCTCCTACGCACAGTTCCAGAGTTACTCCGGCATCTACCTCATCCATCGGGCGATGATCGAGTGGGCGTTGGAACGCGATGTGCGCTGGTACAACATGTTTGGTATCACCGGAGATTTCACCTCGGATGCCTCGGATGCCGGCGTGCTGCATTTCAAACGCCAGTTTAATGGCGATGTCGAAGAATACGTGGGAACCTACGATATTCCCCTGCGTAAGTGCCTCGCGTCGGCGTTGAACGCGGTGGGGTAGGGCGGATTTCCAACGCGACAGAGTGGTGAGATAAGGCGACGACGGCCCGCAAGGTAACCCCGGGCCGTCGTCGCCTTACTTAATCTTCCGTACCGTCGATGAGACAGTGTGGATCCAGCTTAGGAGATCGCGCCCAGCTGCTTGGCGAGCCGCGGGTGAATCGGCAGCACGTAGGTGCCGATGAACTCTTCGACATTCCCGTTCAGCCAGCGCTTGAAGGCGAGAACCGGAGCATCCACCGCAGTTTCGTCAAACACTCCGGAGACACCGAAGGTGTTGTAGACCTCCAAGCCCATGTCGCAAGCCAGTTTGAACATGGCGCGCTCAACGGGGTAGTCGCGACCGTAGGAGTTAAAACGCTTGTCCATGCCGCCGAGCAGCAGGATGATCTCCTTACCAGCCACGAAGGACAGGGCGCTGTTGAAGGGGATGTTGTCGCCGTATTCGTCGAGTGTTTGCTGCGCGGTGGCCTCCTGCTCGTCGAGGAGGGGGAAGCGCTTGTTCACCTGGTCGATGTCGCGGTCGCGGGCCTTTGTGGGCCTGCGAGCCTCCAGTACCGCGAGGCGTTCCTTCAGCTCCTCGCGCTCGGCGCGAATCTGTTCGAGGTAGCGCACGGGGGAAAGGTAGGCAACGGAGAGGAATGCGCGCTCGGGCCCGAGCTCCTTCATGAGGTTGCGGTACAGGTTTTCCGACGAACTGGTGATTCCAGCCATCTTGGTACGCTCGGCCGTCGACTCGTGAAGCTGCTCAAATACGTCGAACTCCTCGGGCGGCAGGAAACGCACCTCGACACCGTATCGACCCTCGTTGTGGAAGCGACGGCGCAGCCCCTTGCTCAGTGTGGCGGTGGCTTCCTCGAAGCTCATCCCGGCGATGTTCTTCGTATAGATGTAACGGATCTGAATATCCGGCTGCTCGTAGAACTCCTTGTCGATGCGAGTCATGCCGAGCGATCGGAACTGGATATCGACATCCTCGCCGAGCTTGGACTTCTCGACCACGTGGATGTCCTCGTAGAAGTTCTTGGGCACGAGAGGGCAGATGCTCACAGCAAGCACCTTGGGATGGTTCTTGCGCAGGAAGGCCGTCAGCTCGGTGAAGAAGAAATTCACCAGCTCCTTGTTTTCCCAGTCGAGTGTGGGGCCATAGTTCATGAGGCCACGCTGGAAGAACTTCTTCCACGGCTGGAAGAGCAGCAGCCCGGCTCCGATGACCTTCTCAGAGTCCTCCGTTGGCCCGTCAACTACGCCCACGTACTCCACCTCGTGCCCGTCAGTTTGGCGAGCAAGGCCATACTCGGGCATCTGGGGGACGAACTGGCGTTCGACGGTGCTCATGAATGTTGCATAGGCATCGGCAGTCAGACGTACAAATCGCATGGGTTAAGCCTAGGCGGTTTCGCGCCAAAGTTGGACTTCTTCGCACC
>JBDIAV010000073.1:0-17983 GCA_039812645.1 Actinomycetaceae bacterium
TCCACAAACGACATGTGGCCCGGCTTTTGCCGGGCCACATGTCGTTTTTCGAATCAGGCCCTCGCCGGTCTTGACCGCGTTTATCTTGCCTGTGATTACACGGATGTTTCGCCGGACGCTCACGCTCGTGCGAGCGTATCGATTGAGGCTTCCGTTGACATGGATGCCTGTGTCTGTTCGTTTGTGGAGTCACGCAGGTGCTGGGCGTGTGCTTGCAGTGCAGCGCCTATCTTGGTGGCAAGCTGCTTGCTATTGTCGGGCCTACGTGCGTCGAGTACATCGGCAACCGCGATCCGGAGGACCGACGCACGGTCCGGGTCAGCGCCGGTGGATGCGCTGCGAGACTGTGTAGCGAAGAAGCCTGCTGCGAGTAGCTCGAGTGCCGACGCCTGCACGTCGGGGCTCCTGTCCGTGCGGATCGAGCCGTGTTCACGCCAGATGGGTAGCAGCCTACGCAGTACCGCTGGCGCTCCGTTCTCGGCCAGGATGGCGCGGGTGCGAGGATTGTCTAGGAGAGCACCGAGGAAGGCGTCGTCGGATACCTGTAGCGCGCGTACCAGCGGGCGGGCCAGCCACGCCTCGGCCACTGTCGGTACCAGGTGCCCGGCGACAGCCAGCGAGGGTTCTTCCCCAACCCGCGCAGCGAGATCGTCGAGCGTGTCCGCGAGGCTCCTAGCGACGAGCTCGATGAACAGGTCTTCCTTGGTGCGCCAGTACAGATACGGGGTACCTTTGCCGACGTGTGCGCGCTGCGCGACCGCCGACATCGTCACACCTTTAAAGCCGTGCACCAGGAAAAGTTCCTCGGCGGCCGCCAAGACCTTGGCGGCCTTACCGGCAGCGTGCGGTTCTCCTGTCATTGTTGTCATAGTCCTATTATCTATCATGCGATGCTCGCCGCGAGGTCGTTGTTACGCAGGCGGAACTGCTTGGACCGGGTCATCAGCTTCATTAGCAGTGGCAGCTTGAACATGAATCGGCGCATGGTAATCGTCCGGTTCTGTTTGCGGATACCCGCGGCCGTAGTCTGAGTGAACAGCTCGCGCATGGGGAAGGCCGCCGCCTGAAAATCGGTGATCGCAGGACGCAGACCTTCTTCCCAAGCTTCGAGCGCGGCTTCGACATCGCCGGGATGCTTCTCAAGCATCAGACCCAGCGCGTCCGCGCCTGCGAGCGAGGATGTCGCGCCCATCCCGGAGTACAGCGTGGGGCACCATGCGGCGTCCCCGAGCAGCACAACCCGACCCTCGTGCCAATGGTCGACCTTAACCTGTTCGACCGAGTCGAAGAGGAACTCGTCGGTTGCCTCTAGGTGCTTGATGGCTGTGTCCATGAGAGTGCCGAGTGGCTCGGGTCCGTAGACTTCGCGTAGCCGTTGCGCAGGCCCGATCTCCTTGGCCCTGGCCCGTTCAGCGTCGACGTCGTTGGTCTGGTAGGAAAACAGCACCGTCGGCGCATGGTCCGAGAAAGGGAACACCCAGAAGGAACGACCGAGCTCGGAGAGAATCGCACCCTCCTCTTGCCGCAGGCCGGGCAGGGCCTCGGGTAGCTCAAAGGCGCAGATCATAAACCCGAGCCGGTTCAGGTACTCCTCATGCGGTCCCCATGCCAGCTGGCGTACGGTCGAGCGGATTCCGTCGGCTCCCACGACCAGGTCGAAGCGTTCGGTAGTGGTCTCGTTGGTCGCCGTGTTGAGGAGAGTGACCGTTGCTCCGTCGTCGTCCTGAACAATCGCGGTGGGTGTGGTGGAGAAGCGGATGGTCACGTCGTCGGGCAGTGCCTCGAACGCAGACCGCTCCACATCACCGCGCAGCATCATCCAGGGGCCATTGGGCAAGTCCTGGAACCCGAGACCGGGCCTGCGGTCGCCAGCACGGTCAACCATGTAGGTGTGGGCCGTGTCTGGGATCCGGTTGCGGATGCCCTTCATCTGTAACCGTTCGGCCGCGATGCGGCCGCAGCCAAACATCGCGATGAAGTAACCGCCGCGGCGGCGGTGTGCGGAGCGCTCGATGACGACGGGGTTCCAGCCCGCCTTCTTCAGGGCGGAAGCGGCGGAGAGACCGGCAATGCCGGCTCCAACGATCAATGCGTTGCGGGAATTCGATGTCTGCGTCATGTTCACCACCATAGTACTTAATGACCAAATTACTCAATTGGTCATAGATGTGATTCAAGACATGCGGATATTTATCGCCCTCAAGCAACGGTGAGATGGGGTGATGGGGGAATTTGGGGAAAGGGCTCGATTGGAGCAACACTGCCGCAACGCCGATAATGACAACCACGTTCTTACAACGTGTTTACTATGGAGTGTTGCAGGGCGTTTGCTCGGCGACCAATCCCAAGGAACGAGGCATCAGATGTCTACTCTCGCGCACACGCCCCATCCAGGGGGTACGGCAACGCTTGCCGGGCGCACAGTTTCTCGTATTGGTTATGGTGCGGGACAGCTGGCACGGTTGCATACTGATCGTGACGCCGCCGTCGCTGTACTTCGGCATGCCGTTGAACTGGGTATCAACCACATCGATACCGCCCAGTTCTATGGTGATGGTTTCGCCAATGAAGTCATCAGATTGGGTTTGCGGCAAGAAGATGGTGTCACGGTTGTCTCCAAGGTTGGTGCCGATCCCGATCCCGGTGGCCGATTCCCGATGCGCCCCGCCCAGCAGCCTGCAGAGTTACGTGCCAGCGTCGAGGAGAATCTGCGCAGCCTCGGCTTGGAACAGATTCCGGTGGTCAACTTGCGGCGCATGGATGGTCCCCATCGCATTCCTGTTGCGCCGGAGCAGGAAGTTCCGCTTGAGGATCAACTGGCGGAAATGATTGCACTGCGCGAGGAGGGACTGATCGGTGCCATTGGACTAAGTAGCGTGAGCGAGGACGTTCTGCGTTGTGCGTTGCCTGCGGGGATTGCATGTGTGCAGAACGCCTACAGTCTTGTGTCCCGCCAGGATGAAACGCTGCTCCAGCTGTGTCTTACTGAAGGCATCGCGTGGGTGCCATTCTTCCCGCTCGGAGGAGCTCTTCCAGGCCTACCGAAGGTCGTTGACGAACCGGCCGTCGTCGCTGTTGCCGCTAAGTTGGGCGTTGCTCCTTCTCAGGTGGGACTGGCCTGGCTGCTGCACCACGCACCGAATGTGCTGCTCATTCCAGGGACATCGTCGATGGCGCACCTCGAGGACAATGTGACCGTGGGTGACATTGTGTTCGACGACGACGCCGTCGACACCCTGGATTCTGTCCCCTCGCGTGAGGGCCGTATAGGAGCTTGATTCCTCTGATACGTAGCATGCTTGTCATTGTGCAATTGGCTGTTGAGTAAAACGTTGGAGCGAGTGGGCCGTTCAAAACGCTATAAATGTGGGTCGAAGGCGTTCCTGCGAGGAAGTATCCGTCGACAACCTGTGCTCCGATAGGTTGGAATCATGTTCAATTCTCGTGTCCCAGAATCCCGTGCGACCGTAACGACAACTAAACCCCGGGCAGATTCCGTCGCCTTCCTAGGCGCGGGAACCATGGGGACTGCGCTACTCAGGGGCTCGCTCTTGGGTGGACTAGACAGGCACAGTGTGTGGGTTGCAGCTCGGAGAGCTGAACGCGCCGGAGAGTTGGCCAAGGAGTTGGGAGTTTATGCAACCACCAGCAACGCTGAAGCTGCTGGCAACTGTGCAATCGTCGTGCTCGCCGTGCCTCCGGATGCTGTCCCGGAGATTGTAGTTGAGATACAGGATTCTCTCGCCCCAAGTACGATACTCATTTCCATAGCGGACCAGATCTCATTGACTGAACTGCATGAGCATCTGCCTGTCTATACGGCAGCGGCGAGGGTCATGCCTAGTCTTTTGTGCGAGATTGGATCGGGGATTTCACTTGTGACGTTCGATGAACGATGTACTCCGGCCCAGCGCCAGGCGGCATCCAAACTGCTGGGCCGTTCCGGCCAGGTGATTGAGACCAGCGAGGAAGAGCAGCCGGTGCTCGCAGTCCTCAGCAGCGGGGGACCCGGCTATTTTGCCTACGCCGCGGAGGCAATGATCGATGCGCTAACCGAGCAGGGAGTATCGGGGAAGGCTGCCCGCGAGGTTGCGGTGGCCGTTATGGGTGGCACGGCAAGATGGTTGGCCGAATCTGACCGAACTCCTTCAGACCTGCAACGGAAAGTCTGTACACCTGGGGGAGCGGGTTCTAAGAGAATCGCCGAATTGGACAGGCTCGGCGTTGCAGCCGGAATCACTGCGGCCTTGATGAAAAACGTTGACGAGTAGCAGTCTCGCGTTGGAAGTTACTCGGGGACGCTGATGAAATCTTCCTGGGTGAAAGTCTCGTAGGGTGCTCGGGCCATATCGAAAGTAAGAAAAACTTGTTCTATCTTTTCGGCGTCCGGGAACAACACGCGGAAGTTATACGGACGCAGATCGGCAGTGCAGATTTGATCTCTGGCCGGCGTCAGGAGGACGATCGCGAGGGAGGTGCCCTCCACTGTGGCTTCTTTGATGGCGGGAGCGCAGGCCTTAGTCCCGGAACCGCCGAGGACGATGTCAAAGCCTTCAACGTTGCCCTCATTTTCGATGATGGCAACGGCATTCTCCGCGTGAGATGTGAGCCAGTTGCCGTCAACAGTTTCGACGACGACGTCCGAGGGGTCAGTAGTTGCGGTGTCAGCCGTCGTTGGTGAGCCGGAAGCAGCAGGTGAGCCGGACCTTGTTGGTGGGCTGGCAACAGTAGGAGAAACAGACGGCGATGTGCTAATAGATGATCCGGCACTGGTAGATGGTTGCCCATCGGGTTCTCCGCCGCTGCACGCCGTCAAGGACCCGGCAGCGAGTATCACCAGAACTGTTGTACTGAGTAGCCGTTTCATTGCGGGTCCCTCCGCATAAATGTAGCCGTCCTTAATACGATACTACCCGCTCGTATCTTTCCTTTTGCTATCAATCCAACAGGTCGGCCGCACTGGGTTCCAGTGCGCGAGCGCGTCGATCCCTCAGCAAAACAATTCCGATGAGAACAATGGCTAGACCTGTTCCAACGAGAATGGCATCGATGGGCACCCTGTCTGACAATGGTCCGAATATCACCATGGCCAAGGGCATCGCGGCAATACCGATCATATTCACCACGGAGAAAATGCGTCCCATGTATTGCTCATCTGTCGAAAGCTGAATGATTGTGACGGCGGGAGTATTAACACCCGGCAGAACAATGCCGCAGAGAAACATCCACGTGCAGTAGAGCCAGAAGGTAATAGGAATGCCAATGGCGATGGTGAGTATGCCGGTCGCCATCATTGAGATCGCGATTGTCATGACGCGGCTCTTGAATCCTCCCCACGCCCCGATGATGAGTCCACCTGCAAGCATCCCCACGGCGAATGATGCTTCCATCATGGAGAGATACATGGGGTCGTTAGCGAAGGCGCGTGTGACCTGCAACGGCGTGAGAAGGGCAACCGGTGTCACCAAGAAGTTTGTGATCGCAAAGTAGAAGATCAAGCGGCGCAGTAGCTCTTTTTGATGAATGTAGGCGATGCCGTCTTTAAGATCGCGAAATCCCGATTGCTTGTTGACTTCCAGAGCACGCTCATGCGCGGGAACTTTGACAAGGAGTAGCAGGATGCCAACTCCCACCACTGCTGTTATAAGGTCAATCGCCAAAATCCACTCGATGGTTGCGAATGCGTAAAGTCCGCCAGCAGCCATTGGTGCAACGAGATTGACTCCGGCTTGAATGGATGTGTTATAGCCGTTGACCTGCCCGAGCTTCTGCGCGGGAACTATCTGCGGCAACAATGCTCCTACTGCTGGCCCCTGGACGCCTCCACCTAGTGCACGGATTGCCATGGCAACAAACACGAGCGTGTAGCTGCCGTACCCGGCCATGAAGGCCACAAGCAGTGCAAGAGTTGAGAGGGCTACCAGGCTATCTGCCGACGCGATGACGAAGCGCCTGTTCATGCGATCTGCCCAGACGCCGCCAAAGGGCGTCACGAGCATCATGGGGACGAAACCTACAAGAGTGGCGATGGTGACCATCGCGCCAGATTGCGTCCCCATGGTGATGTACCAGATTAGTGCGTACTGGACTAGAGCGGACCCAAACAGGGAGATGGCCTGGCCACCAAGAAAGAAGACAACTACACGCTTCCACGATGCGTCAATGGGTGAGGGTGCAGAACTCACGGAGCCTCATCTCTACATGGTGATCAAGGAAAAGTCCATTCTACAGAACGAGAATGGACACTCACGAGTGAATTTTTGGTCTTTTCCCAGCTTGCTGTATCCAAATTGTTATACTCCGATACTGGGGCGTCGCTTCTCGGCGTGCGATAAGGGGATAGTGCTTGCCGCTATCCGCTCTCAAGGAGGAGAAGTCTGTGACTAACACACGTTTGCGGAGAGTGAGTGCGGCAGTTATAGCCAGCGTTCTTGCCCTCCCTTTCGCCAGTCCGGCAGTAGCCACTGGTGATTCTGGCGAAGGTCAGATTGTCGCTGGAAAGGAGCTGAACGCTGCACTTAACGAGAAGGTCGACGTCGTCGTCATTCTGAAAGGTCAGCCACACAGCCCCTCGACGGCGAGCGAGTCGACCAATATTTCGGCCCAGAATTCACTCTTGGACGACTGGGCGGCGCAGTATGGCGTGGAGGTCCGCCGCCAATTTGGTTATCTCGTCAACGGTTTCTCGGCTCGTGTCCCTGCTAATAAGCTCATGCAGCTTGCCCAGGATCCTCGGGTGGAATCGGTCAAGCGTGAGCGTGTTTATCACACCACAGAGTATTCAGCTCGCGGGCTGCAAGGCGTGGTAACTGCAGCCGAGGAATATGGTGTCGATGGTACGGGAACTGTCGTTGCGGTTCTTGATACCGGTATCGATATCAACCACCAGGATATGCGCCTGGATTTCGGCACCGCCGAGAACTGCGGTCCGGACGTGAAGCTGCAGCCGGCTCCCGGCTTCACCTGTAAGGTTCCGGGTGGTTATAACTATGCCGATGAGAACGAAACGGTGAAGGATACGACGTCCTCTCAGCACGGTATGCATGTTGCAGGTATTGTCGGCGCAAACGGTTCTGTTGACGATAAGCCAGCTTGGGATAGCAAACGTATTGACGGCGCCGCCCCTAACGCCCAGCTTCTCGCCATGAAGGTTTTTTCCAATGATGGCAGTGGAAGCGCTTATGACTCGGACATCATTGCTGCGATCGAAGATTCCGTCAAGATGGGTGCCGACGTCATTAACATGTCGCTGGGTTCCACCAATGGCCTCAACAATGCGTCTGACGGTACCTATCGCGCGATGGCCAAGGCTCGCGAGGCAGGCGTCCTGACGGTTGTTTCCGCTGGAAACGAGGGTTTGAACTTCTCGCCCACCAGTGACGGAGACGATTATTACGGATACCTCGACGACGGCGTTGTGGGCGCCCCCGGTTCTCAGGAAACCGCCTTCACAGTTGCCTCGATTGAGAACTCCACGGTCACGATGAAGTTGGCGTTTATCGGGGACGATAGCACCGGTGTGCCCTACGGATTGCAGGAAGGTCCGGCGTTTGAGGACACCGACTATCAAGTGGTAGATGCGGGCTTCGGTGGTGCCGACGACTTCAAAGCCAATGTGGACTACTCGGATAAGGTTGCGCTCGTTCAGCGAGGTGGCGACCTCTCCTTCGTCCAGAAGTTTGAGAATGCCGCTGCGCACGATGTTGCCGGTTTGATTGTGTTTAACCACGAAGCCGGTGGCGAAGAACTGATTAATATGGCGGGGACTGACGGGGTCGATTTTCCCTCGGTTTTCTTGGGACATTCTGCTGGTAGCCACCTGCGGGAGCTGATTTCCAAGAACACGACGGCAAATATCCGGTTCTCAAGTGAGGTAGGTTCCCTCGATAACGAGAGTGCTCTAACGCCGTCGACCTTCACGTCCTGGGGCACAACGCCCAGCCTCGACTTCAAGCCGCAAATTGCCGGCATCGGAGGCAACGTCTACTCAACGCTCAATGACAATACCTATGGCACAAAGTCGGGTACGTCAATGGCGGCACCGAACGTTGCCGGAATGTCTGCTCTGATGTTGGAGAACTACTCCGAGCGTTTTGGTTCCTCGGTATCTCGAACTGACCAGCTCGAACTCATCAAGACTGCGTTGATGAACACCGCGCAGATCCTCGAAAATGATGAGGGCGTACCGTACGCTCCTCGCCAGATGGGTGCCGGCTTGGCTCAGATAGACAAGGCACTCGCAACCGATGTTTTCGCTACCGTTGACGGTGACGCCTCCGTTGCTCTTCGTGAAGTTAATGAGGCTCGTTCCTTCACGGTGACACTGTCGAACCGTGGTTCGAGCGATGTCACCTACAGTGTGCCTACCCAAGAGGTTCTCGCCGAAGCTGATGCTGACGCGGAAGCGGGTGACTATACCAACGTCACGGTGCCGTCGTCGGCCACGTTGACCTCTGATGTAACCTCCGTGACGGTCCCCGCGAATGGCGCTGCTACGGTGACGTTTAACCTTAATCCTGCTGGCCATGATGATGGCTTCATTGAAGGCTGGGCGCGGCTCGCCTCCGAAACCAGTGGAGCACCAGATCTCGCAGTACCGTACTTGGGCTTTGTCGGTGACTGGAATGAGGAGCCAATCCTTCAAGAGCCAGGCGAAGAGTTCCCTTATCTTGACGAGTCCAGCCCCTTGTCATTCCGCACCACAGAATTGGTGACGAACCGAGACGGAGCAACGTATCCCGGCAGCTGGATCGGCGGTGATATCTGGTTGTCCCCGGATGGTGATGGTAATTTCGATCAGGTTTTTGCGAGCCTCTTCCAGCTTCGTAATATTTCTGACGCCGAGTACGAAGTCCTCAACGCGGATGGAGATGTGGTGCGCAAGCTTGGCGCCGAGCAAGAACTTCCGCGGCCAACACTCTATGACATCCTCAACCCCCAACGTGAGGTCGCACATTCGGCCATCAATTACATCTTTGATGGTTCCGTTTGGGATGCACAAAAGGGTAACTACACGCAGGTTCCGGATGGAAAATATGTGTATCGCGTCAAGGCCCGTCTCTCGGCGGATGCTGATTGGCAGATCACGGATCTTCCCTTTGGAATTGATTCCCAGGCACCCGTCATCAAGTTTGGTGAACTCAAGGGAAAGAAGCTGCAGATTACCGTCACGGATGAAGGCGGTTCTGGACTTTTCAAGGATACGTCCACCGATCTTGTCGTTAACCCTATGGTCGCCCTCCCTGACGGTACGCTCCTTGAGAGCCGGAAGACCGGAACGAACACGTGGGAGATCACGATCAACGATCCGGCTGAGATTCCATTCTTGACGGTAAGCGTGAGTGACAATGCGTTGAACCGAACGTCGGCGTCGAAGATCTTTGGTTTCTCAGGCATCATCCTTCCGAACGCCGAGGAGATTAATACAACTCCGCTGGGTCCCGGTGGGCTTCTAAGCCGAGACGGCACGCTCATGATCCAGGGTTATGCTTCCGATGACGTCACTCGCGTGACTGTTGCGGGCAACGATGTAGAGATCGTCAAGGGACGTTTCGTTGGGTTGTATGACCTGGTGGAAGGCAAGCAGACCGTTGAGGTTATCGGATACAACGATAAGGGAGACGTGGTCGATAACAAGACGCTCACCCCCGTTTACGATTCGCTTGCCCCGGTCATCGAATTCTCTTCACTGAACGATGACGGCCAGGCCGTTGTCTCCGAAGATGGCACGGTAACTATCGCGGGAACTATTACCGACGAACGTGCTGATGCAGAGCTATCCCTAGAGATCAACTTCGAAGATGTTCCGGTGGGCAAGGACGGTTCCTTCAGCTACACCTACACGCCGCGGGATGACGAGGTGGCCGTTGGCATCCTCTACTCCGATGGTGCGAATGACGCGACCGATGCTATTTCCATCGCGGGCCGTGCGCCGGTGGTTGAGAACCAGTGGTTCCCTCCGTACGTCCTCAACATCGACTGTTCTGGCTTGTCGTCTTGCTTCGTGCTTGGCGACAACCCAGATATCAGCGATGACGGCACGGAGTTCACGGTCAAGGGTGTTCTCCTCTCGGAGACCAGCTCCATAACGTTGACCCCGGGCGCGCGTGCGGCCGATGATGGATCACCGACTCCGAATGAGCCCATTGAGGCCACTATTGACCAGGAGAAGGGCACGTTTGAAGCAACTCTTCCGATGACGACCGGTATTAACGATTTCCGACTCGTCGTGACAGCCCCGGATGCCGACGGCAACGAGGTGACGATGATCGATCAGCAAATCGCGTTCTACTTCGACGTGGTTGCTCCAACGATCACCTTCGACCAGCCAACCTTGCATGGTGGCGCGCTCTTTACTAATGATGAATCGGTGACCTTCGCGGGCACCGCAGCAGATGATGGATGGGGCTACACCCTGTCCCTTAATGGTTCGTCTGTCCTGGATCTCTACCACAACAGTGGTCTTGGCCCGGATTCGAACAAGCGTGACTTCTCCACGGATATTAAGGTCGCGGACAAGGATATCCTGCAGTTGCTGCTTAACGATGCCAGTGGCAATGCCCTAGTTGGCCTCGTTCCCGTTGTCCTGGATAAGGCTGCTCCGACGATTGCTGTTGACGGCGTTGGCCAAGGCGAGAGCGTGAGTGACGGTCGTACCGTGACGGCAACGGCGACGGACGATCATCTAGCGTCGATTCGTGTGCTGCTCAACGGCAAGGTTGTCGGCGAGAAAGCTGCGGCGCTGGCCCCTGACCAGAAGGTTGAGGATGCCCTGGTTGATGCCCGGATCTTGGGTGACGAGCATCCGACAGCGCCGGATCTGTCTGATTCCTTTGACAGTGAGCTGAGCGTGCCTATTTCCACGGCTGATCTTGACTATGGCACCTACATGGCGGTGGTTGAGTCCACCGATTTGGCAGGCAATGTGACGAGTAAGGCACGTACCTTCTCCGTGGATGCGCGTCCAACAATTGAGGGTGCTGATTCGGTGGATCTCAGCATCTACCGCGAGGTTCTCGGAGACCAAAAGGCGCTGATCGATCAGGTCCTGGCTCAGTACACGGCCAACGACGACGATCCGAAGGGCACCGTTACTCTCGAGGCGGCCCCGCTCACCGTCGTCAAGGAAGGCGCCAACAAGGTGACCTTGATTGCGACCGACTCAGCTGGTCAGACAGCCGAGCGTGAGGTCACGGTGAATGTAGAACTCAAGCAGGTGACGTTGAAGGACGGTGATGTCACGGCAACCGCGACATTCCGCTCGGATGACATTCTGGACGCTAAGCTCGTCACGCCAGTCAAGGGCAAGCCGGGTTCTCTGACGATTTCGAACCGCCCGGAGTTTGCGGCCCTCGATTCAGTCATCACAGTCCCGGCTGCCGAGGGCACACGAGTCTTCCAGCGTTCGGCTGATAATCGCTTGATCGCGGTTGCTTCGACATGGGCCGACGGCGTCCTGACCTTCACCGGCTCCAGTCAGGCTACCTACGAGCTCCAGCTGACGGATACAACTAACCCTGATGACCCGGGAACGCCCGGAGGTGGCACGGACGAACCGGGTGGCACACCGGGTAATGGCGGCAAGGATCCCGGTCAGGGTCAGAGACCCGGTGAGGGGAACCACGGCAATATGCCAAATACCGGCGCCGATGTTCGGGCTTTGGCGGTATCGGCCACAGCATTGCTGATGATCGGTTCGGCGATGGCCTGGTCCAAGCGCCGCCGCGAAAACAGCTAACAAGAACGGCTAGCTGAAACAATCAACGGATCATCGGACCTGAGAAGAAACCGATGGTGAAAAGAAGGGGCTGAGTTAACTAGCCTCTGGGGCCGGGAATGCCACGAGAGTGGGATTCCCGGCCCTTCCCGTCTCTGGAATAACTGTGCGATTGACGTCTTATCGGGTGAGGTTTTGATTCGACCTTGGCAAAAGAGATTTACTTGAGGAAAGAGTTCGGTCATTCCGGCTCGTCGACGAATGGTGAGTATGTTCAGATGAGTGATAGCTGATGTGGGTTCTCTACGCCTTTGGATCGGCATTCTTCGCGGGGCTCACCTCAGTCCTTGCGAAGTCAGGTGTGACGACGACGCCCTCGAGCCTCGCGACCGCACTGCGAACTGTTGTGGTGCTCATCGGCGCGATTGTGATGGTCGTGATATCCGGTTCTGCGCCCACGCTTATGGACCTGGATTCGCGAACATGGCTTTTCCTCGTACTTTCCGGTCTTGCCACCGGTGCCTCGTGGCTCTGTTTCTTCAAGGCTCTGCAACTCGGACCTGTCTCAACCGTTTCGGCTATCGACAAGTCGAGTATTGTCCTGACGGTACTGCTGGCCATCGTGTTGCTGGGGGAGACCGAGGATCTTGCGGTACGCCTCATTGGCATTGCGCTCATCGGGATCGGGACGCTTCTCATGGTGGAGTGGCGGCCAGCGCCCGGCTCTGCCCGCATCGGCGCTTGGGTATTTTATGCGGTGGGCGCGGCGGTATTTGCTGCTCTGACGGCTATTCTCGGCAAGGTGGGTATCACCGGAGTCGAATCAAACCTGGGAACAGCAATTCGTACCGTGGTTGTTCTTGCGATGGCCTGGCTCGTCGTCGGCCTCACAAAGGAAGGATCCGCGATCAAGGAGATTCCGCGAAAAGAGCTGACCTACATCGCACTTTCAGGGCTCGCAACCGGCGCCTCCTGGTTGTGCTACTGGCGGGCGATGCAGGAAGGCCCCGCGAGCGTTGTCGCCCCCATCGACAAACTAGGCATTGTCGTGACCGTCGTACTGGCGTGGATCTTCTTCCACGAACGCCAAAGTAAAAAGGCACTCGCCGGTCTTGGTTTGATCGTGGTGGGAACTCTGGTGATGATCATTCCGACGAGTTGACGAGGGTGGGCCGGGGGACCCTGGCATTCTCTATGCCGTAGACGGCATGTGTAACGCTCTTGTGCCCAGTAAGGAGTCAGTTTCCCGCCGCTTCTTCCGGACCAGCGTGACGCAAACGCGACAGATGGATCATGAGGTAGAGGACTTCCTCGCTGGATAGCTCGTCTCCGAAGGATTGCTCAAGATACGTGGCAATACGATTGGCTCCATCGAAGGATTCAGGTTCGGAGATTTTCAACATCTCGAACATGTTGCGATGGCTACCGGAAAGTTGCGTGTTTTCAGTCAGCCGCCGCAGCACAAACTTCAAGTGAGTCAGGAAGCGCTCAACGTGCGATTGCTCCGACGGTAGGCCCAAAGGCATCCATTGCCGCACGATTTCCATAACGCCGGCTACCGCGGAGGCAATCCTTTGGGTCTCCACCATGTCGCCTGTGAGTCCGGCGTTAACGAGGTGGAGTGTAATGAAACCAGCTTCATCAAGTGGCAACCGTTTTCCTGTGATTTCTTCTGTCCATTCCAGCACGTCGAGTGAGATCTTGAATTCCCGACGATAGGTTGCTTTCGTTTCAAAGAGCAGGTTGTTCGATAGTGTGGTGTGCGTGTCGACTCGTCCGAGAGCAGCGGCAAGATGATCGGCCAAACCTATCTCCACAACGGATGAAAGCTCGATGCCATGCCGTCCCGATAGCCGTTTAGCTATAGTCGCTGTCAGTTCGACGATCTCCCACGGTAAAGCAACGAGGATTGAACGCATACCCTGCGATTCGGGGCCGCCCTCGAGGATGTATCGTTTTTCTACCTGGGAATCGTCGACGGTGTCACCTCGATGTTTGTTCCATCCCAAACCGGGGCCAACGAGTACTGCTTCCCTCCCATCGGGCAGAACAGCACCGACGGAGTTGTTGTTGAAGATTCGGGATATCTTCATATGTCCTCCGATTTGATACGCCACCCGAGCAGGCGGGCTTGTCGGACTGGTGAGTCCTTGGGCTCCGCCTGCTGCGTGACGAGGTTGATGTTACCGAGCTGCTGCATCGCGTTTCACTGGAATGAGACGCAGCAGAGGATCGCCGATGTTAACGGTGTCGCCGCTGGTTTGCTCTTCGATTGCCGAGATCTTGCTTGTGACCACGATGGGAGTTGCGGCGGAGTACCCTGCATTTGCGATGACTTCGAGGTCGACGTCGACAAGCGGATCACCCGCATGAACCTTCTGTTTGGCCTGCACATGAGTCATGAAACCCTTGCCACCAAGATTTACGGTGTCAATACCAATGTGAATGAGGATGTCGATTCCGTTCTCGCAGCGTAAGCCAATGGCATGCCCGCTCGATGGTGCCAGCAGGACGGTGGCGTCGCAAGGTGCAACTACCTTCCCATCTTCGGGAATGATCGCAATTCCTGACCCAAGTTTGCCGCTGGCAAAGACCGGATCGGGAACGTCGCTCAGTAGAATAACTTGCCCGGTCATCGGGCTGAGCAGCGTGACTGGTCCCGTAGATTCGAGAGTTGCTGGGCTTGTCGATTCGACGACGACGGCCTCCGCGTCCGGTAGGTTAGTGGACTCCTTCGCTTTCGCAACGTCCGTCTTGGACTCGTAACCGAACAGCATCACGAGTGCAAACATGAGGAAAAAGGCCACGGCGATTCCGATAAGGTACCCAACGGTGGGTGTCATGAGGGGGATGGTGAAGATGCTGGAGAGTGCGAAGCCACCCGACTTAACGTTGAAAGCGCCGATGATTGCTCCGCTGAGCATGGCCGAGAGAATTAACGGTGGAAGGACACGCTTGTAGCGAAGAATAACGCCGTACAGCATGGGTTCGGAGACGCCTGCAAGCAACCCGGATAGGGCGCCCGCGCTACACAGTTCGCGGAGCTCACTGCCCTTGGGCGCGCGAAGGAAGACGGCGAGGGCGAGTCCCCACACGGCGAAGTTGTAGCCGCCGGTGATGGGAATGATTGGGTCCCCGCCGAAAGCGTCAATGTTGGACAAGATAACCGGGACAAGGGCCCAGTGCAGGCCGAACATGACGAAGAAGATGAAGGCTCCGCCCAACAGAGCACCCATGAGCATAGGGGAGAAGTTGTTGGCAGCCATGATGCCATCGGTGAGGGCCTGTCCTACAAGAACTCCGAATGGGCCAAATACAAGCGCGGCCAGAGGAACCATGACGGCGAGCGACACAGTGGGCACGATGAGGAGTTGCAGATCCTTAGGGGTGATCTTGCGGAGCAATGGCTCCAGATAGGACAGCGCGATGGCAATGAAGATGGCGGGGAAGATCGACGACGAGTAGTTGAACATGTAGAGCGGGGCGCCCAGGAAGGAGAGCACATCTCCGGCTTGTCCCAGCGCCGTGAAGGACGGCTCCAGGAGTGCGGCTGCGGCGGTGGCGCCGAGATAGGGTGTGGCACCGAGGCGGCGGGAAGCCGTTGCGGCGATCAGGATGGGAAGGAAATAGAAGAAAGCGTTGCCTGCCGCCATCATCACGGAGATGGCGGCACCCGGAGCATCGGGGTCGTACCAATTGAACTGTGAACCGATGTTGAGAAACATCTTGATCATTGAGGCGCCTACGAGCGGCATCAACAGTGGCTGGAATGTACCTGCCAGTAGTGCGAACAGCCAATCGATAAAACTTTGCTTCTCTCCGGAGGTCGTGTTGCTGTCGCCTCCCAGTTGTGTCCATCCTTTGGCGTTGACCAGTTCTCGGTACACGTCGCCGACGCCCGGACCTATGACGATCTGGGTTTGACCGCCGGATTCGACGACTTGGACGACTCCCTTGGTTGTGGACAAGGCATCTTTCTGAACCTTTGAGTTGTCTTTGAGGGCAAACCTCAAACGGGTAGCACAGTGGGTCACCTGGCTGACGTTGCCAGGCCCTCCAACTAGCTTGCCGATCCTGAGGGCGAGTTCTTGATCTTTCATCATTTTCCCTTCACGGGTATGCGTGATACATGAAGAGGGTCTTGCCGGAACTCTCGGGAACCGTCACAATCCTTGATGCTCGGTCTTGTTGAGCCGAGCATGATGGTGTGAGCCGGATGGCCCAGGGGAGCAACGTTGCCCCGTTGCTGGCGATGACGTCTCGGTACCAGCCGAAAGACTTCTTGCGGTAACGAGCAAGCGAGCCGGTGCCGTCGTCGTTCCGATCGACGTAGATGAAGCCATAACGTTTGCTCATCTGCCCGGTGGTACCCGAGACGAGGTCAATGCAGCCCCACGCGGTGTAGCCAAGTACCTTGACGCCGTCGCGTAGGGCTTCACCCACCTGAACGAGGTGATCGCCCAGGTACTGGATGCGGTAGTCGTCGATGACGGTCAGCTCGCCGTCGATCTCAACAAGTTCGTCCTTCGCGCCGAGGCCGTTCTCGACGATGAATAAGGGGATCTGCCAGCGATCCCAGAACTGGTTGAGGACAACGCGTAGCCCTTGCGGGTCGATCTGCCATCCCCACTCGGAGTAGGGGAGCGTTGGGTTGGCAACTCCGCGGAGGATGTTTCCGCCGGGGTGAACCTCGCGATTTGTGGCTGCCGTTTCGCACATGCTCATGTAGTAGCTGAAAGAGACGAAGTCGACGGTGTGCGTGAGGTCGACGGCGTCCTGCTCGGTGATGTCAAGATCGATCCCGTTGTCCTCGAAATAGCGCAGACCGTAGCCGGGGTACGTCCCCCGTACGTGAACGTCGCTGAACAGCAAGTTTGAGTGATCTGCGTGCATTGTGGCGATGACGTCCGATGGGTCCGGGGTCAGCGGATAGACCGGCGCGGCGATCACCATGCACCCGACCTTGATATCTGGGTACAACTCATGAGCGATTTGTGTGGCCCTCGCGCTCGCGACGAGCTGGTAGTGGGCCGCGTTGTAGATTTGGGTAGGCGTGAGATCTGCCAAAGGCGTGTTGATACCGGCGAGGAAGGGAAGGTGCAGTAGTCCGTTGATCTCGTTGAACGTGAGCCAATACTTCACGCGTGAGCCGTACCGTTCGAGGATCACGCGTGCGAATCGTTCAAAGTGGCCGATGAGATCGCGGCTCACCCAGCCGTCGAAGGTCTCGGTGAGATAGAGCGGGGTCTCATAGTGGGACATCGTCACCATCGGGGTGATCCCGTGCTTCTCTAACTCATCGAACACCTTGTCGTAGAAGGCGAGACCTTCCTCGTTGGGCTCCGTCTCGGTGCCGAGAGGAAAGATGCGCGGCCAGCTGATAGAAATCCGTAGCATCGTGAAGCCCATCTCGGCGAATAGCGCAATGTCCTCGGGGTAGCGATGGAAGAAATCGATGCCGTCAAGCTTGAGGTTGTCAGGTGTGGGGTGTTCTGTGCGTGGATTCAGCGCGCCGCGTTCCAGCACATCTTGGATGGATAAGCCTTTGCCACCCTCGTTCCATGCACCTTCGATCTGATTGGCAGCGGTGGCGCCGCCCCATAGAAAATCAGCTGGAAATGGTGTTGTGCCGTTGAGGACAGTCATCATTGTGGTCTCTCTGTGCTCGTTGTCTTCGATGCCGCGGGTGGTGAGTACGCTCTCTTGAGCGCCTCTCGGCCGCGGACATTCATTGCATTGCGCAGAGGGTCTTGCCTGCTCTTCGGCTCGCCATCATTGGCGTCGAGCCTCGCAGTCACAATCCTTGTCGATAGGAGATATCTCCTGCCGCATACTGTAGCAGCCCTTCTATGATTCAGGTAGCCGGTTGGTTAGAGGCCGCGGATTTTGAAGAAAACACAGGCTGGTCGGTATGCATGCTGAGGTTTGATGGCATCGTCGAGCGAAGAATCAAGAAGGGCAGGAGTTTACGAACGGCCGACCATGCCGGTATGGTTCCAAACGATGGCGCTTGCTACCTCAGTCGTACCAGCGTGACATCTGAATGCGGTAAACCAAGGCCACAATGTTGTTGGCCCCGTGCGAATACATCAATCCGTACGCAAGTTTTCAACAAGGATAAGCATGCAGATTTCCGACAGTCAGATTCACGATAATCAAGAAACGATTCCTCAGCCAGACGGTGTCGCGCTGCGCCTGGTGTGGCCGCAATGGCAGGGAGCTGGTTCGAGCAGTATTGAGGCATTTGCTGGAGATTTACCTTTTGAG